>CACJQX010000041.1 GCA_902595595.1 uncultured Pelagibacteraceae bacterium | reverse complement strand
ACAAACAAACAAAGTAGATTAGAGCAAGAGATGAATAAAATATCTCAAAGATTAGAGAATAAAAGTTTTGTAGACCGTGCTCCAAAAGAGATTGTTGAACAAGAAAAAAATAATTATAATAATTTAAAGAATGATATTGAGAAAATATCAGTAACAATAAAGGGTATATAATGGCTAAATTTAATAAAAAGAAACTTCCAAGCAGACATACATCATTAGGTGCAGATAGAGCTCCACATAGATCGTTTTATTATGCTATGGGAGAAACTGAGAAAGATGTAGCAAAACCCTTTGTTGGTGTGGTTTCTACATGGAATGAGGCCGCTCCATGTAACATAGCTTTAATGAGGCAGGCTCAATCAGTTAAAAAAGGAGTTAGAGCTAATGGTGGAACTCCAAGAGAATTTTGCACAATTACTGTTACTGATGGTATCGCAATGGGTCATGAAGGAATGAAATCTTCATTGATATCTAGAGAAGTTATTGCAGACTCAGCAGAACTTACTGTTAGAGGTCATTGTTATGATGCATTAGTAGGGATTGCAGGATGTGATAAATCATTACCAGGTCTAATGATGTCTATGGTTAGATTAAATGTACCAAGTGTATTTATATATGGAGGATCAATTCTTCCAGGGAGATACAAAGGAAAAGATGTAACAGTAGTAGATGTATTTGAAGCGGTTGGAAAACATTCATCTGGTCAAATGTCTGCAGCAGAACTTAGAAAATTAGAATTAGTTGCTTGCCCAAGTGCAGGTGCTTGTGGAGGTCAATTTACTGCAAATACAATGGCATGTGTGTCTGAAGCAATTGGATTAGCATTACCTTATTCAGCAGGAACACCAGCTCCATATGAAGAAAGAGATAAATACGCAAAAGCTAGTGGTAAAATGGTTATGAACCTTTTGAAAAAAGGAATTAAACCAAGAGACATTGTAACTAAAAAAGCTTTAGAAAATGCTGCAACAGTTGTTGCTGCAACTGGTGGATCTACTAATGCAGGACTACATTTACCAGCAATTGCAAATGAAGCTGGAATTAAATTTGATTTAATGGATGTTGCTAAAATTTTTAAAAGAACACCTTATCTTGCAGATTTAAAACCAGGTGGAAAATATGTTGCAAAAGATATGTGGTTAGCAGGTGGTGTTCCAATGTTATTAAAAACTTTATATGAAGGTGGATATATTCATGGTGATTGCATGACGGTTACTGGAAAAACTATGAAGGAAAATTTAAAAGGAATAAAATTTAATCCAAAACAAAAAGTAATGAGATCTTATAAAAATCCATTATCACCAACAGGAGGAGTTGTTGGATTAAAAGGAAACTTAGCTCCAGAAGGTGCAATTGTTAAAGTTGCTGGACTTAAAAAATTACAATTCACTGGAAAAGCAAGATGCTTTGATAATGAGGAAAGTGCAATGAAAGCTGTTCAAAGCAGAAAGTATAATGATGGTGATGTAATTATAATTAGATACGAAGGACCAGTTGGAGGTCCTGGTATGAGAGAAATGTTATCGACAACAGGTGCAATCTACGGACAGGGAAAAGGTGAGAAAGTAGCCCTTATTACTGATGGTAGGTTCTCTGGGGCCACAAGAGGCTTTTGTGTCGGTCACGTGGGCCCTGAGGCCGCTCTAGGGGGTCCTATAGGCCTTTTACGTACAGGAGATATCATCGATATTGATGCCAAAAAAGGAACTATCAATGTAAGACTTTCTAAAAAAGAAATGGCTGCAAGAAAAAGAAAATGGAAGGCTAGAAAATCAGATTTTGGATCAGGTACTTTATGGAAATATGCACAAACAGTTGGACCTGCATATTTAGGAGCGCCAACTCATCCAGGTAAGAAAAAAGAAGTTAAGGATTATTCAGAAATTTAATGAAAATTCGTCCAGTTATTTTATGTGGAGGTGCTGGAACTCGACTTTGGCCAAATTCTAAAAATCATCAAGCAAAACAGTTTATTGATTTTGGTAATTGGACTTTACTTGGAAAAACACTTGAGAGAACAAAAGCATCAATTTACGACTCTCCAATCATTAGCACCAATAAGAAATACTTAAACAAAGTAAAACAGCATTTAAGAAAAAACAAAATAAACAAATATAAAATTGTTGTAGAACCAGCTAAAAGAAATACTG
>CACJQX010000040.1 GCA_902595595.1 uncultured Pelagibacteraceae bacterium | reverse complement strand
TTGTTGTGATGGATCCATTTACTGGAAGAGTTTTAGCACTAAGTGGTGGTTTTAGTTTTAAACAAAGTGAATTTAATAGAGCAACTCAAGCTAAAAGACAGCCAGGATCAGCTTTTAAACCATTTGTTTATGCATTAGCCCTAGAGAACAATTTTACACCAACATCATTAGTTCTAGACGCACCACTGGTTTTAGACCAAGGAGATGATTTAAAAATGTGGAAACCAGAAAATTATGGAAAAAAATTTTATGGGCCTTCGACTTTAAGGGTTGGTTTGGAGAAATCTAGAAATTTAATGACAGTAAGAATAGCCCAAAATCTTGGTGTAGAGAAAATAGTTGATTTTTCAAAAGCATTAAAAATTTATGATAATCCAGAAGAACTTTTATCCATATCTTTGGGATCTGCTGAAACAACTCTATTAAAACTTACATCTGCTTATTCAGTTTTTGTTAATGGAGGAAAACTTGTTGAACCAATACTGATAGATAGGATTCAGGACAGTGAAGGAAATACTATTTTTAATAATGATAAAAGAAAATGCATTAATTGTAATCAAATTTCTTATTTAACCAACGATTATCCGGAGATTAAAAATAACTATACGCAAATTTTTTCTCCAGAAACAGCTTTTCAAATGACATCAATTTTAGAAGGAGTTGTTCAAAGAGGTACAGCTAAAAAACTAAAAGACTTAAATTTAAATATTGCAGGTAAAACTGGAACAACAAATAAAAATACAGATACTTGGTTTATAGGTTTTACCTCAAATGTACTAGTTGGTGTTTATGTTGGTTCGGATAATCCAACTCCATTAGGAAAATATGAAACAGGATCTAAAACGGCTTTGCCAATATTCAAAAGTTTTATAAGTGATTCTATTAATAAAAATGATGCAAGACCATTCAAGGCTGCAAAAGGTACAGTGATGATGGTTGTTGACCCTTTAACAGGTCAAAAAGCAAATTTTAACTCGAAGAATACTATTATTGAGGTTTTTAAAAAAGAAAATGTGGTTGATGGAAAAGTGCTTTACACAAATTCAGATAGATTAGATTCAAATAATATATTAAAGTTTTACTAATGGATAATAATTATCAAAATTTAAAAGAAGAGATTGAAAAGATAAATCAAAAAATACAGGAGTATCTTTGAAAAAAACAATATCCATTCAAAACTGCAATCTTTAAATTCACAAATGCTAAGTGCCGATTTTTGGCAAGATAAAAATACTTCTCAAAAAGCAATCAAAGAAAAAAAATTTTATGAAGATTTAACTAATTCTTTAAATGATAATGTTGAAAAACTTAAAGATTTAGATGATTTGAATCAACTGGCGTTTGAAGAAGATAATTTACAAGTTCAAAAAGAAGTTCTCCAAAATATTAAAGACTTAAGAAGTGAAGCTAAAAAAAATGAAATTAAATGTTTTTTATCTAATGAAGCAGACCCTTTAAATTGTTATATAGAAATACATGCTGGTGCTGGAGGCACAGAAAGTCAAGATTGGGCTGATATGCTAAGAAGAATGTATTTAAAATGGTCTGATAAAAAAAATTTTAAATCCAGTTTAATAAGTGAGCATAAAGGTGATGAAGCTGGAATTAAATCTGCAACGATCAAAATAGATGGAGATTATGTATTTGGATGGTTAAAAAAAGAATCAGGAATACATAGATTGGTTAGGATATCTCCATTTGACTCTGGAGCAAGAAGGCATACAAGTTTTGCAAGTGTTTGGATTTATCCAGTTGTAGACGAAAACATCAATATAGAAATTTTAGAAAAAGATTTAAGAATAGATACTTATCGATCAAGTGGTGCAGGTGGACAACATGTTAATACAACAGATAGTGCAGTTAGAATAACACATATTCCCTCAAAAATTGTTGTTCAATGCCAAAACGAGAGATCTCAACACAAAAATAAAGAAACATGCATGAACATGCTTAAAGCAAGATTATATGATTATGAGATAAAAAAAAGAGAGCAGGAAAATCAAAATGTCCAGAGCTCAAAATCTGAAATAGGCTGGGGTCATCAGATAAGATCATATATCCTTCAACCTTACAGACTTGTAAAAGATAATAGAACTAACTTTGAAAGTACAAGTCCAGATAAAGTGTTAGATGGTAATATTGAAGAATTTTTAGAGCAATCACTTTATGAATTAAATGAAAAATAAAATTTTTAAATATTTTATCACACTTCTGTCACTATTAATTATTTTAATATTTTACTTTAGTACTGTTGGTATAGAAACAGATAAATTTAACGATCAAATAAAAAATAGAATTTCACAAATAAATAAAAATATAAATATAGATTTAAAAAAAATTAAATTAACACTGGATCCTTTTAAACTAAAAATTTATGCAAAAACAATTGGTACAACCGTATATTTTTTAAAAATACCTTTAGCATTAGAAAGCATCAA
>CACJQX010000039.1 GCA_902595595.1 uncultured Pelagibacteraceae bacterium | reverse complement strand
TCAAATATTAATTCATCTTTGGCCTCAAAATCTCCTATTTTGTGCCTGTATATTGTTCTTGCTCTATGATTTTCATCAAGTTTAGAATAAAAAATATATTTATCATCTAAACTAAATGTTATTCCCCCTGATGTTTCCGTAATTTCTTTTGAAATAATTTTGTTTGTTTTTATATCTCTTAAATAAATTGTATAATATTCAGAACCCTTAAGATCTAAAGAGTACCCAAGATATTTATCATTATTACTTACTTCTAAATCTCCAACCCCAAAATATTCAGTTTTAAGTTTTTCTTTTTCTTGATCTCCATTCCATATTTCCTCAATATTTTCTGAACCAATTTTTTTTCTAAGTTTTATGGAATAATTTCCTGTTGTTGTAGTTTTTGTCCAATACTCATAGGTGTGATCTTTATAGGGCAAAGATTCATCATCTAATTTAATTCTTCCTTTAATTTCATCGAATAATTTTTTTTGAATATCTTTTGTATCTTTTAAATGATGATCTGTGTAAGCATTTTCATCTTCTAAATATTTTTTCACTTCAGGATCTAACTTGCTTTTATCTCTGAGAACTTCCAAAATATTATCTTGATGAATCCAGCTGTAATTGTCTTCCCAATCAATATTGTGACAAGTTTTTATCTCTAGTTTTTTTTTAAGTTGTGGTACTTTCATCAAATAAGGAAATATATGAATATTATTATTTATCTACTTGTAATTTTAGTCATCTTATATTTTTTATTAAGATGGTGGTCAAATATTTCTCCAAAAAAAATGTCAAAAGGAGTTAGGCTGATTACAATTTTATTATTGGCTTTATTAGCAGTTTTATTTGCTATTGGTGGAAAATTTCTACTCACATTGCCATTAACTCTTGCAAGCCTTGCTCTAGTTAAACTTAAAGGTTTATCATTGTTTCAATTGCTTTCTCTTTATAGGCTTATTCAAACCTTAAGAAATTCTGGAAGATTTTCTTTTAATCAATATCAAAATAATAACTCGTCATCATTATCAATATCTGAGGCATATAAGATTTTAAATTTAGACATTAATAAAAAACCAACTAAAGAAGCTCTAAATAAAGCTTACCAAAAAATTCAAAAAAAAATTCACCCCGATATTTCTCCAGAAACCTCAAGATTATCAGCTATTGTTAATGAAGCAAAAGAGATAGTTCTTAAAGATATTTCTTAATTAATTATTGATAATAGTTTTTCGTAGATTTTATCTGGATTAATTTTGTCTTTACCACCAGTATTGTGAGAAACTGTTGTTTCTCCATCAGGAATAATTGGATACATATTTGTGTTGTAAGAACCATAAATTAATGGAGTATCTGCCATTAGTGTAATTGTTTTAATTCCTAATGCTGAAGATAGATGTGAGAAACTTGTATCATTACATATTGCAACATTACAATTTTTAATAACAGGTAAAATTTCTTTTATACTAAGATTGTCTAAGGCAACACATTTTTCTTTAAATTTTGTATCTAATATTTCCATTAAGATTTTTTGCTCATCTTCATTTTTACCTGTAGCTAAAAAAAATCTACATTTTTTAAAAGCTTCTAATTTTTCCATTACGTCTAGAAAAGTTTTTGATGGTATTCTTTTTGTTGGACCTGAACCGCCAACACCTAACAAAACATTAAGCTCATCATTATTAATATTAAAGTTTACTGCTGTTTTTTTAACTAAACTATTATCAATTTGAATTTCTGGATTATCAATAATTTCGATATCTAAATATTTTTTTATTATAGCTTTAGCCGGCTCAGTGATGTGTTGATTTTGTTTTTCAAATAACGGGTATTGAAATACTTCTTTAATTCCTGCCAATCTTGAAATTAAGTTATATCTCAAAGAAGAATTGAATATAAAAACTTTATCGAAATTATATTTTTTTATATCGCTTACTAATTTGAAAAATCCTTTGAAACCATCATGTTTTTGATTTATTTTATTATCTCTTTCTAAGTGAATTATTTCATCAATATAATTTGCTTGATTTAAAAACTCGTTCGCTTTTGAATTTTCTTTAACCAATAAACTAACAGGTGCTCCAAATTTTTTTGAAATGGCTTTAATAAAAGGCAGAAAAATTACCGTATCACCTATGCCCATCCTGTTTTGAATAGCTAATATTTTCATAGTTAATTTATAAACTTTACTAATTAATATTTTTATATAAATTTTTATTATGAGTAAAATTAAAGGCATTTATGCGGCCTCAATGTCGATCTTAAATGATGATTTGACGCTTGATATTAAAAAAACCATTCTACACGCAGAAATGGTTATAGACAATGGTTGTCACGGAGCAGCTATATTTGGAAGTACAGGGCAGGCTCAACTTATACCTGTCTCTGAAAAAATTAATTTGTTAAATCATCTGACTTCAAGCAAACATAAAGAAAAGTATATTATTGGTACTGGTTTAAATTCTTTAGGTGAAACAATTAATTTAATGAGAGTTTCTAAATCTTTAGGTTTTAATAGATTCTTAATTATGCCGCCTGCTTACTATAAATATGGAGATAAAGAAGTAAT
>CACJQX010000038.1 GCA_902595595.1 uncultured Pelagibacteraceae bacterium | reverse complement strand
AATCTGCAAATTCTTCAAATACTCCTAACCCCATTCCCGACATTGCCACACCAGGTAAGTTTCCTAATCCTGCAACAATTACGATCATGAAAGATCTGATTGTGTAGGGCAATCCCATGTAAGGATGAATAGTGAAAGTTATAGATATCAGAGCGCCAGCAACACCACAAAGAGCTGCATTTATTCCAAATGTTGCAGCATAAACTTTTTCTGTATCAACACCTAAAATCTTTGCAGCTCTTGCATTTTGAGCTGTAGCTCTAATCGCACGTCCTAGCTTAGATTTTTTCATGTAAATAACCAAACAAATTGCAAATACAATGCTAATAAACGCTGAAAATATTTTTGAATTTGGTAACACAACATTGTTATCAAACAACATAGTTGTTCCATAACCAGAATTTGCAAGTACAACGTCTGCACCAAATGCAAAATTCATTAATTGCATGAATAGAATACTTATTCCAAAAGTCGCTAAAATAGAGATAAATAAATCTCTATCTACTACTTTATTAATTACGAGTTTGTAAATCGCTATACCAACAAAGTACATTATTACTGGCGCAACAATTACTCCCCATGCTGGATGAATACCATAGAGATACATAAAGTATGCAATGTATCCTCCTAAAATTACAAGATCTCCTTGTGCAATGTTAATTATATTCATCACACCCCATTGAAGTGCCATTCCATATGCAATCAATGCAAACAAAACTCCTAGCAAAATACCATCCAAGCAAGCTTGAAGAGTTATCATAGGATATTGAAATACAAGAAAATCCATAAAAAGTATTTTTGGGTTATATAAAAAAAAGCCCCCTATGACTAGGGGGCTTTAATATTTTATTTTATCTTTCTGACCACTTAGGAATTGGATGTATCAACTTAGCTGATGCCCATTTTAATGGAGCAACAACTTTGTTTTCACAACTTCCTGAAGCATCACACATTACTTGGAAAAGTACCATTGGTTTGTCAACGTTCTGACCACCAGGTGCAAATTTAATATTTCCATAGAATGTTTGCATATTCGTAGCTGCAAGAGCATCTCTTACTTTCTTTTGATCGAAAGAATTTGCTCTTTCAAATGCATCTTTGAATACCAATAAAGCAGCTGAAGATTCAGCAGATTGGTAAGGTGGATCATATCCAAACTCTTTCTCAAAGTCTG
Organism: uncultured Pelagibacteraceae bacterium; assembly: GCA_902595595.1. Lineage (GTDB taxonomy): Bacteria > Pseudomonadota > Alphaproteobacteria > Pelagibacterales > Pelagibacteraceae > Pelagibacter. The sequence continues at coordinate 1,535 of CACJQX010000038.1, read as the reverse complement.
CAGCATAAGTCATACCATCTTTAAAGAAATCATCTTTATAAGTTAGTGACTTGTGCCATTGAGAAGCACAAAGTGCATACTGTGAATTTTTACCATGCTGTTTAGATAGCTTAGCAGCATCACAGTGAGTCATGGCTAACATTGGAACATCAACTTTCATTTCAGCAATTTGTCTGATCGCAGTTAATGCACCTTTTGTGTGGCCTGATACAACAAGTACATCTGGTTTCATCTGTTTTACTTTAACCAAAGTAGCAGCCATATCATTTAGCTCTTTAGGCAATTTATCGTCGATTATGATTTTAGAACCAGTTCTTTCTGCAGCATCTAAAATACCTAATCTAACGTCCTGTGAGAATGCATCTTGTTCAAACGCTTGTGCAATTCTTACTGGTTTTCCACCATTTAACTCAACTGCTGTTTCGATAGCAACATCAAGATATAAGTTAGCTGGAGCTAATACAGCAAATAGATATTTGTAACCTTTAGTAAACAAAGATCTAGATGCACCATTTGCTTCAACCATTGGAACACCATATTTTTCAGTCACTGGCGCAATCGCTTTAGTTAAACCAGAGCTGTAAGGGCCAAGCATAAACTCAACACCATCTTGTGAAATTAATCTTTCTGCAAGCTGTGCAGCTCTCTTAGGGTTTGATTCATCATCGTAATAAATAATATCAAACTTATAAGTCTTTCCACCAACTTTAACACCACCCATGCTGTTAATTCTGTCAACGGCCATGTTATAACCATTTTGAGTATGAACACCATTTGATGAGTATTTACCAGTTAAGGAAATCGCAGCACCTAAAATAATTTTGTCACCAACAACTTTTGCAAATGATGCAACTGAAGTTGAAAATAAAATTACTAATGCAGAAACAAAACTTAAAATTATTTTATTTAATCTCATTTTATTTCCTCTTTAATTAATTAATTATGTATTGATTAAATAAAGAAATTTTATTTTATGCAAGTGGCAATAAAGGCCAAATCGAATTAATATTGTTGAGTTACAACAATTATTGCGGCAATAATTACTAAAACACTCGCAGAAATTGTATTAATTGTTTTTGGATTAGCCGTTATCCACTTTATTAATTTTTGTGCAAGCATTGCATAGCCGATCAAAGATAAAAAATCTAAAACGATGTAAGTTGAAATTAAAATTACAAATTGAACCAATAAATTAGAATTAAAGTCAATAAATTGAGGAAAAATAAAAGGAAAAAACATCCAAGCCTTAGGACTTGTACCAGCAACTAAAAAACCATCTCTAAAAAAAGATAAGTTACTTTTTTCTATTTCTCCTTCGCTTGAAATACTTTTTGGTCGAGATTTATAAATATCATAAGCTAAATATAATAAATAAATTATTCCAATCCATTTAAACGCATTAAGTATCTTTGAGTTCTCTGAAAAAAAAGATCCAATGACAAAAATAACTAAAGTTGCTTGAATCAAATTTGCTGTTACATCACCTAAAGCAGACCATATACATTTTCCGACTCCATAATTCATTGAATAAGAAA
>CACJQX010000037.1 GCA_902595595.1 uncultured Pelagibacteraceae bacterium | reverse complement strand
ATGATGTTCCAGAATTATCTTGGCAAGGCAAAATTTATACTGAGAAAGAACTTAGAGGACATTACAGAGATTGGGTTTATGGTGATAGAGAAAAATTAAGAAAAAAATATAAAGATAATAAAACACTATACAAAACTCATAAAGATATACTCAGACACAAAACTGGACAAAAGTTTTGGGAGTCATTGGAAATATCGATTAGACACAATGAAGGAATTAATAGCAGTCATCCAGTTTTAGCAAAACTATGGATGTTTTGGGGAAACTTTTTTGCAATCAGTGAAAAAGATTTTTTAGCAAATTATTCAACTGGCGCATATCATAGAGAAATAATTCGACCTAATTTAAATCAAACATTTGAAAAAATGGTTTATGATGTAACTACCTCTTGGGCTATGATACATCATTTAGATAACAGTGAAAGTGCTGGTCCTAAAAGTGTCACCGCTAGTCAGGATTGGAGAAGAAAAAAGAAGAGACCTGCAACAATTAATGAAAATCATGCAAGAGAGCTTTTAGAGCTTCACACAGTTTCCCCGAAAGCTGGTTATACTCAAGAAGATGTAATTCAATTAGCATATATAATGACTGGCTGGCAACATAGATGGAGTAAAAAAAATTTAGAGACAGGTAATGTCTGGTTTAATTCTGAATACCATCAATTAGGTAAAAAAAATGTTTTGGGAAAAGAATATAAAAAAGGCAAAAAAGCTTTAGCTGTTGTAATTAAAGATTTAGTTAATCATCCTAACTGTAGAGATTTTGTAGCTGAGAGGCTATGCAGATATCTAATCACTGATGAGCCAACAAAAGAAATGAAACAACCCATAATTGATGCTTTTAAAAAATCAGATGGACATTTAACTGAAATTCATAAAGCAGCAATAAAAGTTGCATTTGAAAACAATAATAAATTTAAAAAGTTTCAAACACCTGAAAACTGGTTTATCCAAGCAGCAAAAATTGGAGACTTAAAATGGCCTCCGCCAGTAGATTTAATGGACTCTTATACTTTGGGTGATAAACCAGTTCGACAACAAAGGTACCCTGAAAGAGTATTAAGAAATATTGGACATCATCCTTATAGAGCCAAACAACCAAATGGATGGTCAGATCATTCTGATGATTGGATGTCACCTGAATTATTAATTAGAAGGTTAGTTTATGCTGATAGAAGTTATGATTTCTTGAAATCTGGAAACGATAATAAAGAATTTTATGAAAAGATTATAAATAATAATTTTGATAAACCTGATAAATTAAAAGATTACTTATTTAAGAACATGGTTTACAGGTCTAGTGAGAGAAATGTTTTATTATTTAACCACCCGGAGTTTTTGAAAGCATGAAGATAAATAGAAGAGATTTTTTAAAAACAACTGCTTTAACGTCATTATACTTTGCAGGTTTTGGAGCACCAACATTAGCAAGTAAGGGTCCTAAAAAAAATTTAGTAGTAATTATGCTTCGTGGAGGAATGGATGGACTTTGTGCAATTCCAATTAAAGGTGACAAGAAATTTGAAAAACTTAGAAGTAAAATCAATCTTGATAGAACATTGAAGTTAACAAGTGACTTTGATCTTCATCCTGCTCTTGAAACTTTTAAAAAACTATGGGATCAAAATCAAGGTGCTGCAGTGCATGCAACCAATATACCTTATACTGGAAGATCTCACTTTGATGGTCAAAATTTAATGGAGTCTGGTGGCAAAATTCCTTATCAGGTAAAAACAGGATGGCTTGGAAGAGGCATGAAGTCAGCAGGTTTAACAGGAAAAGGTTTAGCTCTTGCTTTACCAATGCCTTTATTGATTAGAGGTGTCCCAATGAATAATAATTATTATCCAGTAGGTGACAGACTTCCTAGCAAAGAAACTATGAGTATAATTGAACAAGCATTTAAAGATCATGATGAAAAATTATTAAGTGAAAATTTAAAAATAGTCATGACTAGAGATCTTAGAAATCAAGGGAGTAGAGAAAATTGGTCACTTGCTTCGAATGCAGGAGAACAATTATCTAAACCTAATGGACCTAGAGTAGCTGTATTTGAAGTTGATGGATTTGATACCCATGCTGCACAGGGCGCAACAAATGGGGCTCACGCAGATTGTTTAAATGACTTTGATAGAATTGTTAAAGGTTTAAATCAATCTATGTCTAAAGAAGCATTTGATAATACTTTAATTGTAACACTAACAGAGTTTGGTAGAACAATTAAACAAAACAGCAGCAATGGAACCGAACATGGTTATGGGTCAGCTGTTTTCTTAGCAGGTGGATTAGTTAAAAAAGCACAAATACATACAGATTGGCCTGGACTTAAGAGAAAAGAATTGTTTGAAGGAAGAGATTTAAATTCAACGATTGATGCAAGATCTATATATGCTTCTGCAATGTCTACGGTATTTGATGTAGATTTCAAAAAAATCACTAAAGAAGTTTTCTGGGGAGAAAATTTACAAAATTTATCTGATAAGCTTTTTAAAGTTTAATTTGTGAAAAAAATTCTAGTTATTTTTATATTTTCACTTTTAAGTCTTTCAGTTCAAGCAGATGAGAGGAGTCAAAAAGAAAAATGTCAATCGATAACCAAATATACTAACCACTGTAAATTTTTTCTGCTGCTTGAGTTGAAATACAAAGATTTGAACTATCAATTTCAAATTTGTAGTCATATTCATCTCCACTAGTAATTCCACCAGCAGTATTG
>CACJQX010000036.1 GCA_902595595.1 uncultured Pelagibacteraceae bacterium | reverse complement strand
GTTCGACGTTTAAAATTGATGAAGAATTAAACATTCTTGTACCATGAATAAATGATATGTTTCCATTAACACTTTTCTCTTTGCTTGTTTGAAAAGGTTTTCCAAAACTTTTAGGTAATTTTAAATAACCAACGCCAGATATATGACCATTATGATAGTGTATTGGATTATATTCATTTTCAAATTGTCTAACAACCCAAGTAGATATAATTTTAAGCTCTTTAATTACTTTTTTATCAGATGCATGGATCCATTCTTGAACAGATTTTCCCAAAAAATTTAACAGGCCAGATGATTTAAGCAAATTCTCTTCAATTAAAATTTCTTGCTTAACGTTTCCTGCCAGATATTTTCCATGATCTAATTTTTTAGATTTTTCTTGATCTATAATAATTTTATCAACATATTCATTTAATGAATTAATTATTTCATCAGGCAATCGTACTTTTGCTATTGATGGACCAAAAGGTCTTAAAAATTTTACCTCATTAATCGCCATGATAAATTAAATTTTCGTTGGATTAGGTTGACCCTTATAAATTTTTTCTGGATCAAATTTTTTTTCTTTTTCTAAAAACTTCATCTCAATTTTTCTTGCATTATCAATATGACCCATTGGAATTGATCTGTAAAAACAGGATCTATATCCAACATGACAACTAGCTCCATCACCGATATCAACCGTTAACCATATTGAGTCTTGATCATCATCAATTCTTATTTCAGTAACCTTTTGCGTAAAACCACTCGTTTTACCTTTGTGCCAGATTGTTTTTCTCGATCTACTAAAATAGTGTGCTTCTTTAGTTTCAATTGTCTTTTTAAGAGCTTCTACATTCATATATCCATGCATCAAAATATCTTTGGTTTTTGAACACATAGTAATGACTGGGATTAACCCATCATTATCAAATTTTGGTGATAGAAGATTTCCTTCTTCTATATCGTAGATATTTTCTCTTTTTTTGAACATTAAGTGTGATTATGTAGCACATATCTGAATATATTAAATATTTTTAAATTCAGGTATTTACTGTATAAAAAGGCGCTATGAAATTAGTAAAAGACACTAACGACAAAAATTTAGATACAAAAAGGGTTTCGGATAAAGAAGCTGAAGAAGCTATTAGAACCATTTTATCTTGGATGGGTGAAGATCCTAAAAGAGAGGGCTTGTTAGAAACTCCTAAGAGAGTTGTAAAAGCGTTTAAAGAATATTTTCAAGGTTACAATGAGGATGCAAAAAAAGTATTAGATAAAACTTTCGGTGATGTTGAAGGTTACAGCGACATGGTTGTTCAAAAAAATATTTCGGTGCAAAGTCACTGCGAACATCATATGGCTCCAATTATAGGAAAAGCTCATGTTGCCTATATTCCAAATGAAAGAGTTGTAGGATTAAGTAAAATTGCAAGAGTAGTTGAAATATTTTCAAAGAGATTACAGACACAAGAAAGATTAACTGTTCAGATAGCAAATACTTTAATGGAAGCTCTAGATGCAAAAGGTGTAGCAGTAACCATAGATTCAACTCATCAGTGTATGACTATGAGAGGTGTCAAAAAAGAGCAAGCAACAACAGTGACTAATTTTTATTTAGGTCAATTCAAAGAAGATTTAAGTTATCAAAATAGATATTTACGATTTATCAGCACTACGTTAAAAGATTAGTGTGTCGGATCAATTCAAAGCAATAGTCCTTAACCAAGAAGGCGAAAACTTTTCGCGTGAAGTAAAATCTTTAGATAAAAGTTTCTTAAAACATGGTGATGTAACTGTAAAAGTAGATTATTCAGATTTAAACTTTAAAGATGGAATGATTCTAAAGAATGGGGGAAGATTAGTTAAAGAATATCCTCATATTCCAGGAATAGATTTTTCAGGAAAGGTTATTGGAAGTGATAATCCTAAATTTAAAGAAGGTGATGAAGTAATTCTTACTGGTTTTAGAGTTGGGGAAGTTTTTTTTGGAGGGTTTTCACAAATTGCAAAAGTAAGTGGAGATTTTTTAATAAAAAAACCAGCTAGTTTGACTAGCAAACAAGCAATGATTTTAGGAACAGCTGGTTTAACTTCTCTAATGAGTGCTTTTGCTATTCAAGCAAGAGAAAGTATTTTATTAGGAGAAAAAGTTACTGATGTTTTGGTAACTGGCGCTACAGGTGGAGTTGGTAGTTTAGCAGTTATGGCTTTAACTAAATTAGGATATAATGTAACTGCAGTAACTGGAAAAGATTCTAAGTTAGACTACTTAAAATCATTAGGTGCTAAAAACATTATAAATAGGGCAGAATTCGATAAAGATCCAAGACCAATAGATAAAGGTTTATGGGATGGAGTAGTTGATACTGTAGGTGGAAAAATTTTAGCAAACGCAATAGCTCAAACAAAATCAAATGGAATTATAGCAGTTTGTGGAAATGCAAACAGTAATGAGCTTAACACAAATTTACTTCCTTTTATGTTAAGAGGTATTAAAGTTTGGGGAATGGACTCCGCTAATTGCAGTATAAAGAGAAGAGAATTTATTTGGGGAGAAGCATCTAAATTAATTGATTTTGATTTAATTGAAAAATCAGTTTTAACTGTTAGCTTAGAGGAATTAGTTGAAACTTATCCAAAAATTTTAAAAGGTGAAATTGCTGGAAGAGTATTAGTTGATTTAAATAAATAATGGATTGGGATAAATTAAAAATTTTTCATGCTGTAGCTGAGGCTGGAAGCTTTACA
>CACJQX010000035.1 GCA_902595595.1 uncultured Pelagibacteraceae bacterium | reverse complement strand
AAAAACACTCAAAAGAAGGGTTTTGTAAGATGTGGAGTATCTCAAGGTCTTCCAGGATTTTCTAATGCTGATGCTGCAGGAAATTGGACTGGTGTTGACGTTGATGTATGTAGAGCGGTAGCTGCTGCAGTATTAGGTGATGCAAACAAAGTTAAGTTTACACCACTAAGTGCTAAAGAAAGATTTACTGCTTTAACATCAAATGAGATTGATATCTTATCAAGAAATACAACTTGGACTCTTTCTAGGGATGCTGACATCGGACTTACTTTCGTAGGTGTAAACTTTTACGATGGTCAAGGTTTTATGGTTAGAAAAAATTCAGGTATATCATCTGTAAATGATTTTAAAGATGGTGTTTCTGCTTGTACTAACCTTGGAACAACTACTGAGCTTAACATGAGAGATTTCTTTAATTCAAAAGGAATTAAATATGAGCCAGTAACTTTCGAAAAAGCTGACGAAGTTGTTGCAGCATATGATGCTGGTAGATGTGATACATACACAACTGATAAATCTGGTTTAGCTGCTCAAAGAATTAAATTGAGTGCTCCAGATGATCATATAGTTTTACCTGAAACTATTTCAAAAGAGCCTCTAGGCCCTGTTGTACGTCAAGGTGACTCTGTTTGGGAAGATATCGTAAGATGGTCTCTAAACACTATGATCGAAGCTGAAGAGTATGGTGTTACTTCTGCTAATGCAGACTCAATGAAAACTTCAGACAATCCAGCTGTTAAAAGATTAGTTGGTGCTGAAGGTGAATTAGGAGCTGCTTTAGGTTTAGATAATGACTGGAGTTTAAGAATTATCAAACAAGTTGGTAACTATGGTGAAAGCTATAAAAGAAATATTGCTGACACTGGAATTCTACCTGACAGAGGTCCAAATGAATTATGGACTAAAGGTGGAATACTTTATGTACCACCAGCAAGATAATTTATCTTAATAAATACTTAAAAAGGGCTAGATTTTTCTAGCCCTTTTTTTTATAAGTTTTGAATTATCGTGAATATTAAAAAAATATTACCCCAGTTACTTACACTTCTAGTTGTAATTCTTATATTTGGATTTTTTTCATATAACGCCCAAGTTAACATGGAAAATAGAGGAATTACTTTTGGGTATGGTTTTTTATCACAAGAATCATCCTTTGATGTTCAATTTTCTTTAATTGAATATGATGGTTCTCATTCATATTTTAGAGCTTATTTAGTAGGGTTGTTAAACACTATTTTAGTTTCAGTTATAGGAATAATATTTGCAACTATTATTGGTGTTGTGGTTGGTATTGCAAGATTATCAAACAACTATCTTATCAATAAAACTGCTGCGGTTTATGTAGAATTTTTTAGAAACATCCCTTTATTGTTACAAATATTTTTTTGGTATTTTGCTGCTTTAAGAGCACTTCCATTGCCTCAAGATACAGAACCTATGTTTGGAGTTTTTTTCCTTACTATAAAAGGTTTTTTTGTTCCCTCTTTTGTATGGAATAATCTAGATATTTTTATTTATTCTCTAATTGCTGCAATAATTTCAATTATTTTTGTAAGAATTTACGCAAGAAAAAAACAAGAGAACTATGGTATACAAACTCCAGTTCTATCAATTTCAATAGGTCTTTTGTTAATTTTACCAATTTTAAGTTTTTTAATAGGAGGTGTTGATGCTTCAGTTGAAATACCTGTAATTAAACAATTGTCTCAATCTGGTTACACTTTTGAAGGAGGAATAAAGTTACCACCTGAATTAATATCTCTTGCTTTAGCTTTATCGTTATATACAGCAACTTTTATTGCTGAATGTGTAAGAGCAGGTGTTCAAGGTGTTAGTAAAGGTCAAAAAGAAGCTGCTGCTTCTATAGGATTAACTCCTAACCAAGTATTAAAATTAGTGGTAATGCCGCAAGCTTTGAGGATTATAATTCCACCAACTACTAATCAATATTTAAATTTAACAAAAAATTCATCTCTTGCGGCTGCAATTGCATATCCTGATCTGGTTCTTGTATTCGCTGGAACTGCTTTGATGCAGACAGGTAGAGCAATAGAAATTGTTTCTATAACAATGTTAACATATTTATCTTTGAGTATATCAATTTCAATATTTATGAATTGGTACAATAAAAAAATAGCTATTAAAGAAAAATAATGAATAAATTGAATTTTTTACAACCAGATAAAAATAATCTTAATACTTATTTATATACAGGAACAATTCTAGTTGCATTAAGTATATTTATAGTTTTTTTAAATTCTTTTTTTAATAAAGATTTAATTTCTTTTTTACCTGGAACTCTCAGTTTCTTTTTGCCATTGATTTTAGGATTTATAGGACTTCATTTAATTAGAATTGATCATTCAGGTTTAAAATTTTTAGATTCAATAAATAAAAATATTAATACAAACAATTTTAATGCTTTTTTATCATTATTAATTGTATTCGTGGTTATCAAATCGCTCCCACCATTATTAAGTTGGTTTATTTTAGATGCAAATATTGCTGGAGACACGAAAGATGTATGTACAGGTAGTGGAGCTTGTTGGACTTATATTAAAATTTGGTTTAACAGATTTATGTATGGTATGTATCCAAATGCTGAGCAGTGGCGTATTAACTTATCTTTTATAGCTTTAGCTTTTCTTGGTACTATTGGTTTCTTTGCTACTGAAAAATTTAAAAAATATTTGACCCTTTATTATGTAGTAGTTTATCCAGTAATTGCTTTTTTCTT
>CACJQX010000034.1 GCA_902595595.1 uncultured Pelagibacteraceae bacterium | reverse complement strand
GCTGTTCCAATTTTAAAATCACTTTATCAAAATGGATATCCTATTTCTTGTGTTTATACACAACCACCTCAAAAATCTAAAAGAGGTCAAAAAATTAACAAGTCACCAATTCAATTAATTTCAGAGACATTAAATATAGAATTTAGAACACCAAATTCGTTAAAAGAAAATTTAGATGAATTAGAATATTTTAAATCTTTAGAGGCAGATTTAGCAATAGTTGTTGCTTATGGCCAAATTATACCGAAGTCATATTTAAATTTAACTAAAAAAGGATTTATCAATATACACGCATCTATCCTTCCAAAATGGAGAGGTGCTGCTCCTATCCAAAGATCAATTATGAATTTAGATAAAGAGACAGGAATTAGTATTATGAAAATAGGGGAGAAACTAGATACAGGACCGGTATGTAATGTTTATAAAATTAATATAGAAAATAATTTAAATGCTGAAGATATTAATGAAAAGCTATCAAGTTTAGCTGCAGAGAAAATTTTAGATAATATAGATGATATATATGAGGATAAAGCAAATTTTATAGAACAAGATCACTCATCAGCTACATACGCATCAAAAATTCAAAAATTAGAGGGGCAGATTAATTGGAAAGAAGATGCTAAAATTATAATTGGTAAAATAAATGGACTTTATCCTGTTCCAGGTGCTTATTTCATGTTTAACGGTGAGAGATATAAAATATTAAAAGCAGAAATTGGACAAGCACTAGGAAAACCAGGTGAGGTTTTATCTGACCATTTAGAAATTTCATGTGGAGATAAAAAATCAGTAAAAATCAAAGAAATACAAAGACAAGGAAAAAAGCCACAAAGTATTGGAGAATTTGTTTTGGGAACACAAATTAAAAAGGGTTCATTTTTATAATGAATAGATACCAAATACTTATTGAGTATGTAGGGACAAATTTTAGAGGATGGCAAGTCCAAAAAAAGGGCCCAACAATTCAAGGATTAATTCAAGAAAAATTATCTAAATTATTAAAAGAAAAAATTATTATACATGGTCAAGGAAGAACTGATGCAGGGGTTCATGCATTTGAGCAATCTGCACACTTTGATTGCAAAAATAAAATAACTGATAAAATTAAATTTTTAAAATCCATTAATCATTTTTTAAATTTAAAAGACATTGCAATTAAAAATATAAAAAAAAAAAATAATAAATTTCATGCTAGATTTTCAGCAAAACAAAGAATTTATAAATACTTTATTTTTAATCAAATAAGCCAACCAATAATTGAAAATAATAGAGCATGGCATGTTCGTAGGCCTTTAAATTTAGAATTAATGAAAAAGGGTGCAAAAAAGTTATTAGGAACTAATGATTATTCAACTTTTAGATCTTCAAGCTGTCACGCTAAAAGTCCAATTAAAACTATTAAATCGATCAAAATTAAATCATCAAAAAATAAAATTGAATTTCAATTTAGTTCTCAATCATTTTTACAACACCAGGTTAGATCTATGGTTGGTTGTTTAAAATACTTGGGAGAAACTAAATGGGATTTGAAAACTTTTGAAAAGAGATTTAAGTCAAAAAAAAGAACACTGTGTGCTCCTCCAGCACCACCAAGTGGTTTATTTTTATTTAGAGTTCTTTATTAATTTATTTTTATTGCTCATAGCAAACTTTTTATTTATTCGCCATCTAGACTCAGCTCTTACAATATACCCACAACAGTTTTTTGATTTACATTTACAAGGAAATTGTTTGTAATTTTCATCATAACCAAATCCATAATCACAGGTAAACTCCTCACCTTTTTTAATATCTTTGATTGCTTTGACCCAAATTTTCAATCCCTTTCCATCATAGTCACAATTATTATCACAAGAATGATTAATTAAGCCTGCGGTATTCCATGGAAAATCTCCATCTAGATCGTATCTTTTATTTATTGTGAATAAATATATTGGTTTATTATTATCATATTTATCAGAATCTTGTGTTTGTTTTTTTGTTATAAGTTTTCCGACATAGTCAATTATTTTGGTTCCCTCTTTAATGTCACGAGTTGCATAAAGTCCTCTTCCTTTATTATCAATGCCAGATTTTTTTATTTTATATAACTTCATGAAATTTTTTATTTAGAGTTTTCTTAAGAATTATCAATCAAATTCTAAAAGAGCATCAACATGTCTTTTAGTGCTGTCTCGAAGTGCATTTAGGTCATAACCGCCCTCTAAAATTGAAACAACTTTTCCATTACAAAAATTTTTAGAAGCCTCCAATATTCTTTTGGTAATAGTGAAATAATCATCTGTTTTTAAATTAAATTGAGCAAGAGGGTCATCCTCATGGGCATCAAAACCAGCGCTAATTAATATAAATTCTGGTTTAAACTCTTCTAATTTTTTCACCACACGGTCAAAAACGTTTAAATATTCTTCTGAACTTATGCCAGCTGGCAAAGGTATATTAAAGATATTGTTAAATTTACCTCTTTCTTGTTCTGAACCAGTTCCTGGGTAGTAAGGATATTGGTGTGTTGATATAAAAAGAACATTTTCATTTTCATAAAAAATATCCTGTGTTCCATTTCCATGATGTACATCAAAATCTATTATTGCAACTTTCTTATATTTATATTTTTTTAACAAATAATTTGCGCCAATACTTACTGAATTTAAAATGCAAAAACCAGCAGCCTTATTTTGTGAGCTATGATGTCCAGGAGGTCGAACACCACAAAATGCATTTCTAAATTCTTTTTTTTCTACTCCATCAATTGCAGCAATTATTGATCCAACTGCATCGAAAGTGGCATCTTTGCTTCCAGGTGAAATGATTGTATCACCATCAAGTGAAGAAAAACCTTTTTTTGGAAAAGAACTTTTTACTAAATTTAAATAATTATTTTCATGTGTGGTTAATAGAATATCATCTGAAACTTTAGATGGTTTCTTCCATATAAGATTTTTATTATTATGTTTTTTAAAATTTTCTACTATGACTGATACTCTTGCTATTTGTTCTGGATGCCCAGGACCTGTATCATGATTTTGAGATGTATCTGATGTAATTAAGCCAGTTTTCACTTAAAGTAATTATCTAAGATTTTAGTATAAATTAAAGTTAATCTTTTTAAATCAGATAATGACACACACTCTCCTA
>CACJQX010000033.1 GCA_902595595.1 uncultured Pelagibacteraceae bacterium | reverse complement strand
GGAGAGAAAATGCAAGATAATTTAAAATCATCTTCTTACCAACAGCTTGAGCAAAAATCAAAATATACAAACATGTTTTTAAGGTGGTTTTTGTATTTTGTTTTAATTCTATTTGCTTCTTATTTTATTTTTCCATTATATGTAATGGTTGTCACTTCATTAAAAACGATGGAAGAAATACGTCAGGGAACACTTTTATCTTGGCCGAGTGGATTAAATTTTGAGTCTTGGGCAGTTGCTTGGGGAGGAAGAGGATATGGAGCAGGAGATACTTTTTTAAAACCTTATTTTTGGAATTCAATTAAGATGGTTGTACCTGCTGTATTTTTTTCTACTTTTATTGGAGCAATGACAGGATATGTTTTAACTAAATGGAGATTTAAAGGTGATAGCTGGGTTTTCTTATTTTTATTATTTGGATGTTTTATTCCTTTTCAAGCAATACTACTTCCAATGGCTAGAACTTTAGGTGCATTAGGAATATCAAATTCTATTGTTGGATTAGTTTTGGTTCATACTGTTTATGGTATTCCATTTACAACTTTGTTTTTTAGAAATTACTACGTATCAGTCCCAACAGAATTAGTGAAAGCCGCAAGAATTGATGGAGCAGGTTTCTTTAAAATATTCTTCAAAATTTTACTTCCAATATCAGCGCCGATAATTGTTGTAACAGTTATTTGGCAGTTTACTCAAATTTGGAATGACTTTTTATTTGGATCAACTTTTTCATTTGGTGAGGCGGCACCAATTCAAGTTGCTTTAAATAACATGGTTTTGTCTAGTACAAGCGTTAAAGAATATAATGTTGATATGGCTTCAGCAATAATAGCGGGAGTGCCAACACTTATTGTGTATGTTTTAGCAGGTAAATATTTTATTAGAGGATTAACTTCAGGAGCAGTGAAAGGATAACAATGAAAACATTAAAAATTGAAGATCTATCAAAAAATTTTGGGTCTACAGAAGTATTAAAAAAAATTAATTTAGAGATAGATGAGGGAAATTTTTTAGTTTTATTAGGTCCGTCAGGATGTGGGAAATCTACATTACTAAACATTATTGCAGGGTTAGAGACAATCAATGAAGGTAACGTTTTTATTGATGATTATAATGTCAGTAAAGTAGAGCCAAAAGATAGAAATATTGCAATGGTTTTCCAATCTTACGCTTTATATCCTTCAATGAATGTAAGAGAAAATATGATTTTTGGCCTAAAACAAGCAAAAACCTCAAAAGAAAAAATTGAACAACAGCTAGAGAAGGTGTCTAAATTTTTACAAGTTGATCAATTGTTAGAAAGAAAACCTTCACAATTATCTGGTGGTCAAAGACAACGTGTTGCAATTGGTAGAGCTCTTGTTAGGGAACCAAGAATATTTTTATTTGATGAACCTTTGTCTAACTTAGATGCAAAATTAAGAGTTGAGATGAGAAGAGAAATTAAAAAACTTCACCAACAATTAAAAACAACAGTAGTATACGTAACTCACGACCAAACTGAAGCAATGAGTTTAGGGACAAGAATTGCAATTATGAATCACGGTGTAATTCAACAAAATGATACACCTGAAAATATTTACAATAAACCAAGCAATACTTTTGTAGCTGACTTTATTGGATCACCATCTATGAATTTAATTAAAGGAAGTTTAAAAGAAAGCTCGGGTGAAATATCTTTTACAGCAAGTGGATCTAACTTTGAAATTCCAGTAAAAGGCTATGAATTTAAAGATAAATCTAGTTTGAATAATAAAGAAGTTTTCTTTGGTATAAGGCCAGAGCATATTTATTTTAAAAAATCTAATGAAAGTGATTTTGAAGTTAATTTAAGAGCAGATTTAAGTGAGTATATCGGTCATGAACAGATAATGACTTTTGATTATGCTAATCAAGAAATCTTAGCTAAATTTCCTTCAACAATTAAAATTGAATTAGCAAAAGAAACAAAATTATTCTTTGATTTAACTCAGACATCATTATTTGACGCTATGACAGAAGAAAGAATATAAGATGAAAGTAAAATATTCTGATTTAAAAAACAAAAGAGTATTTATAACTGGTGGTGGCTCAGGTATTGGTGGATCAATAGTCGAACATTTTTGCGAGCAAGGTAGCGAAGTATACTTTGTTGATATTGACTTAAAAGAAACAAAGAAACTATTAAACAAAATAAAAAAAAATAAATTTAGATCTCCAACTTTCATAGAGTGCAATCTATTAGATATTAATAAATTAGAAAAAATAATTAAAAAAATTATTTCTACAAAAGGTCCAATTCATGCATTGGTTAATAATGCAGCCAATGATGATAGACATACAACAGATCAAGTAGATGAAAAATATTGGGAAAATAGAATGGCAATTAACTTAAAGCACTATTTTTTTGCTGCTAAAGCAGTAGTTAAATCTATGAAAAAAATGAAAGCTGGATCGATTGTAAATTTAAGTTCAGTTTCATGGATGTTAGGTGAGGGAGATAAAGTTGTTTATGAAACTGCAAAATCTGCAGTAGTAGGTTTAACTAGGTCTTTCGCTCAAGAGTATGGAAAATATAATATTAGAACTAATTCAGTAGTACCTGGATCTATTGCTACAGAGAGGCAAATAAAAAATTGGTTAACCCCCAAGTACAAAAAGCTTATATTAGACAGTCAGGCTTTAAAAAGACAATTAAAACCGAATGATGTTGCTCAAATGGTAATGTTTTTAGCATCAGATCAATCATCTGGATGCACAAAACAAAGCTTTATTGTTGACGGTGGTATAACTTAATTTAGGTGAAAGTTGAGAGCTCTATAATTCAAAATAAATTTTTAAGAGTTCAAACTCTTAATTACGGTGCTAGCCTTTTTGAAGTTTATCACAAAAAAAAGAAAATAAATTTAATTTTAAATTTAGGATCAAAAGAAAACTATAGGTACAAACATCCAAGTGTTGGAACTACTTGTGGAAGATATGCAGGTAGAATTTCCAATGCAAAATTTAAGATTGGGAATAAAAAATTTAATTTAAATGCAAATGAGGGAAAAAATATACTTCATGGTGGTAAAGTGGGTTTCTCAATTCTCCCATGGAAAAAATTAAATCAAACAAAAAATAAAATAGTATATCAACTTAATTCAGCAAATAACGATCAAGGCTTTCCAGGAGATCTTGTTGTCAA
>CACJQX010000032.1 GCA_902595595.1 uncultured Pelagibacteraceae bacterium | reverse complement strand
GATGTTTTGAAATGATGGTAGAAGACGGAAACCTAGAAGTTTTAAAATTATTATCATCCACCTCATCTAAAATTGCTCAAGGAGAAGTTCTTCAACTTCAACACAAAGGTGAAGTTGATATGCTGGAAGAAACATATTTAAAAATAATCTCAGCTAAAACTGCTGAGTTGTTTGCAGCAGCAACTAAAGTTGGTGCAATTTTATCTGATGCAGAAAATAAAGAAAAAGATGCTTTAGAATTTTATGGAAGAAACTTGGGATTAACTTTTCAAATAGCAGATGATACACTAGACTATAATGCTGAGCTCAAACTATTTGGTAAAAAAATTGGTCAAGATTTTTTTGAAGGAAAAATTACCTTACCAATAATTTTACTTTTTCAAAAATTAGGAAATGATGAACAGAAAATTTTATCAAATATGTTTAAAAAAGAGTTAAGAACAAAAGATGACTTTAATGAAATTATTGCTTTTATAAACAAGTATAAAATAATTCAGGAATGCTATCAAAAAGCGCAGCACTATATAAATTTAGCCTCAAATTCTCTAAGTGTATTTAAAGAATCTGAAGAAAAAAATATTCTTAAAAGATTAACATCATTTAGTTTATCAAGAAATTTTTAAGGACTTAATAAAGACTTTTTCCACTTCCCGGAGTTATCTTTATTATATTTTAATCTCTCGTGGATTCTGTTCTGACCATCTAGCCAAAATTCAATTCTATCTGGAGATAAAATCCATCCAGACCAGTGATTTGGTCTTGGTACATCAGATTTGTTGCTATATTTTTTTTTGTAATCTTGTATAGATTTTAACAATTGTTCTCGCGAATTTAATTCTTCACTTTGCTTTGAAGCCCATGCTCCAATCCGACTTTCATACGCTCTAGATGAATAATATTTATCTGCAACCTGATCAGAAACTAATGACACCTTCCCAGTAATTCTTATTTGTCTTAGGAGACTTTTCCAATGGAAACACATCGCAGCATGCGGATTTTCTTTTAATTCATTTCCCTTTTGACTATTTAAATTTGTATAAAATACAAATCCTTCTTTGTTGAAATCTTTAAGTAAAACCATTCTAACTGAGGGAATGTTATTTTTATCTGATGTAGCCAAAGCAACAGCGTTTGGATCATTTGGCTCAGTTTTCTTTGCTTCCTCCATCCATTCATTAAATAAATGAATTGGATCATCTATATCAAGAAAGCAACTATTAAGACCTAAAGAGTTTTTTTGATTCATAATTTAAACAAAATAATCTATATAATATAAATAATGTCATTTAATACTTTTGGAAAGCTATTTCGTTTTACAACTTGGGGAGAGTCTCATGGACCTGCAATTGGTTGTATTGTTGATGGTTGTCCTCCAAACATAAACCTTAAAGAGCAAGATATTCAAATAGAATTAGACAAAAGAAAACCAGGACAATCTAAATTTACAACTCAGAGAAAAGAGGATGACAAAGTTCAAATATTGTCAGGAGTATTTGAGGGTAAAACTACAGGAACACCTATTTCTCTTATAATCTACAACAAAGATATGAGATCCAAAGATTATAGCAATATTAAAAATAAGTTCAGACCAGGTCATGCAGATTTAACTTATTTTAAAAAATATGGAATTAGAGACTATAGAGGTGGTGGCAGATCCTCTGCTAGAGAAACTGCAGCAAGAGTTGCGGCCGGTGCAATAGCAAAAGTTGTACTTCAAAAAAAATTAGGTAAAAAATTTAAAGTAATTGGTGCAGTAACTCAGCTAGGAATTCTTGGATGTGATACAAATCAATGGAACGATAAAGTAATTTCAAAAAATCCATTTTTTTGTCCAGATAAATCAATGATTAAATTATGGGAAAAATATTTGCTTGGTATAAGAAAATCAGGATCCTCATGTGGAGCAGTGATTGAAATACGAGCAAGAGGTATTCCAATTGGTTTAGGTGCTCCAATTTATTCAAAATTGGATACTGACATAGCTTCAGGTCTAATGAGTATTAATGCAGTCAAAGGTGTAAATATTGGTGCAGGAATGAACTCGGCACAATTAAGTGGAGAACAAAATTCAGATGAAATTTCCTCAAAAGGAATCAAATTAAAATTCAATTCAAATAACGCTGGTGGAATTCTTGGTGGAATTTCTACTGGACAAGAAATTGTTGCATCTTTTGCTGTCAAACCAACATCGTCAATTTTAACTAGTAGAAAAACTATAAATAAATTTGGGAAAAATACTTCAATATCTGTTAGAGGCAGACATGATCCTTGTGTAGGAATTAGAGCTGTACCAATTGGTGAAGCTATGATGAACTGTGTTTTACTTGACCACTACTTAATGAATAAAGCCCAATGTAGTTAACTTAAACTAATTTTTCACAACTCTTATTGTTTCCTTTTGAAACAAAATATCAGCAATTTTCTTAGAAATTTGAGAACTGTTTAATCCAGCTTTATCGTACATTTTTTTTGGATCATTTTGTTCAATAAACTCATCTGGTAAAGTCATTGATCTAAATTTTAAACCTTTGTCAAATACTCCTCTTTCAGCTAATAAATTTTTAACATGAGAACCGAAACCACCTATTGATCCCTCTTCAA
This sequence comes from uncultured Pelagibacteraceae bacterium, assembly GCA_902595595.1. Taxonomy (GTDB): domain Bacteria; phylum Pseudomonadota; class Alphaproteobacteria; order Pelagibacterales; family Pelagibacteraceae; genus Pelagibacter. The sequence continues at coordinate 945 of CACJQX010000032.1, read as the reverse complement.
TAGTTATCATAAGCTCATGTTCCTTAGCACATTTTAGTATAAGTTCTTCGTCTAAAGGCTTAGCAAACCTAGCGTCTATCAAAGTTGTTGAAACTCCTTTTGCTTTTAATTCCTCTACAGCTAACTTGCACTCCTCAAGTCGAGTACCGAGGTTTAAAATACAAACTTGTGTACCTTTTTGAATGACTCTCCCTTTACCAATTTCAATTTTTTCGTCTATTGATGGGAGGTCAACACCTACTCCTGTTCCTCTTGGATATCTAATTGCAGAAGGTCTGTCATTTATATCTACTGAAGTATTAATCATTTTAACAAGTTCAGCTTCATCACTTGCTGCCATTACTACAAAGTTAGGCAAAGTTGATAAGTAGGTTATATCAAATGAACCAGCATGTGTTGATCCATCAGCACCAACTAATCCTGCTCTATCTATCGCAAATCTAACTGGTAAACTTTGGATGGCAACATCGTGGACAACTTGATCATATGCTCTCTGTAAAAATGTAGAATAAATTGCAGCATATGGTTTGTATCCCTCTGTAGCTAGACCGGCTGCAAAAGTTACAGCATGTTGTTCTGCTATTCCTACATCAAACATTCTATTTGGAAACTCCTTTCCAAAAATATCCATACCAGTCCCTCCTGGCATCGCTGCTGTTATTCCTACTATTTTGCTATCTTTTTTGGCATGTTTAACTAACGTGTTTGCAAATACTTTTGTATAAGCCGGGATGTTTGATTTGCTCTTTACTTGTTCGCCAGTCTCAACATTAAATTTTGACACTCCATGATAATGATCATTTGCCTTTTCTGCATAAGAATAACCTTTTCCTTTTTGAGTTTTGATATGAATCATTATAGGACCCTCGTGTCTTGATTCTTTTGCGTTTTTTAAAATTGGAACTAGGCTTGATAAATCATGACCATTTATAGGACCTGCATAAT
>CACJQX010000031.1 GCA_902595595.1 uncultured Pelagibacteraceae bacterium | reverse complement strand
CTGAAATAATATTGATAATATTTTCAACTTGTTCGGTGCTACTATCCCTATTTATTTCACCTGATAACCAGTTTTTAAGCATTAAATAATCGCTACCATCATTATCAAATTTGTTCTTAAGCCAAATTTCTTCAGTAACAAACGGAATAAAAGGATGTAACAAAATCAAAATTTGTTTGAATACAAAAGAGGATACCTTTTTAACCTCTGCTTTAGCTTTTTCATCATCTGAAAAGAGTATAGTTTTAGATAGCTCTAAATACCAATCACAATACGAATGCCATGCAAATTGATAGGCATTTTTAGCTGCTTCATCAAATCTATAATCTTCAAGGTTTTTTTCTATCTTATTTTTTGCTTCAAGGAGTTCTGAATAAATCCATTTATTAATATTTACATTTAAACTTGGAACTTTATCTATATCCTTAAAATCACATTCATTAGTAATTAAAAAGTTATTCGCATTCCATAATTTATTTAAAAAATTTCTATAACCTTTTACTCTATCCTCAGAAAGCTTAACATCTGTACCTGGTGATGCCATTGATAACAAAGTAAATCTTAAAGCATCTGCACTATATTTTTCAATTAAATCTAAAGGATCAATTACATTACCTTTAGACTTAGACATCTTTTGTCCCTTCTCATCTCTAACCAATGCATGAACGTAAATATCTTTAAAAGGTTCTTTGTTTAAAAATTCTGTACCAAACATAATCATTCTAGCTACCCAGAAAAATATAATGTCAAAACCTGTAACTAATACTGATGTTGGATAAAATTTATCTACATATTTTTTATCATCAGGCCAACCAAGTGTAGCAAAAGGCCATAAACCAGATGAGAACCATGTGTCTAAAACATCTGGATCACGACTTAATTCAACATCTTTACCATAATGTTTTTTTGCTTGTTGTTTTGCATCATCTTCTTTTTCAGCAACAAAAATTTTTTCATCAGGACCATACCAAGCAGGTATTTGATGGCCCCACCAAAGCTGTCTTGAAATACACCATGGTTCAATATTATTCATCCATTGGAAATAAGTTTTAGACCAATTATTTGGAAAGAAATTTGTTTTTTTTGAGTTTACAACTTCTTTAGCTTTAACTGATAATTTACCAGCATCAGCAAACCATTGTTCCGTCAAAAAAGGTTCAATTATAGAATTAGATCTATCTCCATAAGGAACTTTGTTTTTAATATTTTCTTCTTTTACAAAAAAATCCTTTTCTTTAAGTTCTTTTAAAATTCTTTTTCTAGCTTCAAACCTATCAAGACCTATATAATTTTCTGGAGCGTTTTCATTTATTTTACCAGCTTCAGTGAAAATATTAATTATTTCAAGTTTGTTTCTTTGACAAACATCATAGTCATTAAAATCATGCGCAGGAGTTATTTTTAATGCTCCTGTTCCTTGCTCAGGATCTGCATAATCATCTTCGATAATTTTTATTTTTCTTCCAACAATTGGGATAGTAACTGTTTTACCAACAAAAGATTTAAATCGTTCATCTTTTGGATTAACAGCAATAGCTGTATCACCAAGCATGGTTTCAGGTCTTGTTGTTGCAATTGTAATAAATTCTTCAGTCCCATCTATTGGATATCTGATGTAATAAATTTTAGAATTTACCTCTCTTTGATCTACTTCTAGGTCTGAAATAGCTGTTTTTAAAACTGTATCCCAGTTTACTAATTTCTTATCTTTATAGATTAGACCTTTGTTATAAAGATCTACAAAAACCTTAATTACTGATTTGGACAAATTCTCATCCATGGTGAAGGCATTTCTTGACCAATCACAAGAGCAACCAAGTTTTTTTAATTGGTTAATTATTATGTCTCCATATTGCTCTTTCCACTCCCAAACCTTTTCGATGAATTTTTCTCTACCAATTTCATTTTTATCAATTTTTTCAGAAGTTAATTTTTTCTCTACTAATGCTTGTGTAGCTATACCAGCGTGGTCTGTACCCGGTTGCCATAAAGTTTCAAAATTGTTCATTCTATGGTAACGAACTAATAAATCTTGAATAGAATTGTTAAGAGCATGTCCCATATGCAAACTGCCCGTTACATTTGGTGGTGGAATTACAATTGAGAATTTTTTTGAATTTTCTTTAGGTTTAAAAAGACTGTTTTTTTCCCAATAAGAATAAATTCTATTTTCTACATCAGAATGTATATATTTATCGCTACTCATTGATGTTAAAGTTTATAATTTAATAATCTAAATTAACAATAATCAATTTGGATCGTTATTTAATAGACTAATAGAAAAAATTTAATATAAAAAGGCATCTGTAGCTATTTGCTAAAAATAAGATGGCAACGTGGCGGAATGGTTACGCAGAGGATTGCAAATCCTTGTATCCCGGTTCGATTCCGGGCGTTGCCTCCAAAAAAATCTTGTTTTAGTTACAAAAAAAAGTAAGTTGGTTTTTTTACATTCCTCGGTAGCTCAGTTGGTAGAGCAGTTGACTGTTAATCAATTGGTCGCAGGTTCGAGTCCTGCCCGAGGAGCCAAAAAAAAAATTAAATAGCTTTAAAAAATTAATATGGGGTCAGTTACAAATTAATTTTAAACTGCTTTTGAAATTCCTGATCCTGATATTTGTAAAGATTTATTAAATTTCAGTTTCTGATCAGCATTAAGTTCTGAATATAATTTTACTAAAAAATTATAATTAACATTCATGTGACCTTCTTGTGACTTTTCTAAATTCACTAAATATTCTGAAAAATCCTCAAAGAAATAATTTATCGGTACTTTTAAATAGTTAGCAAGTTGAAGTAATCTTATCGAACTTACACCGTTAGTTCCTTTTTCATATTTTTGAATTTGTTGAAATGTTACATTGATTGCTTTTGCTACTTTGGTCTGTGTTAAACCTAAAGCTAATCTTCTTAACTTAAGCTTGTTGCCTAAGTGTTTATTGAAATTATCTTCCATTAAGACCCCTCTTAATTAAATTTTATAAATACCATTGAACCTATTTATTAATGTTACTGCAATAGAAAAATTTATTTTTTTTTGTAAGAAATTTAAAATAATTAAAATACTGTCAAGCATTAGTTGAATGCAAAATAAACATATTTCGATTGATTTAATGTAAATTTATTGCTTTAAAATTATATATTTTTTATAGTATCTGACTTAAAAACAGCTTAGTTCTATCGCTCTTTGGGTTGGCAAAAAACTCTTTAGTTTCAGCTCTTTCAACAATCATACCCTCATCCATAAAAATAACCTCATCGGCAACCTCTTTAGCAAATCCCATCTCATGTGTTACAACAATCATTGTCATTCCTGCTTTAGCTAAATTAACCATTGCATCCAGAACTTCTTTTATCATTTCTGGGTCTAAAGCTGATGTTGGTTCATCAAATAACATAATTTTAGGCTCCATGCATAATGCTCTAGCAATAGCACATCTCTGTTGTTGACCTCCTGATAATTGACCTGGATATTTATTTGCTTGATCTGCAATTTGTACTTTTTCTAAATGTTGAATAGCTAAATCTTCTGCATCTTTTTTTGGCATTTTTTTTACCCAAATTGGTGCCAATGTACAGTTATCTAAAATAGAAAGATGAGGAAATAGATTAAATTGTTGAAATACCATTCCAACTTCAGCTCTAATTTTCTCTATGTCTTTAGTATCTGCTGTTAATTCATTTCCATCTACAATGATTGATCCCTCTTGATGCTCTTCTAATCTATTTATACATCTAATAAGTGTTGATTTTCCTGAACCAGATGGTCCACAAACTACAATTTTTTTATTTTTTTCTACTTCAAGGTTTATATTTTTTAAAACTTGGAAATCACCAAACCATTTATTCATTTCAGTAATTTGTATTATTTTATCTGACATTATCTTTCCGTTTTATATTTTTGTTCTAAATTATAACTATATTTACTCATTGCATAGCAAATAATAAAAAATAGTACTGAGGCAAACACATAACCTTCCATCGCAAAACCTAGCCACTCTGGGTTCGTTTTAGCAAGATTTAGCATTCCAACAATTTCTAAAAGTCCAACGACAAATATTAAAGGAGTATCTTTAACAAGCGCTAAAAAGGTGTTAGCAATTCCAGGTATCACAAGTTTAAGTGCCTGAGGTAAAATTACTAAAATATGCATTTTCCAATAACCCATTCCTAAAGATTTAGCAGCATCATATTGGCCTCTAGGTAGTGCTTGCAAACCACCTCTGATAACTTCAGCAACATAAGCTGCTTCAAATAATGAAATTGCAATGATTACTCTTACTAATTTATCTATAAACATATCTTCAGGTAAAAACATTGGAAACATTACTGAGGACATAAATAATACTGTAATCAATGGCACACCTCTCCAAAATTCAATCATACCTATTGAAAAATATTTAATTATTGGAAAATCTGACCTTCTACCCAAAGATAAAAACAATCCTATTGGAAAACAGAAAATCAAACAAAAAAATGATACTATAAAAGTTAAAGACAATCCTCCCCAAGCACCTGTCTCT
>CACJQX010000030.1 GCA_902595595.1 uncultured Pelagibacteraceae bacterium | reverse complement strand
GAAATAACTAAATTAAAATTTAATTTACGTTAATTATTTTTTTGTCACTTTTGATTTTTTTGACAATCATATTTTCATTGAACTCTTTACGACTCAATAAAGGAGATAAATCTTCAATTGGTTTACCAAATTGTAATTTTGGAATTATTTTTTGATCAGGCTTTATAGCAACATCTACAAGCTCTGCTGTATTTGACTTTAATATTTTTTTTAATTTTTGTTTTAAATTTTGATGATTTTTTATTTTTGTATAATTTATATTAAAAGCTTTTGAGATTTTTTTATAATCTGGATTGGATACACCTTTGCCTGACGCCTCAAATCTTTTTGATAAATAAAGTTCCTGAAATTGTTTAATTATACCATATCCGTTGTTGTTCAAAATAAAGATTTTAATTGGTAAATTGTTTTTAGATAAAGTATGAAGCTCTTGAATATTTATTTGTAAACTTCCATCTCCATCTATACATATGATTCTTTGTCTATTTTTAGCAATAGACGCTCCAATAGAAGCTGGTAATGCATACCCCATTGGAGAGTTTCCGAATGCAGAAAAAAATCTTTGACCTTTTTTGATTTTAAATGCTTGAACAGCCCAAGTTAAATGGGCTCCATCATCTGCAATTATTATATCTTTTCTATTTAACACCTCAGATAAAGTTTCAACAAAATAATATGGATTTACTAATTTTGATTGTTTTCGCCAGCTTTTTAAAACTTCAGGATAATTAATTCTCCAATTATTACATTTTTTTAACCAAGAAACATCACATACATATTGATTCTTTAAAATAAATTGATTTAAAAAATCTTTGACATCAAAATTTATTTTTAGAAAATTATTTAGTCCTCTTTTTTTATTAAGTTCATACTTATCAATATCAACACTCACTATTTTTGCATTTCTTCCAAATGAACTTGGGTTTCCACCTGTAATCCTTGTGTCAAGTCTACTCCCAATATTTAAAATCAAATCAGAATTTTGAACTGTAAAGTTTGCTGCTCTACTTCCGTATACACCAATTGTTCCAATATAATTTTTTTGCCCATGATAACAACAATCCTTACCACTCCACGTAGTAACATAAGGGACTTTATATTTTGAAAACAATTTATCAAGCAAATGTCTACTTTTTGAAATTTCTATACCACCCCCTAAGATAATTACAGGTCGTTTAGATTTTTTAAACAAATTATATGTAGTATTAATTTTATCTTTTAGATTTTTATTATTTATTTTTTTTTGGGATTTATATTTTTTTAATTTTTTTAGATTTATTAATTTTCTTTGGAAATTCATTGGTATATCAATTAAAACAGGCCCTGGTCTTCCTGAGGTAGATATATCGTAAGCTTTGTCAAGAATATAAGGTATTTCTTTTTCTGTTTTTATTCTGTAGGCAAATTTTGTAATTGGTTTTGCCATACTAACTATATCAGTTTCTTGAAATCCAACTTGTCTAACTTTTTTTGTAGATTTGACTGCCCCCGATAATTCATTCATATTTACTTGGCCACAAAAATGTATACCTGGTATTGAGTCAAACCATGAGCAAGCTATACCGGTTAGCAAATTTGTTGCTCCTGGTCCAGAAGTTACCATTGTTGCAGAAAAATTAGGTCCAAGTCTAGAATAAGCATCTGCCATCATTGCTGAGCCTTGTTCATGACCACAATCTATATACTTTATTTTTTTATTTCTTGAAAATGCATCTACAACAAATGTGATAGCTCCGCCTGTAATTAAAAATACTTTTTTAACTTTTTTTTTCTCTAAAAATTTTAATATATAATCAGAAACTAGCATATTATTTAAAGTAAACTTAATAATTTTTATAATACCATTTTATTAAGTTGATATAAAATTTTGATCTATTATGGAAGCAATTAAAAATAAGCTCAAATAGGCAACTAAAATATATGTGAATTTGAAAGAATGATCAGATTTTTTTAATTTATTGCCAAATATTAACATAAAAATAAGACTTATAGGATCAAAATATTCTTGCCAAACGGGGTCAATTGTACAAAAAAGTAAAATATTTAATATAAAATAAACCTGAATAATTTTGTTATTTCTAAATAAATAAAATAAAATTAAAAAACTTATAAATGAGATAACAATGGTCAAATATTTTAACCACAACCCATCCAAAAATAAAAATAAAAGTTTATTTATTGCACCACCTCCAAACATCTTGGGATCAAAATTATTAAATAATATTAGATAAATAATAAATGATAAAATAATAAGTAATTTATTTTCTTTAAATGAAATAATTATATTTTTTAAATTTATCAAGAGGAAGGGTATTAAATAAATTAATATAATGTTCATTATATATGGAATATTGTAAAGGTTGAATATTAATGCTCTTTTTTCTGATGCTAGAAGTGGTGGTATAAGACCATTCCAAATATAAAAAAAATATAAAATTGGTGAAAATGTGATTAAATAAAACAATATAATTACAAAATTTTTGTTTGAAAAAAGTTTTTCCCAATCAAAAATTAATAAAAATAAAATGAAAGATAAAATAATATAATTTTGTCTAGAAAAAAAAGCACATGCTGAAAAAAAAATTAATAAAAATAAGTAAAAATAATTAAATTTTTTTTGTGAATAAAAATAAAAATAAAAAGATAAAAGACTCATTAGAATTGGAAAATTTTCTTCCATTATCCAATAAGTGCTTGTTCTAAAATAGGGACTTAAAAGTATTGTTATTGATATCACAAAAATTAAACTTTTGTTAAGCTGTAATTTCATTTTTAAAATTAAATAGAATAAAACAAAACTTGAAATAGCTATAACCAAAGAAAAAACTTTTATCGGAATTAAGTTCTCGGGGTTATAAAAAAGAGATGCTATTAAATAGTATAGTGGTAAAGCTGATGACTCATAATCGATCCAGTTGATTGTTAAAAAACTATTATTATGGAATGTGTTTAAATTGTTTAGAACATGGATAAAATCTATTGTCGCACCACCACTAGAATTCTCTTGAAAATAAAAACCTAATACAAAAGAAATGATAATTAAAATTGAAATGAATATATTTAGAATTTGATAACTGTGTATTTTATTCAAAATTTAATAACTCTCACTCAATAATTGACTTTTTAGTGTGATAATTGAAATTGAGGAAATTTCAATCAATTAATATAATTTAAGTTAATTTGCTATTAAAAAATATATATTTATCAATCATATTTAAGTATTAATTATAACATTACAATTTTTCATAACTTGATTAAAAACAGAAATTGAATAAAAAAAAGAACCTTGTGATAAAAAAAAACAAAAATTTAATTCTTACTGCTGGACCTTCGATTACTAATTTAGAGAAAAAATATGTAAATGATGCTGTATCTAATGGTTGGAATAATAATTGGAATAAATATCTACTTAAACTTGAAAATAGTTTTAAAAAATTTTTTAAAGTTAAATATGCAATTCCAACATCAAGTTGTACAGGAGGTATGCATCTAATTCTTTCAGCATTAGGAATAAAAAAAGGAGATGAAGTTATTGTTCCTGATATTACATGGGTTGCAACTGCTAGTGTTGTAAAATATGTTGGAGCAAAACCTATCTTTGCTGATGTTGATAAAAAAACTTGGACAATGTGCCCTAAATCATTAGAAAAGAAAATTACAAAAAGAACCAAAGTCATTATTCCAGTTCATCTTTATGGTCATCCATGTGATATGGATGAAATTATGCGTATTGCAAATAAATACAAAATTCATGTAGTTGAGGATGCAGCCCCAGCAATTGGTGCAAAATTTAAAAACAAACTTGTTGGTACTTTTGGTATAGCTTCAGCCTTTAGTTTTCAAGGAGCGAAATTAATTGTAGCGGGAGAAGGAGGTATTGTTTTAACCTCAAATAAAACTTTATCAAAAAAAATCAAACAATTAGCTGCTCATGGAAGAACTTTAAAAAAAAATAAGAATACTTTTTGGATTGAAAAAGTTGGTTTTAAATATGCGATGTCAAATATTCAAGCTGCATTATGTTTGGCACAATTTAAAAGAATTAAAGAATTAATAAGAAAAAAAAGGGAAATATTTGGCTGGTACAATAATTATTTAAAGAATTCAAAATCTATAGTATTAAATGAAGAATTTTATCCTGCAAAATCAGTTTACTGGATGACAACGTTGTTTATTAAAAAGTCTAATAAAAGAATTCTGGCCTCAGCTCTTGCAAAAAAATTAAAAAAAATGTCCATAGATACGAGACCTGTGTTTCCATCAATTAGTACTTATCCAATGTGGAAATCGAAAAATATATATTTTTCAAAAGAACTATCTAAATATGCAATTAATTTACCAAGTGGACATAATTTAAATAAAAAAACAGTTAAATATATTTCTGACTGTATAATGAATATAATTAAAAGTAACTAAATTGAATAAAAAAATTCTTTTACTTATCGGAAAACCAATTGGTTTAAGTGTACTAAATTTTTTAAATAAAAAAAAAATATATAATATTGAAACTTGGTCAAGTGAAAATAGCTTGACAAATAAAAATATTAAATATCTTAAAAATAAAAAAAAATTTATTCAATATTTTTTAAATAGAAAAAAAAAGTACGATATCTTAATTATTGTATATTGGCCATGGTTAGTGCC
>CACJQX010000029.1 GCA_902595595.1 uncultured Pelagibacteraceae bacterium | reverse complement strand
AACAAGAAAGGTTAGAAAAGATCGAAATTGCAAAAGAAAAACAAAAAGAGGCTGAATTAAAAGTTAAATTAAAAGAACAAGCTTTAAAGGATGAAATTAGATTGGAAAAACAAAGAACTAAAGAAATAAAACTATTCTTAAGAAAAGAACAAGCTCTTTTAAGAATTGAACAAGCAGAAAAACAAAAGAAATTTTTACAACAATTAAAATTAGATAAGCAAATTGAAAAATTTAGAGTTAGAGAGGTTAAAGAATTAGAGAAATTAGAAAAAATTTCTTTAAGAGAAAAGAGAGAGGATTATGCTGGCTTACAACAAAGAATAGAAAAACTTAAAGAAAAATACCGAATTATTAGAGATCAAAAGATTAGGGAAAGAGTAGAGGCCTTAGGAGTAAAAATTCAAGGAGATGAAGATAGAGAAACACTTTTACAAAAAGAAAAAGAATATACTTTAGCTAGACAAAAAATTGAGTTTGCTCTCGAAAGTTTTTACAGAAGTGCTAGTAGTTTAGTCTTTCAGTTAAACAAAAGACATATAACAAGACATATGTCTATCTTTAGATGTATAGACAGAAGATTTGAAACAGGAGAAATATTTGTTAAATGGGATGAAGCCTCAGATGATGAATGGCTATTATTAATTTATATAAAAAATAATTCACCAGATGAAGGAATAGTTATTGAAGACAAAACTAATCCAGAAAAAAATATTTCTCATGAGTTTAAAAATAATGAAATATTTAAGGCCTCAGATACCATGGTTGATGCTCTTACACAGTTAATCGCAAGAAAAAGAGCCAAAAATATCAATTAAATTATCATACATAATTAAGTACTATTAAGAATGTTACTTTCTTCAATACTAATGATTATTTTGTATCTAGTATTAAAATATGTTCTTGCATGGATAAGGTATTTTAACAGTCTCGACTCTAGATTAGGCCAATCTACATGGCGATGGAGTTATGACTATCCCGTAGTTGGTGAAAGGGATATTTCAGATTTAGATGATAAAACTTTTGTTAGATTAAGGAGAAAAAGAAATAGAGTTATAACTCTTATGTATTCAATTTTATTAATTATGTTTTTATTATCTATGTCTTTACTCAGTGAATTTTTAATATTTTTTTTAACTTAGTTTTTTAAGTTGTTTTTTATTTTTTAAATATAAAAAAAAGGCAATTATTTCATACCCATATTTAAAGATTGTGAAAATTATTGGTAGTTTGAAAAATTTATATAAAAATTTATATTTTGGAATTTTTTTCCAAACATGAAGAAATGCCTCCGCACCTTCAATAATTTTACCATTCTCCTTGACATGCAATCTTCTTAATAATTCTTTATCATTTCTAGATGTTTCTTTCTCAGCATCTGAATTATTTGTTATATCTATCCAGTCAATATCTTTGATATTTTCTTTTTTATATAAGTTAATTTCTGATCTACAGATTTTACAAGAGTTATTAAAAAATACTTTCATTTAACAATAATTAACTTTTAGTAATAAATTGTACATGCGTAAAATGATCAGTTGAAAATTATCAACAAACCACTATTTAAGATGAATGAGTAATTTCTTTAACAAATCTGATTTAACAAGACAAGATGCAGATAAAATAGTATCTGAAACACTAAATAATTGTGATGATGGTGAGCTTTATTTAGAAGAGTCAAAATCAGAGTCAATTGTTTTAGATGACAATAAAATAAAAAGCTCAAACTACAGCTCTGATTTAGGATTTGGCTTCAGAGCTATCTCAAACGAGGTTGTTGCTTATTCATATTCTAACGAAATATCAAAAGATTCATTAAAAAGTTCCTCAGAAAATCTTAAATCAACTCTTAAATCAATTAAAGGCACATATAATCATGAAATTCCAAAATCAAATAAAAAATTTTATGAAGATATTAATCCAATTGAACAAAAATCTTTAAACTCGAAATTAGAAGTTTTAAATAAAGTAAATGATTTTTTAAGAAAAAAAGATGGAGCAGTAAAACAAGTGACTGCTAGTTTTGCTGGTGAGCAAAAATCAATTGAAATTATTCGATCAGGTGGAGAAGCACTCACCGATGTACGTCCATTAATTAGATTTAATGTCTCTGTAATGCTGGAAAAAAATGGAAGAAAAGAAACGGGAGTATATGGAATTGGTGGCAGACAATCTTATGACGATTATTTAAAAAATGATAATTGGAAAAATGTTTGTGAGGAGGCTTTTAGAATTGCATCAGTAAATTTAGAAAGCAAACCAGCACCTGCTGGTGAGATGAAAGTAGTCTTAGGACCTGGTTGGCCTGCTATATTAATTCATGAAGCAATTGGTCATGGTCTAGAAGGGGATTTTAATAGAAAAAAAACATCAGCATTTCATGATCTTATTGGAGAAAAAGTTGCAAGTGAGGGAGTAACAATTGTTGATGATGGTACCATAGATAATAGAAGAGGCAGTTTAACCATTGATGATGAGGGAACGCCAACTGAGCGAACAGTTTTAATTGAAAATGGTATTCTCAAAAATTTTATGCAAGACAGACATAATGCAAGATTAATGAATACAAGATCTACCGGATCTGGAAGAAGAGAAAATTATAGACATATTGTTTTGCCAAGAATGAGAAATACAATGATGTTAAGTGGCAATCAAACTCAAGATGAAATGATCAAATCTGTTGATAAAGGAATTTTTGCAGTAAGTTTTGGAGGTGGCCAGGTAGATATTACTTCTGGAAAATTTGTATTTAATTGTACTGAAGCTTACGAAATAAATAATGGTAAAATTGGATCTCCAATTAAAGGCGCAACACTTATTGGTGACGGACCATCAATACTCAAAGAAGTATCGATGGTAGGAAATGATATGATGTTAGACCCAGGCATAGGAACTTGTGGAAAAGCAGGACAAGGAGTTCCTGTGGGAGTCGCTCAACCTTCAATTTTGATTGATAAAATGACAGTTGGTGGAACAAAACTTTAAAGTATTATGGTTAAGGATCAAGAATTTCTAAAATCTAAAGCTTCATATTGTTTAGATTTGGCAAAAAAAATGGGAGCAACTGATGCAAGTGTTACAGTTGGTCACTCAATTTCAGAAACAGTTAATTTTAGAAATAAATCCCTAGAAGCCTCAGATAGATCAGATGGATTGGCATTAAGTATAGAAACTTATTTAGGTAAAAGAAGATCATCAATTTCATCATCAAATTTACTAGATGAAAATATAAAAACTTTAATTGAAAAGTGCTTTGAAACCACAAAAATTACACCAGAGGATGAATTTAATTCTTTGCCTGACAAAAATTTATTAGCTAAACAAATTAGTAGTCTTAATTTGTATGATGAAACAAGATTTGAAAATGATAAAAAAATAAAATATTTAAAAGATTTAGAGGAATCTGCTTCATCAGATAATCAAATCATAAATACAGAATCTAGTTTTACCGAAAATAAATCAAATTTTATATTAGCAAATAGTGACGGTTTTTGTGATGGCTATAAAACTTCTTCTTTTACTACTTCTTGTGTAACAGTTGCAAAAGATGAAAATAGCATGGAAAGAGACTATGAATTTTCTAGTAAACGTCATTTGTCTGATATTAAGCAAGCAATAGATCTTGGAAATAAAGCAGCCAAGCAAACTATTAGAAAATTGAGCCCTAAAAAAATTGGAAGTGAAAAGATCAGCATAATTTTTGATAAAAGAATTTCAAAGGGAATGTTAAGTGTTTTTGCAAGTGCAATATCTGCCTCCGCAATTGCAAGAGGCACTTCATTTTTAAAGGATAAAATTGATGAACAGGTTTTTGCCGATTCGATAAATGTAATTGATAAACCAGATATGATTAAAGGAATGGGTTCTCAAAATTTTGATTCAGAGGGTGTAAACTCAAATACATTACAACTTATAGAGAATGGAATACTTAAAAATTATCTTGTCGACACATACAATGGAAAAAAATTAAATTTAAAATCAAATGGAAGAAGTGGTGGAACTACCAATTTATATTTTGAAAAAGGAAATATAAGCTATGAGGATCTTATGAAAAAAGATTCAAGAAGTCTTTATATTACCGAAACTATTGGTCATGGTTCTAATATTGTAACTGGAGATTATTCAGTAGGTGCAACTGGTTTTTTAGTTGAAGATGGAGAATTTAAATATCCTGTTAATGAAATAACAATTGCTGGAAATTTTAAGGATATGTTCAAAAATATTATTTTAGCTAATGATTTAGAATTCGAATATTCAGTCAATTCACCAACTATGATGATAGAAGGTATGACTGTTGCAGGAAAATGAGTAGTTATTGTGTAATTGGCTCTGGAATTTCTGGAGCAACAATAGCTAATTTGTTAAGTAAAAAAAATTCTGTACACATTTATGATAAAGCTCGGGGCCCAGGTGGAAGATCTTCTTTTAAAAGATTAAATAAGACTAAAGGATTTGATCACGGTGCACAATATATTTCTCCAAAAACAATTCAATTTAAAAAATTTATTACCAATTTATGTAAAAAAAAAATTCTAAAAAAATGGAGTGGCAAACATATTTTTTTAAACAAATTAAAAAAAGAAAATAAAAATCATGTTAAAATAATTGGCCGCAAGGGTAACAATGATATTAGCAAACATTTAATAAAGAATATAAATTGTAATTTTCAAAGTGAGTTAGAGAAGATTAAATTTGTAAACAAAAAATGGAAGCTAGTCTTTAAGAACAATAAAACAAAATATTATGATAAATTAGTATTAACTTGTCCATTCCCACAATTAAAAAAATTATCAAAAAAATTTATTAAGGATTCATTCATTAAGCAAAAAATCAAAATGGATGCAAATATTACAGTCATGATCGAAATTAAAAAAACAAATAAAAACATATCAAGTTATTTATTTAACGATAAAATTTTAGGGTGGGCGGCTAAAGAAAATAGTAAAAAAAGATTTAAAAGTAATAATGATTTATGGACTTTACAAAGCACAAACCTATGGGCAAATAAAAAAATAAATAAAAATAGAGAGAATAAAGAAAAAAATTCAAAGATTTTAATTGATCGATTTTTTAAACTCACTGGAATTAAAAAAACAAAAATATTAAATTCATTAAATCATGGTTGGAAATATTCCTCAAACTCTAAGCCCTTTAAAATCAAAAGTTATTGGAATACTAAATTAAATTTAGGTGTGTGTGCAGATTGGTTTGTAGGTCCTAGATTAGAGGCTGGATGGATAAGTGCGAACGATCTTTTTAAAAAAATAAATAAATAAATAATTTTATTCAAGATTTTTTAAGCGATATTCCCAATCTCCCATTCTTTTATATGTAACTTTAACTATAACTGAAGTTTTTTTATCAAGCCAAATGTCAAAATTTAATTTTTTATCTTCAGGAAGAGTCATATCTTTAGATGTAAGTTTAAAATGATCAGTTTCGTATTGTTTACCATTAATTGAAATGTTTTCCTTGCCAATAAAAGTAACTATTTGTTCTTTTATACTTCCAGAAATAGGACTTATTTGGCTTTCTGATTGTAAAATTCTATGACTCCACCAATTTCCAATAATATTTTTTATAGAAGCTTCACCTGAGTATGAAGACCCTTTGATGTCAAATTTCTTATTATTTTTATCCAGTTTCAAGTTTACAAATTTTTCTTTTTTATTTTGAAGCGTCTTTGATTGAAAAGATATTAAATTATCTTTTAAATAAATTTCTTCCCCATATC
>CACJQX010000028.1 GCA_902595595.1 uncultured Pelagibacteraceae bacterium | reverse complement strand
TATTTACTGCCTGAAGAGTTTCATGCATTTTGCTATCTGCATAACCATAATCAATAACTAACATTCCTCCATCATTTTTTTGTATTAAGTCACAAATTGTTCTTAAATATTTAAATGCATCTGGTGAATATTCTATAACGCTCTGATCTTTTGATATTTCGAAATTAAGATGTTTTTCAATTGTTTTTATATCAATTTTTTCTTCTTTAAATTCAGCTTTGTTTGGATCACTTAAATTCACAAATCTTTCAAACCAACTATTTTTTTTTTTAAAAAATTGTTTGATAGGTATGGCGTCAAAAAATTCATTAGCTAAAAAAATTGTTGGGTTTGAGTTTATTTTTTCTATGTTTTTTAACCATGAAAATTTTTTAGAATTTAAATTTTTTTTTTGTTCATTTAATAAAAAAACACTTTTTTCATGAATTAGAAAATTACAGGCATTGTAACACTCGGGAAAATTTATAAGTGTCTCATCTATGACTTTCATCATTTCACCATTTCCAGCTCCTAGTTCTAGCAAATTAAATTTTTTCGGAGAACCAATGCTTTTCCAAAAAGTAATCATCCAAATTGCGATAATCTCTGAAAATAATCTTGTGACATTGGGAGCAGTAATAAAGTCTCCATATTCACCGAAAGGATTTTTTTTCATATAAAAACCTTTGTCCTTATCGTAAAGAGCAAAATTTATAAATTGATCTAATGGTAAATTATTTGTTTTAGCGAGTTTCATATTTTAAATAAAATAAGATTACTCCTGATATTATAAATATTAAACTTACTACTTGCCCCATCGTTAAGTTTAAAAGTATATAACCAAGCTGTTCATCTGGTACTCTGTAAAATTCAATAATAAATCTGAAAATTGAGTAAATTATTAAAAATAATCCTGAAATCACACCAGGTTTGTTTGAAAATTTATTTTTAAAATAAATTAGTAATAAAAATAAAAATAAACCCTCTAATAGTGCTTCATATAATTGTGAGGGATGCCTAGGAAGATTATCTACCTCAATAAATGTTACTGCCCAGGGTACATTAGTTATGGTTCCATACAACTCTGAATTAATAAAGTTTGCTATTCGTCCAAAAAATAATCCGACTGGAGCTACTAAAGCGACAACATCTAAATATAAAAATGGGTTTTGATTATTTTTTTTAGCGAAAAATATAGATGCGAAAATAACCCCAATTAATCCACCATGGAAGGACATTCCTCCTTGCCAAATTTTAAATATATCTAATGGATTATTTATATAAAAAGTTAAATTATAAATAATAATATAACCAAGTCTTCCCCCTAAAATTATACCTACAATTAAATAAGTTAAATAATCATCAAATTTATTTTTAACATCTATGTCTTGGATAAATAATTTTTTTGCGAGAATCCAGCCTAATATAATTCCAAATATATAAGCTAAAGAATACCATCTGATTTCTAAAGAAAATATTTCTAAGGCTACTGGGTCAAAATTATTAATGAACATTTTTAATAATACTTATAATGTATATCTTAAATATGAAAAATTCTAAATTTATAATTGATAAGTTTGCTAAATTAATAGAGCAGGGACTAGTATCTTCAAAAGACTTAACTACTGAATTATTTAATATCTTAAAATCCAAAAGAGATGAATTTGTTTTTAAAATGAAACTTACAAGTAAAGATGAGTTTGAAGTACTCTCTAAACGTGTTGAAAATCTTGAAAAAAAAATAAATAAATTTGAGAAAAAAAAAATTAAAAAAGTTAAACAGGCAAGAAAACCTTAACTCTTAAACCATTCATTTTTGATTTTTCTAACATTATATTTCCTCCATGAGATTTGACAATGTCTGATGAAATCGATAAGCCAAGGCCAACACTTGATTTAGAGTCTGCTCGACCCTTATCTATTTTATAGAAAGGTTTAAATACATTTTCATACTCATCTTTTGATATTCCAGGACCGTCATCATCAATAATAATGAATAAGTTTGTATTTTTTTTACTTAAGCTAATTTCAACTTTATTTGCATATTTCAGTGAATTATCAATTAGATTATTAAGACACCTATTAATTAAATTTTTCCTGCCATTAAAGTAAATTCTTGGCGTTAAGTTTTGTAAAATATTTTTGTTATTATATTTTTCAATAACTTCTGAAATTAATTCAGATAGATTAAACATTCCATCTTTTTCAACATATGATGAGCTGGTGAATTGCAAATATTCATTTAGCATTTTCTCCATTTCATTGATGTCTTCAGTCAATTTATTAACAGTTTCTTGATCTTTTATAAAAGCCAATTGTAGTTTCATCCTTGTTAAGGGTGTCCTTAAATCATGACTTATTCCAGATAACATTTCTGTTCTTTGATTTAAGTGTCTTTCAATTCTTTTTCTCATTTTATCAAATTCATGTCCTGCTTGTCTTATTTCAAGGGCTCCAGAAGGTTTGAACTCCTCAATATTTTCTCCCTTACCAAACCTTTCAGCCGCACGAGCTAGGTTGGTGATTGGTCTAGTTTGATTTTTTAAAAATATTAGAGAAATGATCACCATTATAATTGCAGGTACTGTGATCCAAAGTGCAAATATTCTTGCTGAAGAACTTGCAACCCTATCTTTAGGCACTAAAAATTTAAAATAACCATCTTCGTATTTAATTCTTAAATCAATTAATTCTTTGTAACTTGTTGTATCAAACCAGTATTCATCTAATCCAAATTTAGATTTTAGTTCTCTTCTTAAAGTTCTATCTATAGGACTAAACCATCTTTCAGTATCTGTATTTTGTAATTTTTCGTTATTGGTGAACTCAATATTTAAATCTAAAAATATGGAAAAAAGATCTAGTAACTCTTGTTTATTTTCTTGCTCACTTTCATATCCCTCAATAAATGTACTAATTTCATTTACCAAGGTTCTTGTCATACCTTTGTTTGTTTTGATCCAAAGGCTATCAAAAAAAACAATTGTAATTACTAATTGCAAAACCAAAACTGGAATAGCAACTATAAGAAGTGCTCTATAAAATAATCTTTTTGGTAATATTTTTTTTAAGTAATTACTCAATCCAGAGAACATATCCTGCACCTCTTATTGTTTGCAAAAATTTTGGATTTTTTGGATCAATTTCAATTTTTTTTCTAAGCCGAGTAATAATAACATCTATTGATCTCTCTTTATCTAAATTGATTAATTGACCTATATCTTCTCTAGAAAATGTTTTGCCTGGGTTATTAATCATTTTTTCTAAAATCGTTTTTTCCGTTGCATTAATCTTAAATTCTTTATCACTTTTAAATATTAAAAGTTTATTCAAATCAATTTTCACATTTTCAAATTCTATAACTCTTTTCTGATCTGTTTTGATAGTTTTATTTAATATATTTTGTATTCTTAAAATTAATTCTTTCGGCTCAAATGGTTTCGGTAAATAATCATCAGCACCAATCTCTAACCCCTCAACCCTTTCACTTGCTTCACCTTTGGCAGTCAGAAGTATAACTGGTGTATCTAATTTTTTTTTATTTTCTTTTAAAAAATCAAGCCCACTTTTACCAGGCATCATGATATCTAAAACTATTAAATCAAACTTAATTATTTTTATTTTCTCTGATGCATTTTCTGAATTTTCAGCAGTAGTGACTAAAAATTTATTTTCATTTAAATACTTTTTTACAAGAGATCTAATTCCATCATCATCATCAACCACTAGTATATGTGCAATAAAATTATCCATTAATTATTTTACTTAGTACATTATCAAAATTAATAACTTCTTCTGAACTTGAATTTAATAAAGCATTATAAATTCTCTTTTTTTGTAAATTAAAAATTTCATTAAAAATTTTTTTACCTTTATCATTAAGAAAAACATGCTTTACTCTAGTATCCTGGTCATCTTTTTTAAAAATGACGATTTCAAGTTTAATCAAATCTTTGAGAACACGATTTAAGCTTTGTTTTGTTACTTTTAATCTCTTAAGCAGATCAGAAATTGAGATCCCCTCATACATTGACAGTAAATGAATTACTTTATGGTGTGCTAAACCAATTGAATATCTATCTAATATTTTTTTAGAGTCAGAAAAGGTTTCTCTATAGCTTACGAATAGTTTTTCAATTAGATCTTTAAGCTGGTCATCTTTTAAATATAAAAGTTCTTTCATAATAGGTAAGTTATATTGACATATTAAAGATACAAAGATATTTTTCATTTATAAATTAAAAAAATTTTCACACATGATACCTTACGACAAGCGATCTGGAAAAATATGGTACAACAACGAATTAGTTGATTGGGCTGACGTTAAACTACATGTTTTAAGCCATGGTATGCACTACGCTAGTTGTGTATTTGAGGGTGAGAGAGTTTATGATGGTTCAATTTTCAAATTAGAAGAGCACACAGCTAGATTTTTTCATTCTGCTAGAAGAATGGGTTTTGAAATTCCATATACAGAAGAAGAAATCAATAATGCATCGAATAAAATTATCGCAACCCAAAAAGTAGAGAATGGTTATGTAAGACCTGTTGCTTGGAGAGGTAGTGAGATGATGGCTATTTCTGCACAACAAACAAAAATACATGTTGCGATTGCAACATGGGAGTGGGGATCATATTTTGATCCTAAACTAAAAGTAGAGGGAATAAGATTAAATATTTCAAATTGGAGAAGACCAGCACCTAATACAATACCATGGGATACAAAGGCCTCAGGTCTTTACATGATTTGTACTTTATCAAAACATGAAGCAGAAAAGCAAGGTTACACAGATTCTTTAATGCTTGATCATGAAGGGAATATAGCTGAAGCAACTGGGGCAAATATTTTTTTCAAAGATAAAAATGGAGAAATTCACACTCCAATACCAGATTCTTTTTTAGATGGTATTACTAGAAGAACTGTAATTGGAATTGCAAAATCAAAAAATATAAAAGTACATGAAAGAAAAATTAGTCCAACTGAATTACCTAATTTTGTTGGATGTTTTTTAACAGGAACGGCAGCAGAGGTAACACCAGTATCTTGTATTGCTGAAAATCAATTTAAAGTTTGTGATACTATTATTGATTTAAATGAAAGTTATCAGACATTAGTTAGGAAGAAAAAAGCAGCCTAGTCTTTACTGTCCTCAGACATAGCGTGATCAATACCTTTTCGCATATAATCATATGCAGTAAAAAGTGTTAAAGCGGCGGATAACCACAAAAGAATTATACCTATTGTTTGTGCGTTATAATCTTGAAAATTAATGATTTTATTTCCAGTATCTCCAGACAATAAAAGAGCAATTGATACCATTTGCAATACTGTTTTAATTTTAGCAAGGTTTGAAACAGGAAGTTTTATTTTTCCCTTTGCTAAAAATTCTCTTAAACCTGAAATTAAAATTTCTCTTGTAAGAATTATTATTGCTGCAATTACCTCATAATTTCTGATTGTTCCATCCATAACTAGAAGTATTAATGCCGTAGCAACAATAATTTTATCAGCTATGGGATCTAATAATTCACCTAGTTTTGACTCTACTCCAAACATTCTAGCCAACATACCATCTAAGAAGTCTGTAAATGATGCAATAATAAATAATATTAAAGCTGTAAGATCACCATAAAATCCTGGAAGATAAAAAGCTAAAACAAAAAAAGGAACAATTATTATTCGCCCTATCGTTAATATGTTTGGAATTTTTTTTAACATAATTATTCGTGAAAAAAGTTATATATCTTTTTTGCTACTTTTTCTTCTACACCCTCTACTGATTTTATTTCATCTAAGCTAGCAGACTCTACCGATCTTGCCGATCCAAAATGGTTCAATAAAGCCCTTTTTCTTATAGATCCAATGCCCTCTATTTGGTCCAATAAAGATTTACTAATACCTTTTTTTCTCTTTGCTCTGTGAGCGCTTATGGCAAATCTATGTGATTCATCTCTTATTCGTTGAAGAAAAAATAGGGTAGGGTCGTTTCTCGTAAATTTGTATTCTTTGCCATTGTGAAAAAAAGTTTCATTTCCACTATTTCTAAATTTACCTTTTGCTATTGCAATAATTGGAATGTCGTGAAGTCCTAATTCATTAAGGCTCTCTCTAGCTACTGAATATTGACCTTTTCCCCCATCTACTAGAACCAAATCAGGAAAAGCAAGGTAATTATCTTTTTCTTGAACTGCTCTCCTGAACCTTCTATTTAATACCTCT
>CACJQX010000027.1 GCA_902595595.1 uncultured Pelagibacteraceae bacterium | reverse complement strand
TCTAATTCTTTCTGCTATTTTATCTGTGCCTTCTGTTTGAAACTCATCACAATGAATTATTTTAAATCCAAAACTTTCATCATTTTTAATATCATCTCTACTGTAAAGTGGGCCTCGAATTCCAACATGCATAGAAGCATCATCTAAAAATAATCCTTCTTCTCTAGCCCTTCTGAATGGGGTTCCATGAGTATAAGGTGCGCCAAAATATGTGTCCCAAGTATCTAAGTGGGCATCAAAATGAACTAAAGATACAGGGCCCTTATTTTTTTTATTGATTGCTCTTAACAATGGTACAGCAATAGTATGGTCTCCCCCTAAACTTATAATTCCTCCAACCTTATTTAATAAATCTGTTGCGCCCACTTCTATTTGTTTAATTGCTTCATCAATACTAAATGGGTTGCAAGCGATATCACCAGCATCAGCTACTTGTTGGATTTTAAAAGGCTCAACATCATAATTAGGATGATAATTAGTTCTTAAATGTCTAGAAGCTTGCCTGATGCTTTGTGGACCAAATCTTGCTCCGGGTCTATAACTTGTGCCAGCATCAAACGGAATTCCAACAATTGCAACGTCACAACTTTCCACATCTCTTAGTTCAGGTAATCTTGCAAATGTGCTTGGGCCAGCAAATCTTGGAACTTTAGTTCCGCTAACTGGTTGAATTGGATTTTTGTTTCTTTCTTTTTTCATTTTTTAATAATCTAAGATAATATTATCTCATCTAATTCGTCTATAATAATTTAATGAAAATTTTATTTTTATTTATTCTTATTTTTCATATTTCGCATGTAAATGCTAATGAAATTTATAATTTGATAAAAATTCCAAATTTAGAAATCTATAAATTAAAAAACGATAATAATATTCGTTATTTAAGCGCTAAAGGTAATTTTAAAATTGGTATAAATAAGAACATTTCTTGCGATAAAGTTAATATAAATAATTTAAATTCAAAATTTCCTTTAATTGAAAAAAATCTTAATCGATATAATGCTAAATTTCTTAATAAGATAAAATTAAAATATATTGTATTTTGTGAAAATTTATTCATCTCTGAAATTAATACTGGGGGGATACCTGATAATAATAACAGGACATTAATTTTAGATATTAATTTTAATAAAAAATATTTTGAAAGAATGATGCACCATGAAATTTTTCATATGATACAAAATACTCACATTGAATATTTCGATGAGGATAAATTTTCTTCTTTTAATCTAAAATCATTTAATTACGCTGAATGTTCAACTTGTTCTGATAGATTAAATTTAGATCTATATGAAAAAACTGATGGTTTTTTAACAGAATATTCTAAATCTATCCCATCTGAAGATATGGCAGAAATTTTTTCATTTTTAATGACTGATAAGGAAACAATTGAAAATAAAATTAATAGTGACAAAATCCTAAATAACAAAGTGAATTTTATAAAATTAAACTTAGCTAAAATAGATAAAAATATTTTATGATTAAAACTATTAAAACCTCAAAATCAGAAAAAATTTTATTTATATTTTTAATTTGTCTTTCAATTTTTGCTTTTACATCTTTTTTTTTATTAAAAAATAAATGTCTATTTGTAGAAAAAAATAATTTAAGTAAACTTAATTTTAATGATCCAGATAATATTGCAGTAATGAATGTTGAGTGTGGAAATGTAATAATTGAACTTTATCCAGATATTTCTCCTAAAGCGGTGGAAAGATTTAAAATTTTAATTGAACAAAAAATGTACGATGGTTCTGCTTTTTATAAAGTTTCAGAAAATACTTTTGTACAAGCTGGAGATATTGAGTATGGAAACATAAATAACTTAGATTATTCTAAAATTGGTAGCGGAAAGTCTGGATTAGGATTGTTAAAATCTGAACTGAGCAAAGATTTTAAATTTACAGAGGGAAGTGTAGGTTTTGCTAGAACAACAGAATTTGATACAGAGGATAGTGAATTTTTTATTACATTGAAAGAAATTCCAATTTATCAAAGCGAATATACTCCAATTGGTAAGGTAGTTTATGGTTTAGATATATTAACTAAAATTAAAACAGGTAATAAAGCAATTTACGTTTTAAGACCTGATTATATTAAAACCTTTAGAATGTTTAATTCTAATTAACTAAAGGTTTGCCTGTCAATAATGTATGTTTGATTCTTTCTTGAGTTTGTTTTGTTTCTATCAATCTCATAAAAGAGTCTAGTTCTAATTTATACAGATCATCCTCTGACAATACTTTTTCAAGAGTAGTGTCTCCACCACTTAAAACGTTTGCAAGCTCAGTTCCAACACACATACCATGATCTAAAATTACCTTTTCGTTGTATAATTTTTCTAAAACCTTAATCATTTTATCTTTCAACGGCTTTCCAGAAAGCTTAAATTTACACTCTTCTGGAGGAGCAAAATCAGTATTTTGATTAATTAAATTTTTTGCTTCCTCAAAAAGACTATTTCTGTTCATTATTTTTCTATCTTCTGGTCTTAAATACTTTAATGGCTCAGCCTCAATTGGAGATGTAGCTGTTTTAGCATAACCAATAATATCAAAAACTTTTAGTGGGGCATAATCTGGATCTGATTTTGCATCATCTGTTTGTGACCATCTCCACAACATTTCTTTACATCCCCCGCCTGCTGGAACTAATCCAACAATAGTTTCAACTAATCCAATAACTAAATTTGTGTGTGAGGCAACAAAATTACTTTGAACTAAAACCTCAAAGCCTCCTCCAAGTGTAAGTCCAGAAGGAGCCGATACAACTGGGTGTTTAGAATATTTTAAAGTTTTGCAAGTATCTTGAAAATATTTAATGAATTTTTCAATAGATTTAAAGTCTCCTTTGTCGGCAAAATTCATAGTATAACTTAAATTCACACCTGCTGAAAATTGCATGCTTTCATTAATAATGATTAAAGGTTTATCAGTTGCATTTTTCAATGCGTCCATTGAATCATAATCTAATGCACAGGCTTTTGTTGTAAACTCAACAATATTAAAATCTTTAAATCGATGAATTTCAGCAGAATTATTTTTATCCAGTTTAATTGCTGATGGTCTTATTTTTCCTAGAGTTTGAATGTCTGTATAAAGCTGTCTTTCTCCATAGAAATTTTCATCTTTTGTTTTTGATAAATTTTCTAAAAAGTTATTATTTTCAAAGTTATCAATTCTTTCAAAGAAATTCTTTACCCCTATAGATTTCAACATTTCAAAAGGACCCATTGCCCAATTAAAACCAAGTCTCATAGCTTCATCAATATCATTGAACTTATCTGTAATTCCTGGAACAAGTGAAGATGCATATTTAATTATTTTTGAAATTACAACCCAAGCGTACTCACCAAACTTATCTTTTCGATTTATTAAATTATTAATATCAACAGTTTCAATTCCTAAATCTATTTTTTTTGTTGCAGAATACTCTCCGGTTTCTAAATTAATTGCTTCTAAGATTTTTTGATCTCCACTTTTATTAATTCTATAAAAGCCACCTTTTCCTTTGCGACCTGTATAACCTGTCTCAATTAATTTTTGGACTAATGGAATTTCTTTTGCAACAATTTGAAATTCATCTTTATCTGAAAGTTCCTTGATAAAGCTTTTTAATACATCTGCCATCAAATCAATTCCAATTAGATCATATAACCCAAACACTCCTGTCTTAGGTATTCCCATCGGTCTACCAAAAATGGCATCTGCCTCTTCAATTGAAAGTTTCATTTTAAACGCTTCTGTCATAGCAACTTGCATTGCGTAAACACCAATTCTATTACCCAAAAAACCTGGGGTATCATTACAAACTATAGCCCCTTTACCAAGTTCAACTTCACAAAATTTCTTCAGAGAATTGATTTTTTCTAAATCGTTATTTTCATTTTTAACGATTTCTAATAAACCCATATATCTAACTGGATTAAAAAAATGAGTTATACAAAAATCTTTTTTTTCTTCGGCAGTTAGCTTTTCTGATAAAACTTTAATTGGGATTGACGATGTGTTTGATGAAACAATTGCACCTTTTTTTCTGTTATTAAATATCTTCTCGTAAATATTGTGTTTAATATCAATTCTTTCAACTACTGCCTCAACAACCCAATCTGCATCTTTTACAACGTCAAAATTTTCATCAATATTTCCAACATTAATATTATTAATTTTACTTTTATCTATTAGCAAAGGAGGTCTAGATTTATATATTCTTTCTCTAGCCTTTTCGCTGATTTCAGAAGTCAAATCTAAAAGAGTAACTGGTACTCCTGCATTACACAAGTGGGCTGCTATCCCACTGCCCATTGTACCAGAACCAACAACTACAACTTTTTTAATTTCCATAGCAACTTCTATATATGAATAAATTATTTGGGTAAATTATCTATTTATTCCTCTTAATCTCTCAGATCTTCTTCTTAATAATTCAGCACTAATTAAGATTAATGTAGAAAGAATAATTAAACATGTAGCTACAGCAAGAATTGTTGGACTTAGTTGCTCCCTTAATCCAGTCCACATTTGTATAGGAATAGTTGTATTTTCCAAACCTGCCAAAAACAACACTACTACAACTTCATCAAAGGAGGTTACAAAAGCAAACAATCCTCCTGAAATTACTCCAGGTAAAATTAAAGGAAGAGTAATTTTCATAAATGTATTAACTGGATTACTTCCCAAACTAGCAGCTGCTCTTGTTACACTATGATCAAAACCAGAAAGTGTAGCTGTAACAGTAATTACAACAAATGGTGTTCCTAATATTATATGCGCCAATACTATGCCTGTGTGAGTTGCTGCTAAACCAACTTTTGCCATAAAAAAGAAAATTGCTACACCTGAAATAATTAATGGTACAATCATTGGTGAAATTAAAGTTGCCATAATAATTCCTTTGTAGGGCATATGCCTACTGCTTAAACCTAAAGCAGCTAAAGTGCCTAAAATGATTGATCCAATAGTTGCAAATATTGCAATTATAAAACTATTTTTTGCAGCTAATCCCCAAGGATTTTTAGTTCCATAAATCATATCTTTATACCATCTTAAAGAAAATGCATCTGGATCAAGATTTTTCATTCCCTCTGAAAAAACTAAAAACTCTTCTGCATTAAATGACAGTGGGAAAATAACAAACAAAGGTGCAATCAAAAAGAAAAATACGAAAGTACAAATAGCAATATAAATATAATGCCAAATTTTATATCTAGTTTCTGTGTAACTTGGTAACGCCATAACTATCCTAATTTAATATTATCAACTCCAACCAATTTATTATAAATCCAGTAAATAACTAAAACTCCACTAAGCAACATTAATCCCATTGCAGATGCAAAGCTCCAATCTAAAGTTTGTTTCATGTGGAATGCAATTTGATTACTAATTAAAGTTCCTGATGCTCCACCAACTAAAGCTGGAGTAATGTAATAACCAATTGCTAAAATAAAGACTAATAAACAGCCTGCTCCAATACCTGGAATAGTCAATGGAAAATAAACTTTCCAAAAAGCAACAAAAGGAGTCCCTCCTAATGATTTTCCAGCTCTCATTAAACTAGGAGAGATCGTTTTCATTACACTGTAAAGTGGGAGAACCATAAAAGGCAACAATATTTGCGTCATTGCAACATAAGTACCTACTTTATTATACATCATTTCTGGCCTATTATCGTCTGCAAATAAACCTATCATTACAAAAAAATCATTAACCACTCCTTGCTGTTGCAGCAAAATCATCCAACTAGCAGTTCTCACTAGTAACGACGTCCAGAAAGGTAAAAGCACGCAAATCATTAATAAATTTGAATATTTCATAGGCAAAGTTGCAAGCAAATGCGCAATTGGATAACCCATTAAGAAGCAAAATAGAGTAACAAAAAAAGCTATTTCAAGAGTTCTTAGCCAAAGAATCCTATGTATTCTTCTATCTTCATCAACTTGAGCAATACTTCCATCGGCAGCATAATACATATCCATACCTTTTAAGTATTTTGACATTGTATATGGTGGAGCAGTTCTTTTAATTGCTTGCCAATACTCAACATTTCTCCAACGCTTGTGAACTTTCATTACCTGTTCTTTAATACTTATGCTTTCATCAATCTTCTTTCTTTTAATTTGTCTAAAAAGTTTTTTCGTAATGGAATTAAACCCGTTTTTTTCTTTATTTAATCTTTGACCAAGTTTTCCGTGTTCTTGTTTTTCAACAAGAACTTTAAAATCATAGTAAAAAGCTGCAAAAACTTCTTCTGGAGGCAATTCCTGACCATCCCATTTTTCCATTTCTTTAAATGTT
>CACJQX010000026.1 GCA_902595595.1 uncultured Pelagibacteraceae bacterium | reverse complement strand
AATATTTGATAATATCTCAATATGAAGAAGTTATTCTTAGTAATTTTATTTTATTTATTTTCACAAGTTAGTTCTTTAGCAAACGAAAGAGATACTAGACTGAACCAATTATTTAATGAGTTAAAAGCAAATAAATCAAAAGTAGCTTTTATAATTGAACAAGAAATTTGGGCCTTATGGAGCACTCATCCAACAGATGAAAAACTTACTGCAAGATTAGAGGAGGGTTCTCAATTTGTGAGAGATCAAAACTATATAAAAGCTAAAGATATTTTTACTGAGGTTATTAATCTAGATCAAAGTTGGGCTGAGGCGTGGAATAAAAGAGCAACTGTGCTTTATATGCTGGGAGAATTTGAAAAATCTCAAAATGATATAGATCAAGTATTAGCCTTAGAACAAAGACACTTTGGAGCTTTAGCAGGACAGGGTTTAGTAAATATTCAGCTTAAGAATTATGAAAAAGCAATAAGAAGTTATGAACAAGCTCAAGAAATTTATCCCGCTATGAGATCACCAAAAATAATGATTAAGCAAATTGAAGAATTAATGAAACAGCAAACAATATAATGTGTGGAAGATACGTAGTAAAAAACCCCGTAACAAAAACAAATAAATTAGTAAAATCTGCAATTCAGGTTGAAGATACTGAAAACTATAACGCCCATCCATATCAAAAACTGCCTGTCATAAAAAAATATAAAAATGGAAATACTTTAGAAAATCTACAATGGGGTTTAGTGCCTAGTTGGGCTAAAGATAAAGATTTTAAAGCTTTGATTAATGCAAGACTTGAGACCATTGATGAAAAAGTTTCATTTAAAAAATTGATTAAAAACAACCGATGTGTTGCAGTTGCAGATGGTTTTTATGAATGGAAAAGAGAAGAAAAAGAAAAAACACCACACTATTTTACTCGTGAGGACACAAATGTTATTTATTTTGCTGGGATCTTTGAAAATGATCAGTTTTGTTTAATTACAGAGGAAGCAAAAGAAAACATAAATGAAATTCATCACAGACAACCAGTTATTTTAAATCAAGCTGATATTAATCGTTATTTAAATTTAGAATTACAAGGTTCTACATTTTTAAAGGAACGTAAAATTCCTAATTTAATTTTTCATGAAGTATCAAAAGATGTTAATAAGCCTACAAATAATAGCGCTTCTTTAATTCAAAAAGTTTAATTAGTCTCTAAAATTAACAAAATCAATTGGAAGCCCAATATCAATTGCTTTGATTGCAGCTATGGCTTCTTGAAGATCATCTTTCTTTTTGCCATCTACTCTTAATTCATCGCCTTGAATTTTAATCTGAATTTTAAGTTTAAGTTTTTTAATGTCAGCAATAACTTTTTTAGCATTTTCTTGGCTAATACCTTCTTTTAATTCACTGACTTGTCTAATGGATCCTCCTGAAGCTCCTTCAGAGCTTTTAATCTCTAATACTCTAGGATCTACTTTTCTTCTAACTAAATGGGTTTGTAATAATTCATTTACTTGCTTTAATTTTAATTCATCAGGGGCAATGGTAGTCACCGTTTTATCTTTTCGTTCAATTGAAATATGAAGTCCTTTAAAATCGTATCGATTACTGATTTCTCTTAAACAATTAGCTAAAGCATTATCAAATTCTTGATAATTAATTTTGCTTATTACATCAAATGACGGCATTATTTCTCTCTATAATAATGTAATTTTCGATTATTTTATAATTAAAATTTGTTTACCTGGAGTAGAAAATATAATACCGTTTGAACATGAATCTTAACCTTTTTACTCATTGTCATAGACTAGCTAGAGTTGGTTTGAGTACTAAGTTATCATCTAATCTATTTAATTTATTACTTCAAAAAATAGACTGTAAAAATCATATAAATTCTTCAACACCCACGAAATTGTAATCACTTCTTTATTTAAAAAATTAATTTTAATTAAAGGAGAATTATGGAAATAAAAAATATTGTAAACTTAAGAGATTACCCAATTGATCAGACAGGATCTAGAGAGTATAAAGATTTAATTGTTAAAAATAGAAAGCTACTTAATAAAGATGGATGCTGTGTACTTCCAAAATTTGTACTTAGCGAATCTTTGAAAAGAATGAAGGAAGAAGTTGAAAGAAATCTTCCTAAAACTCATTGGACTAAAGATCATCATAACCCTTACTTTTCAAAAGATGATGAAAATTTATCTAAAGATCATCCAAAAAGAGTTTTTTCATTTCGAGAAAGCGGATACATCAATTCAGATGATTTAGAAGAGCAATCTGATTTAAATAAAATTTACGAGTCTGAAGAAATGCTAAAATTTGTTTCAGATAGTTTAGGAGTTTTTCCTCTTTATAGATGGTCGGATCCTTTAGGAAAAAATCCATATAGTATCATGCATAAGGATCATTACTTTCCTTGGCACTTTGATGGAAATGAATTTACTTTAAGTATTTTAGTTCAAAAAGCTGAAAAGGGAGGATTGTTTGAATACTCACCTGATTTAAGAAGTGTTGAAAATGAAAACTTTGATGAGGTTACTAAAGTTCTTCGAGGTTCAAGAGATAAAGTTAAATCATTAGACCTTCAACCAGGGGATCTTCAAATATTTAAAGGAAGATTTTCAATGCATAGAGTTACAAAAATAGAAGGGAATACTTCTCGTTACATTGCATTACCAACATATGTAAAAGATAATTACAGAGTAAACAAACCAGAGCACTCTAAACAAGTTTACGGTAAAGCACTTCCAATTCATTATGAGCGAAATAATGTTGAAGTAGATGGGTTAATGGATTGATATGAAAATAGGTTTTATTGGTTTAGGAAATATGGGGATGCCGATGGCATTAAACTTACATAAATCTAAAAAAATAGATTTATTGGGTTACGATGTAAGTGCTAAATCTTTAAAACAATTTAAATCTAAAAAAGGTAAAGCAACAAGCTCATTAGATGAATTAATCAAATTTTCTGATGTAATTATTACCTGTGTTCCTGGACCAAAACAAATTAAAGCATTATCAATTGGTAAAGGTAAAATCATACATCAATTAGGTAATAATAAAATTTGGATTGATTGTTCTACCAATTCTTTAACTTGCTTTAATCTTTTAAAACAAAAGTTAAGTAAAAAAATGAATCAATTTGTTGATGCAACGATATCAGGTGGAAATTTAAAGGCTCAATCAGGAGATTTATCAATATTTATTGGTGGTAATAAAAAGACAGTTAATAAGCTTAAGTTTGTTTTTAATATATTGGGTAAAAATATTTATTATCTAAATAAACCAGGTGCTGGTTATGCTGCTAAAATTGCACAAGTTAGCCTTTGTTATTTAAATTATTTATCACTCTCAGAATCGCTGATGCTTGGGGTAAAGTCAGGGATTAAACCAAAAACAATGTTAGAGATTATCGATAAAAGTGCAAGTGGTGGTTATACTTCAACAAGATACGGCCCTAACATGATCAATGGAGACTATGATCCATCTTTCTTTTTAGGTTTATCGGTGAAAGATTTAAATCTTGCTAATGAAATTATTAAACTTCAAAAATTAAAACTCCCAATAATGAATTTAACTTCAAAAATTTATAACAAAGCAATTAAAAAATATGGACCAAATTCTAATCACTTAAAAGTGATTAAACTTTTAGAAAAAAATAATAAATTAACTTTTTCAAAGGAGGGACGATGAAAAACAATATAAGTGAGGCAGATTGGAAAG
The DNA here is from genome assembly GCA_902595595.1 of uncultured Pelagibacteraceae bacterium. Lineage (GTDB taxonomy): Bacteria > Pseudomonadota > Alphaproteobacteria > Pelagibacterales > Pelagibacteraceae > Pelagibacter. Next base: position 2,906 of record CACJQX010000026.1, on the reverse strand, counting down.
TAAGAGTAGATCTTGCTGCCATGTTTAGATTAACCAATATGATGGGTTGGGATGATACGGTTTGGAACCATATCACTGCAAGAGCACCTGGAACAGATCATACATTTTTTATGCATCAGATGGGTTTGTTGTATGAAGAAGTAAAAGCATCAAACTTAATTAAAGTAGATGAACATGGTAAAGTTTTAGAAGGACCTGAAAAAGCTAATACTGCGGGCTTTATTATTCATAGTGCTATTCATCTAAATCATCCTGATGCTAAATTTGTCTTTCATGCACATCCTCCTTCAGCTTTAGCTGCAACGGCATTGAAAGATGGTATCCCTCATTTAGTACAAGATAGTTCAATGCTTTATGGAAAAGTTGGTTACCATGAGTGGGAAGGATTATCGATTAATAAAGATGAACGAGTAAGAATTGCTGAAAACATGGGAGACAATAAGGTTTTGATTATGAAAAACCACGGTCTTTTAACTGTTGGTGCAACAGCTGGGGAAGCTTTTATGAACATGTATTATGCAATTAGGATGTGTGAGGTTGCAGTACAAGCAACAGGTTCAGGGCTACCTCTTGAAAGAGCGACGGAGGAGATGTGGAAATTATCTCAAAAACAATATGATCTATTTTCACCAGGTTTAAACGAGTGGCCAGCATTACTTAGAAGATGTGATGCAAAAGACCCATCTTATAAAGAGTAATGACAAAAATTAATTCTTTAGATGATATTGTAAAAAATGGCCTTTGTATTGGCTGCGGACTTTGTAAAAGTATTGCAGGAAATTCTCTTCAAATGGAAATGAGTGACAAAGGTAATTTAGAACCTAAAGAATTAACACCAATTACTAATGAAACCTTAGAGAAAATTAAAAAAGTTTGTCCTGGAGTTATTGCTGAAGGACCTGAAGATCATAAAGAAAATGAAGGATCCAATAAAGATTTGGTTTGGGGAAATTATTTTGATTTATATTATTCATGGTCTACTGATCCAAAGATTAGATTTCAAAGTTCAACAGGTGGTTTGTTAAATGGTTTGTCTTTATATTTGTTAGAACAAAAGAAAGTTGATTTTATTATGCATACAGCAGGGGACAAAGATAACCCTATGCGAAACATTGTAAAATACAGTTATAATAAAGAGGACTTAATTAACTGTGAAAGTAGATCAAGATACGGTCCATCCTCACCTTTAAGTGAATTTCATAAAGCCTTAGACAAAAAACAAACCTTTGCTTTTGTTGGTAAACCTTGTGATGCAGGAGCTATTAGATTACTTGCCAAATCAGATGAAAGGGTTGATGAGTACTGTAAATACATATTCACTCTTGTTTGTGGAGGCTTTCAAGAACTTACAAAATCACAAGAATTTATTGATAGCTTTGATGTTAAAGAACAAGAATTAGAAGAATTTAGATACAGAGGATTTGGTAACCCTGGAAGAATGTATATCAAAACAAAAGACCAAAGAGAGTTTGATAAAGATTATAATTCTTTTTGGGGTGATGAAAGTAATTGGAAAGTTCCATTTAGATGTAAAATATGCCCCGATGCAATTGGAGAAAGTTCAGATATTGCAGCGCTAGATACTTGGAGAGGAGGTTCACCTAAAGGAGAAGATGAGGGTTTTAATGCTGCAGTGATGCGAACTAAAAAAGGCATTAAAGTTTTTAATGAAGCAGTTGAAAGTGGTTATCTTGTTAAAGGAGATAAAGTTACTATTGAAGACATTAAAGATTTTCAACCTCATCAAACGAGCAAAAAACAAGCTGTCTATGCAAGACATTTAGGAATGAAAAATAATAATGTTCCAACAATCACAACTAAAAACCTAAGAATAGAGGAGTTGTATAACTTAAACGATGATGAGTTTAACAAACAACAAGAACAAGGTGTTTCAAAGAGATTAGGAAATTAAAGAAGTGACTTTGTTATTCAGTGAAACTCACCCCATCCCACTTCATGCTATTATGGCAATGATTGCTATAATTTTAGGTGGTATTCAACTTTCTATGAAAAAAGGTGGAGCAATTCATAAATTTTTAGGTCGTATATGGGTAGGCTTAATGCTGATTGTAGCGATATCTTCTGTATTTATACATGAGATAAAATTATGGGGTGCTTATAGCCCTATACATTTATTGAGTTTGTGGACAATTTTCTCTCTTGGTCTTGGAATTTACTTTGTAAGAGTTGGTAATATTAAACGTCACAAACAAGTAATGATCGGTTTATATTTTTTCGCTTTAATCCTAACAGGCTTTTTCACACTTATGCCTGGACGTGTCATGCATCAAATTTTGATTGGCTGAAAATACTAAAATTAAGATCTTTTGAGTTATACGTTTAGAGATTTAGTTAAATTGTGTTTAGTTAATAATAAAAACATATCATTGAGAAATTCACCAGGTATATTTCTATCAAAACATGTTTTGCAGCTAAGATTATCTTTATTAATCAAGACATGAGCAAAGGCTTTATTTACATTAGAGAAAGGGTTTCCAAAATCTAGTTTTTGACCTTCTGAAAATGAAACTCTAATTATTTCACTTAGCTCTTGAGACATCTTTTTTGCATCTCTAAAATTACCCTGTTCAACATTATTACAAATTTCTCTTAAAATTTTCCCAAAACAATTTGCTGAGCTTAATAAAAATCCATCATATTTTCCGTGTGGTTGTAAATGATCAAAATAATTTTCCTCTGCTCCTCTTAAAAATATTAAATCATTAAAATTAATTCCAGAATTAACAACATTATCTTTTCCACTAGTATCTTTAAATAATTGAATTCTATCGTGAAAATTATCTTTTAATATTTTTAATGTTTCAGGCTCAATATTACATTTTACTACTTGAGGCAGTTGATAGATAGAAATTGGCAAATACGTATTTTCAATAATACGTTTAAAA
>CACJQX010000025.1 GCA_902595595.1 uncultured Pelagibacteraceae bacterium | reverse complement strand
AATTCCATGGTGTGATTAATCCACAAACTCCAATTGGCTCATAATAGATATGATTATTTGATTTATTATCAAAGTGTTCATCAAATTTAAAATTTTTTAATCTTAAAATAAAATCATCTAAATGATCTTTCCCTGAAGCTGTTTGAACATCTTTTGACCAATCCATTGGCGCACCCATTTCAAGAGAAATAGCCTCAGCCATTTCATTAAATCTTTTTTTATAAACTGATGATAATTTTTCAAGTAAACTGAGCCTTTCTTCTTTGCTAGTTTCTTTCCAAGTATCAAAGGCATTTTTTGCTGATTTAACAGCTAAATCTGTATCTTCTTTTGAACCTAAAGAAATAACAGCAAACGGGTCTTCATTGCATGGATTAATGACTTCAAAATCATTTTTTTTAATTGGATCAACCCACTGACCATTTATGTAAAATTTTCTTTTATCTAACATTTTTTATCTTAACACATTAATTAAATTTCATATCCTTTTTCCTCAGGTTCATTATCAACCAACTCATCAGGAAAACCATTAGCTCTAAAATTAATATTATTTAAATCCTCCATCCTTTTCACAACCATTGACGACCAAGCTCTTGAGCCATATTTTTTTTGACCATCTTTAAAAATTTCAACTATTTGTGGAGAAATTTCTAAAGGAGCATTCAATTTTTTTGCAAGATTGTCAAATAGACTTGTGTCTTTTAAAACCAAATCCATTGTAAAATTTATATTATAAGATCCATTTAATATAACCTGACTTTCAGTTTCATGCACAAATGAATTACCCGAGGAAATAGCAATTCCTTTATAAGTTTTTGCTAAATCTAAATTAGATTTTTTTGCTACAGTCCAAGCCTCACCTAATGCAACTAAATGTGCAGATGCTAGATAATTTGTAATTACTTTTAATACACTTGCTGTACCAAGCTCACCAGTGTGCAATATTTTTCTCCCCATAACAGTTAATGCAGGCAAAATTTTTTCAAATGTTTTTCTTTCTCCACCAACGAATATAGCAATATTACCTGTTGCTGCTCTATGACATCCACCACTCACAGGTCCATCCAAAGGGATAGCTTTTTTTCTATTACTTTTTTCCCAAGTCTTTTTACTTCATTTTCGTCTGTGGTACTCATTTCTAGCCAAATTTTATTCTCTGATAAACCATTTAGAATTCCATCTTCACTTTCCATAACTTTTGCAGAAACATCAGGAGAAGGAAGAGAGGTAATGATTAAATCGGATTGTTCAGCTAATTCTTTTGGAGACTTTGCAACTTTAGCACCTAAGTCTTTCAAAGAATTTGTTAAAGTTTCATCTAAATCTCTTACTGTAAGATCAAAGTTATTTCTTAATAAACTTCCCGCAAGTTTTCCTCCAACATTACCTAAACCTATAAATCCAATTTTCATTTTATTTCCTCTTCTTTTTTATTTTTTGTAAATACAATTAAAATCACACCAACTATGATTATTGTGCCCCCAATAAATAATTCTAGAGTTGGTTTTTCACCTAAAAGAAAAATAGCAGCTAACAAACCTGTTGGCGGTATCCCCATAGTTACAATCGGTAGTACTTTATAAAGTGGGTTGTTTTTCAAAACATAATAAAAACAACCATAAGTAATTGGTTGCATGATGAAACCTATATAAATTGCAATAATCCAATGATCAAATTTTGCATTTGATAAATAATTAATAGTATTTCCATCAATTATTGCAGATAGCATCACTAATATTGGTCCAGAGAATAAGGCTAACCAAGCAACTAACGCTAAAGGATTTATTTGTTTACTCAAAGGTTTAACCATAACTTGCCCAAGAGCCCATACAGCTGAACCTAAAATCGTAAGTCCAATTCCAATAAATTTTCCATCCAAGTTAGGAGATCCGGTTAAAATATAAACACCAACAAAAGCGATAGCTATACCAATCAAAGCTCTAATAGTTGGTTTTTCTTTAAGCATGAAGTAAGCAAAAATAACTCCAAATGGAACTTCTGTTTGAACCAAAAGAACTGCTGCAGATGCATCAATTAAATCTAAACCAGAATAAGTAATACTATATTGCAACGTATTAGCGACTAATGATGCAGCAAAAATTCTTTTTAAATATCCTTTTGGTATTGGAAACCACCAAATTAATAATGATGCAGCAAATGTAAATCTGATACCCATTAAAAGAATAGGAGGAAAAGATTCAAATGCTGGTTTAGCTATTACAAAACCAAAGCCTAAAAAAATAGGCACCAGGGAAGCTACGAAAGTATCTTTTATATTCATACCTATTTTAATATTAATGATTATTAAAGAACTTCTGATATATTCACCTTTTAAATTATGAATTCAACAAAAATAGATCCTAAATATATTACCAAATCAAATCCGAGAATTGGACTTATTGCGCTTGCTAGCGATTTTATGATTGAAAGAGATTTTATAAACGTAATTAAAGACAGAGAAGTTGATTTTTTTGTAAATCGTATCGAATGCTATAACCCGCTAACAAAAGAAAATTTGATCAAAATGTCAAACAAAGTTACCGAGGTAACAAAAGATATATTACCTGATCAGGATATCGATTGTGTTGTTTATGGCTGTACCTCTGGAACAATAGCTGCAGGTTATGAGTCTATAGAGAAAAAGGTAAAAGCTGCAAAACCTATGGCAGAGGTGACAACTCCAAGTACCGCTGCAATTAAAGCTTTAAAGAAATTAAATATAAATAAAATAAGTCTATTTACACCTTATAGTAAAAAACTTAACGATGAAGTTTTGGAATATTTTAAAAACGAAGGGTTTGAAGTTACTTCAAATTCTTACTTCGATATAGAAGCTGATTACGATATAGGAAAAGTTGATCAGAATTATTTATTTAATGTTCTATCTGAAATAGATTTAAATGGGGCAGAGGCTCTCTTTGTTTCTTGTACTGCTTTACCAGTATTACCAATTATTGATAAATTAGAGAAAAAATTAAATACCACAGTTTTATCTAGCAATCAGGCTTTAATTTGGGATACGCTTGTTAAAATAAACAAAAATAATTCTGTCGAAGGATTTGGTAAATTATTTAAAGAAAATTAATGTTGTTCACAAAAGAAGAATATAAGCAAAGATTAACAAAAGTTAAAAAAATGATGCAAGAAAAAGGCATCGATCTTTTAATCTCACATGATACTAATAACATGAATTATCTAACAGGTTATGATGCTTGGTCTTTTTATTATGCTCAATGTGCAATTGTTCATATAAATGCAGACGAACCTTTGTGCTTTGTGAGGGCTCAAGATGCTGGTGGCGCGTATATAAAAACTTATTTAAAGGATGAGAATATTTTAGTTTATGATGAAAATTATATTCACACATGGCCAAAACATCCCTACGACTATTTAGTTGAAATAATTAAAGAGAGAAAGTGGGACAAGTTATGTATTGGTTTAGAGATGGATGCACATTATTTCACTGCGTTTTGTTATGAAAAAATAAAGCAAGGATTACCTAATGCAAAAATCAAAGATAGCGATCGTTTAGTTAATTGGGCAAGGTTAGTAAAATCAGATGCCGAAATAGGTTTCATGAAATCTGCTGCAAAAATTTCTGAAAAAGGAATGAAAACTGCAATGGAGGTTATTAAACCAGGAGTAAGACAGTGCGATGCAGTAGGTGAAATTCAAAAAACTTTATTCTATGGAACAGAAGAATTTGGAGGAGAATATTCTAGTATTGCAACATTACTTCCAACAGGGAAAGGTACTTCAGCTTCGCATTTAACAGCAACACAAGATAAATTTGTAGAAGGTGAGGCTACAATTATTGAATTATCCGGGGTTTATAAGAGATATCATGCTCCAATGGCAAGAACAGTTCTGCTTGGAAAACCTAATCAATTAAAGATTGATACAATGAACAAAACAATTGAAGCTTTAAATGCAGGCATAAGTCAAATTAAACCTGGGAATACAGCGGATGATGTTGCACAAGCTTTTTGGAAAATATTAGATAAATACGGAATAGAAAAAAAATCTCGAACAGGTTATTCAATAGGAATTGGTTATCCTCCAGATTGGGGCGAACACACTCTTAATATTTATAAAGGAGATATGACAATTTTAGAACCTAATGTTTGCTTTCATATGATAGCAGTGATGCAGTTCGGTGATTGGGGTGTTGAAGCATCTGAGGCTATAAGAGTTACAGAGAATGGATCAGAATTGTTCTGTAATTTTCCAAAAGAGCTTCATATTAAGAGTTAATTAGCTATTGAAATCTATTTACACAAATGTTTTATATTCACCTTTATGTCTAAAAATCCAGAGTTTGTTAAATTCGATAAAGTAGATAAAAGTTATGACGGTAAGGTTCTTGTTGTCAAAGATCTTCAATTAGATATTGCAGAAGGTGAATTCATAACAATGCTTGGTCCATCTGGTTCTGGTAAGACAACTTGTTTAATGATGTTGGCTGGTTTTGAAACGCCAACTCACGGTGAAATATTATTAGATGGAAATATAATTTCGAATATTCCTCCACATAAAAGAGGGATCGGAATGGTTTTCCAAAACTATGCATTGTTTCCACATATGACAGTTTATGAAAATCTAGCTTTTCCATTAAGGGTAAGAAAAGTTGAAAAAGATGAAATAGATAAAAAAGTTGATAAAGCATTATCGATGGTTTCATTAAGTGGTTTTGAAACTAGAATGCCTGCTCAACTTTCTGGTGGTCAGCAACAAAGGGTAGCAGTTGCAAGAGCTTTAGTGTTTGATCCAGCGGTTGTTTTAATGGACGAACCTTTGGGAGCATTAGATAAAAATTTGAGAGAAAGTATGCAATATGAAATTAAACATATTCATGAAAGTATTGGTGTAACAGTTGTGTACGTTACTCATGATCAAAGTGAGGCATTAACTATGTCAAATAGAATTGCAGTATTTAACGATGGAAAAGTTCAACAGCTTTCAAATCCTGCAGAATTATATGAGAAGCCAGTTAATTCCTTTGTTGCCGAGTTTATTGGAGAAAATAACACTTTCAATGGAGAGGTAGTTGATATTGCTAATGATAAATGTAAAGTTAAACTAGCAAATTCAGAAATTCTAGCTAATCCAATTTCAGTCAAGTCCAAGGGTGACAAAACAACTGTTTCTTTAAGACCTGAACGGGCATTAATAAACCCAACTGATAAGATGGATAATATGTTTACTGGAAAGATTGAGGAAGTAATTTATCATGGAGATCATACAAGAGTAAGATTAAATCTTTTAGGAAGCTCCGAGTTTATTCTCAAAGTCCCCAACAGTACGTCCAATTTAGAACTAAAAGTTAGTCAAGATATAAATATTGGTTGGAATAGTATTGACGCTAGAGCATTAGACCCAAAATAATCCTATTTAAAATATATGTATCTAATACACGTAACTAATGACAAAATCAGCTGTTGACTTAATCATTCCTATTTGTTGTACTTTTGCTTATATAAATTAATTTATATCAACGTTTAAACGGAGGAATAATGAGAAAAATAAGTAAATTATTACTAACTCTTTCTTTTGTTGTATCTCTTACTTCTTCAGCCTTTGCTGTTACAGTAGCATCATGGGGTGGAGCTTATACAGAGTCACAAAAGCTTGGGTATGGTGATCCTACTGCTAAAGCACTTGGAATAGAAATCAACTGGGTTGACTATTCTGGTGGTTTATCAGAAATCAAAGCACAAAAAGAAGCAGGTGCTATAACTTGGGATATTATAGACTTATTTGCATTCGATACTATTAACGGATGTGATGAAGGTTTATTTGTTAAATTTGATTTTGACAAAGATTTCCCAGCTGCACCAGATGGAACTCCTGCAAGTAAAGATTTCTTTACAGGAATGCCGAGTGAATGTGCTGTGGGTAATATCCTATATTCTTGGAATTATGCTTTTGATACTAGAGCTTTTCCAGACAAGCAACCTAAAACAATTAAAGACTTTTTTGATACAAAAAAGTTTCCAGGTAAAAGAGCAATTTACAAAAGTGCTTTAACAAATCTAGAAATAGCTTTAGCTGCTGACGGTGTTAACATGGGTAAAGGTGGAGAACTACTTTACAAAAAACTTGAAGAAGAAGGTGGTGTTGACAGAGCGATGAATAAAATTAAAGAACTTTGTACAGATCCAAATGGAGGATGTGTATTCTGGTCTGCAGGTGCTCAACCACCAGAACTATTAGTTGCTGGTGAGGTTGTTATGGCAACTGGCTGGAACGGAAGATTCTTTAACGCTGAAGTAGGTGAAGGTGCTCCAATTAAACAAGTATGGCATGGTCAAGGTCTTGACTATGAGTATTTTGCACTTGTTAAAGGTGGACCAGATGAAGCAAATGCTAAAAAAGCTTTAGCTATGATGACTAACACAGAGATGTTAGCTGGTAGCGCTAAGTACATAGCATATGCTCCATGGAGAAAATCTTCTCTTGAGATAATCAAAGCTGGTGAGCCATGGTATAAAGATGGTAAAACAGAAATGATGCCTCAAATGCCAACTGCTCCTGCAAATACTAAGAAATATTTCTTAGTTGATCCTTTCTATTGGGCTGACAACGGAACAGAGATTGGTGAGAAATGGGAAGCAATGAAAGCAGGCCTATAATTTCAGTTTTAAACACTGAATTTATATAATATATTTAGGGCGGTTATTAATTAGCCGCCCTATTTTTTTATGAGC
>CACJQX010000024.1 GCA_902595595.1 uncultured Pelagibacteraceae bacterium | reverse complement strand
ATTTTAACCTCTAAATCAATTTTATTAAAAAATTCTGATAAATTTTTAACCTTTAGAACGTCTGGTGTTTTAGACTCGATTATTAACTTATTAATATCTTCTCTTTTAATTTGATCTTTTGTGAAAGATTCAAAGTTATGGTCTGGATTTTTCAAAATTACTTTTTCAAATTTACAATTTAAGTTCAAATCAGAATTTAGCGTAATATTTGTATTTTGAGCTTGAGCAAAACTAAGACAACATAATAAACTAAATATTGATAGAAAGATTTTCATTTAATTAATTATATTAATAATACTTTTTTTTATTGTTTCACTTACTTTAATTGTTCCATCTTTATTGGGGTGTATACCGTCTTGTTGATTTAAACTTGGATTAAGTGCCACACCTTCAAGAAGAAATGGGATTAATGCTAAATTATATTTTTTTGATAACTTTGGATAAATAGCATCAAACTCTTTTTTATATTTTTCCCCATGAGTATCTGGTGCTACCATTCCAGCTAAAATAATTTTAATTTTTTTATTCTGAGCAACTTTTATTATTTGTTCCAAATTTTTTTCTGTTTCTTCTGGTTGAATTCCTCTGAGCATATCATTAGCTCCTAATCCTAAAATAATTAAATCAATACCTGGCTCTGATAAACTCCAATCTGCTCTATTCAATCCACCTGACGATGTGCTTCCTGAGACACTTCCATTAATGACTTTAATATTTAACCCAGCTTGCTTTAGATTGTTTTCTAAAACTATTGATAAATGATGTTCTTTAGGTAATCCATAACCAGCCATCAAACTATCACCGAATAAAACTACCTTTTCTATTGCACTTGCGTTTATGTGCACTAGAAAGAATATCAAAATTTTAATAAATATAGTTTTATTCATGAGTGCTCTTCTTAAATTAAAAAAAATAAATCTCAAATACCAAACTGGTAAAGATAGTATCAGTGTTTTAAAGAATATTGATTTAAATATTAAGAAAAAAGAAACTGTTTCAGTAGTTGGGGAAAGTGGCTCAGGGAAAACAAGTTTAATAATGTTAATTGGAGGCTTAGAAAAACCAACCTCTGGTAAAATAATTTTTAATGATCAAGAAATAACAGGCCTTACTGAAGATGAAGTATCTGAGATAAGAAAGAAAAATATTGGAATAATATTTCAGTCGTTTTATTTAATTCCTAATTACACAGCAGTTGAAAATGTAGCACTTACACTTGAACTTAATAATTTTAGAAATCCAGAAAAAGAAGCAAAAATTTTATTAGATCGTTTTGGTTTGAAACATCGTTTTAATAATTTACCAAGTCAATTATCTGGTGGTGAACAACAACGGGTTGCTATCGCTAGAGCAATTGCAATGAAACCTGAATTAATCTTAGCAGATGAACCAACAGGAAACTTAGATACTGAAAATTCTATCATGATTGCAAATATTTTATTTAAATATGTAAAAGAGGAAGGTTCTTCTTTAATTATGGTAACTCATGATCCTAAACTTGCAGACAAAGCTAAAAGAAAAATAAAAATTAAAGATGGAAAAATTAAATAATCCCTCAGAATTTAGTTTGATTTTTAAATATGCTTTAAAAGACTTAAGTAGAAATTATCATAAAATTTCTAGTATCATTGTTACGCTATTTATAAGTTTATTTATCTTAAGTGCTATTTTCACAATTGAAGATAGTCTTAAAAAAGAACTTAATGATAATGCCAAAGCACTTTTAGGTGGAGATTTAGAAATTGATTACAATCGTAATCAGGGAAATTTAGATCTAGTTAACCAAGTAAAAGAATTTGCGACTGTTTCTCAAATGATTGAGTTCAGTACTATGCTTTCAACTACTGGCAGAGAAAAAAATAAATCATTATTTACTAGAATTAAAACTGTAGATGAAAAATATCCTTTATATGGAAATGTTGTGTATGAGCCAATTGGTGCTTATCAAAGAATGCAAAAAGAACCTAATACTATCCTGATCAATGAAAGTTTATCAAAAACCCTAAATATTAAAATTAACGAAATAGTAAAAGTTCAAGATCAAAATTTTACAGTAATTGGAATTATTAAATCAGTACCAGATGTAAGTGGATTTGTTGCATTTGGCGATTGGGCTTTAGCAGGAAAACAAACTTTAGAAATTTTAAAACTAAACGGAATTGGAAGCTTTTTAAACTATGAATACAAAGTAAAGTTTAATGACAATGATAAGCCTGAAGAAATTGAACAACGAATTGAAGAAATCTTTAAAGACGATCAAAAAGTTAAACTTAGATATCCTGAAAATTCTGCAAGTGGAATAAAAAGAATTATTAATAATTTTTCTCAATTTTTATCCCTTGTATCTATCAGTGCAATGTTGATAGCGGGTATTGGAATAGCAAATACTCTGCTTTCTTTTATTAATCAAAACAATATGTCGATAGCTGTTAGAAAAGCGGTTGGCTTTTATTCAGGTAATATTAAAACTCTATATTATCTGCAGTTATTTATACTTTTATTTATTATCACTGTTGTTGCTTATGGGTCGAGTTTTTTAATTGTACCAATAGCAGATAAATATTTATCCGATGGATTAGGATTAAACGTTTACCCAGTGTTTTCTTTACTAAATTTTTCAAAAATATTTTTAGTAGGATTATTGGTGCTGGTAATTTTTTCTATTCCTACAATTAGTTCTATTGATCAAGTTAAAGCGTCTAATTTATTTAGAAACGTATTTCAGAATCTTCAATTTTATTATTCTAAAAGATCAGTTGTTCTTAGCTTTGTTTTATTATCTATCTTAATTTTATTATTCACAATTGGGTCTGAACAACCTTCTTATAGCTTAGGCTATTTTGCTGCTTTTTTTGTCTGTTTAATTGTATTTTTCTTACTTTCAAAATTAATCATTTTTTTCCTAAAAAAATTCAAATCTAGTCCAATAATTTCTTTAAAAGTTTCAATTAAAAATATTACCCAAACAAAAAGTATAACTCCCATTACAGTTATGTCTCTTGGCTTAGGGGTTACTTTGTTATTAACATTAGCTTTAGTTGGTACAAATTTTCAAAGAGAAATAGCTAAATCTATTCCAGATATTGCACCTGATTATTTCTTCGTCGGTATTCAAAAAGGAGAAAGAGAGAAATTTGAGCAAGGTATTTTAAATATGGATCCCAATGCATCTATTGAAATTGTGCCAATGGTATCTTCTGGAATTGTTAAAATTAATGGTGTGGATCCTAACACTTATATTAAACCAGATAATGATAGTTATTGGGTAATTGGTAGCGAACGAAGATCTTCATGGGTGGAAAATAAACCTGAAGATAATCCAATTTTAGAAGGTGAATGGTGGGATTTATCAAACCCAGATCAACTTCAAATATCTCTAGATGCAAAAGTCGCAAAAGATTTTAACATTCAGTTAGGTGATATTTTCACTTTAAATGTTTATGGTCGTGAAATTGAAGGAAAGGTCATTAATTTTAGAGAAGTAGATTATCGAGATTTAAGCATCAATTTTGCAATGTTATTTAATCCTCAATTTGCAAAAAATATTCCACACGAATATTTGGCTACTGCCAAATTTTATTCAAATAAATTTGATGAAACTGAAATGCTTGAAATCATGCCAAGCTTATCAATGATAAAAATTGCAGATTATTTATCTAAAGTTACAGCTGTTTTAAATAAAGTATTTATTGCAGTTACTTTAATTTCAGCAGTTACTATTGTTATTGGTTTAATTGTAATTTCGAGTGCAATTATGGTTCAAGGAAAAGTAAAAGAATATCAAAATTTAGTTTTTAAAATTTTAGGTTTTTCAAAAAAACAAATTGTTTTTTCATCGTTAATTGAATTCATCATTATTTTTAAATCTGTAATTTTAATTGCAATATTTTTTGCAGTGATTGGTTCAAAATTTATTATGGAAAATATTTTTGAGCTAGTGTGGATGTTTGACTTTAAAGTTTTAATTTATTTAGGATTTTCAATTGGCTTTGTTACTTTAGTTTTAATATTGCTAACAAACTTAAAATATCTAAATCCTAAAGTTTATCCTCTTATAAGAAATCAATAATTAGAATTTAGTAATTTTACTATCTAAAGAAATTAAATTTAATTCTACTTTCAATTTTGGAAATCTTTTTTTTATTTGTTTTTTAATTTTAGAGAACGACTCTATATGAATTTTTTTTTCATTTACCGGACTAAATTCTTTATTTCCATTAGCAATTTTAGCTGCGCCACAATCTTTATGATTAATTACAATTAATTTTTCTATATTATGTAATTGAATAGATGTTCCTAAATTGTCATAAAACGTTTTATGCCATTTTTTGAATTTATTATGTGTAACACCAACCGCTGCACCTGCAATTGTGAATGCACTGTATTTTCCTGTTAATTTTTTTTTCTTTAAATGATTATGTACTAAATGTTGAAATCTTGGATCCATACAAGATAACACCATTGCTTTAAACTTTGATTTCATCAATTTAATTCAACTTTAAACATAGCCTCGTTTCTTCTATTCATTGGAAGAGTAAATGGACTATCATAGGTTGCTCTAATTGGTGGGCTTATAATTGATATATTGTTTTTTTGTAACTCTTTTTCTAAAATTTCTTTATGCTTAAGGAAGTTTCCATCTGATGCTCGTCCAGAATACCTCAGTACTGCGTAGTATCCTCCTTCAATGTTAACTATTTTAACATCTTCCCTACTTGGATTTGGAACATTTTCTAAGTTAAATTTAGAGGGTAAATAAAATTGCATACTCATATTTCCATTTTTCTCAACCTGTGTAACTGGGGTAGTCATTTTAATTTTCTCTTGAGTATCGTTTCTTCCTGAAATGTAATTAAACAATTTTCTAAAATTACTATCTATTCCAGATGTCATTGTTTCCACCGCTAAACGATCAGAATATTTTCTGATCTCATAAACCTCATTTTTAGAGATAACTTCATAATTTGCTTCTTCGTAAGCCATAACTGCAGAATAAGGCAAAATAAATAAAGTACAAAATACTATAAAATAAAGTTTAATAATTTTCATTGTTACATAACTTTATATTCAAAATTTTGTGTAGTTTCATTAATTTGAATTAATTTAGCGCCATTTCTCTCATGAAAATTTGTTGCCATTTCTGTTAAAGGAGAAAGGGTTACCAATCTATTTAAATGATTAGATTTTTTAATTTTTTTGAATACTTCTTTTACTATTAATTTTCCTCCACCTTTTTTTTTAGACCATACAGTGTAAGCAATTGCTATTTGACCACCAGTCTGATCTCGCATAGCAGTTTGTAAAAATGCGTCAGTACTAAGTTTTTCTAACTCTTCAACACTTTTTGGTATTTCATTTGTGTAAGCAAAACACATAACAGCATGAATTTCTCCTTTGTACTCAACTCCAAAAATTTTTCTTCCAAAACCCGTTCTAAACTTATTATCTAACTCCGGTCTTACAGGATCTTCATCTGTATTGCATTCTTTAAGTTCAACAAGTTTTGCACCTTTAATCCATCCAAAAAAGTTGTCGATATTTTTACTTAAGACTTGTCTATTTTTTCTTAATCTAGCTTTAATTCTTGGATTAAATTTTTTTTTTCATAATTTAAATAAACTTAAACATTTATTTTAAATTGAGTATGTGTAAAAAAATCATATTAGATAATCATATAATAACTTTGTGCTTGATACTAAAATTAGAGCATATATAAAATTGTAAAATAATTTTTCTTCAATAATTTTAAGTAATTTATATCCAGTCAATATTCCTAATAATGCAACTGGAAATAATATTGCTGAATGTTTAAAAGATTCTAGATTTGTCATAGACAAATTAATATACAAAGGAAGTTTAATTAAATTCACAAAAGTGAAAAAAAATATTCTTGTTCCAACATAGATTTCTTTTTTCATTCTAAGTGGAAGTAAGTAAAGACTGGTTGGAGTTCCTCCAGCATGGACACAAAAACTTGTAAAACCTGCAACCACTGAACATGTTCCACCTTTTAAAAAATTTTTCTCTGATTTTTTTTCTTTGTCTTTTTTAAAAAAGAAATAATGACCTGCAAACAAGAAACCCATTACTCCAATTATAAATTTTAACAAATCTTCCGAAAAATATGAAAAAGTTAAAGATCCAATAATTATACCAATAGCTGCAAATGGAACCATTAATTTCAAAGTTCCTAAATCAAATTCTTTTCTATATTTATAAACAGCAATAAAATCTGAAAATATTAAAATTGGTAAAATAATTCCTAAAGCTTGATTTAGTGGCATCACTATAGTCATTAAGGGAACTGAAATTAAAGTCATGGAACCACCTAGGCCTGATTTTGCAATTCCGTATAAAATTATGGCTGGAACAACTGTAAAAAAAAATAATAAGTTTATTTCCATTTATTTAATGATTTCAATAATTTCGACCCTAAAGGGCTAATTGGTTCCTGAAGTATTATTTCTTTTCCAGTTTTTTGTTTTACTAATTGTAATAGTTTAGTTGCTAACCCTTGTTTTCTAAAAATTGGATTAACAAAAATATACTCTACCTCACCTTTTTCATTAAATCTAACAAAGCCTATTGTTGTATTTTCGTTTTTAAAGGTAAAAACTCCCTCAGTTTCCTCAATTTTAAAATTTGAAACTTCCAGGCTGTTCATGAATCCTAGTAATTTAGGAGTAAAAGGATAACTGCTATTGCAGCAATAATTGAGCTAACAACAATATAATTAAGCTTAATATTGAATTTTTTTTCTACGAACTCAGTAATTTTTTCCCAGAATAATACTATTAAAAAAATAATTATAGCTGGCAGTATATATTTAATCATAATTAAGCTTTGTCATCGCTGACATAAACCGAAACACCTCTCGTATTTAAATCAACATCAAATTTTTTATGTAATGGGGGGAATGCTCTTTGTGAACAATCTA
>CACJQX010000023.1 GCA_902595595.1 uncultured Pelagibacteraceae bacterium | reverse complement strand
TGATGCCCAAAATCTAGGATCTTTACTAGCGCCTGGTATATTCTTTTGAAATTGCTTAGGAAATTTTCCATAAACTTTTGAAAAATTTACTCCTACTTTTTCAAAAATTTTTCCATTTTTAAGTATTCTATATTCACCACCACCTTCATCTTTTTTACTGCTTCTATTCCAAGAAGTTGATTGAAAATTTACTTTGTTTTTTTCAATTTTTAAAATGTCGTCACATATTGCATTTTGTAATAGCTTAAACCAATTACTCGTTAAGTCTTTTTTAATTGAAATATCCATTTTAAATTAATTTTATTTGACGCAAACTTTCTGCCAAAACAATGGCAACAGACGATGCAATATTAAGAGATCTTACTTGATTATTCATTGGTATTTTTAAACGGTTTTTAATAATTTTGTGAACCTTTTCGGGCACTCCAGCACTTTCTCTTCCAAACAAAATAGTATCATCAGGCTTAAATTTAAATTTAGTATAATTTATTGAACCCTTAGTTGTCATCAATACGATTCTCTGTTTTTTCTTTGCCTCAAAAAATTTCTCCGAACTTTGATAAAACTCTATTTGACTATAGTCCATATAGTCCATTACCACTCTTTTAAAACGTTTGTCTGATAATAGAAAGCCACATGGTTCAATTATTTCTAATTTAGCTCCCAAACAAGCACAAGTTCTTATGATTGCAGCAGTATTCTGAGGTATATCAGGCTCATACAAAGCTATTTTGGGTCCTAAAATTGTTGAATTCTGTGTCATTCTTTCAGTAGTAAAATAATTATTTTATATTATATGAATTCGTATATTAACTATTTTAAATCAAAAAGAGATAATAATAAAAGCTACTAAAAGTGTCTGAAAAAAAAACAAAAAGAAGAGATTTTTTATTTACAGCTACCACAGCAGTAGGAGCTGTTGGTGCCGCTGCAGTGGTGTGGCCAATGATAGATCAAATGAATCCAGACGCTTCTGTTAAAGCATTAGCTAGTACAGAGGTTGATGTAAGTTCATTAACACCTGGAAATACATTGACTGTTTTATGGAGAGGTAAACCAGTCTTTATAAGAAGAAGAACTCAAGAAGAAATTGATGAGGCAAGAGCCGTAAAGATGGAGGATTTAATTCATCCAGAAAAAGATGAAGATAGAGCAAAAAACCCCGAGTGGCTTGTTATGTTAGGTGTATGTACACACCTTGGATGTGTACCTCTAAATGATAAAGGTGATTATAATGGGTGGTTCTGTCCATGTCATGGATCTCATTATGATACTTCTGGAAGAATTAGAAAAGGACCAGCACCTTGGAATATGGAAGTGCCTAAATATGAATTCGTTGATGCAAACACAATTAAAATTGGATAAAGAAAATGAGTGACCACGATTACAGACCAAAATCTAAGGTAGGACAATGGTTTAATGATCGATTGCCACTATTAACTCTTGCAAATCATTTAACAGATTATCCGACTCCTAAAAATTTAAATTATTGGTGGACATTTGGTGGAATTTTAACTTTTTGCTTAATCACTCAAATTGTTACCGGATTAACTCTTGCAATGCATTACATTGCTCACGCAGATATGGCTTTTGAGAGTGTTGAGCACATCATGCGTGATGTCAATTACGGTTGGTTAATTAGATACATTCATGCAAATGGTGCATCTATGTTTTTCTTAGCAGTCTACATTCATATTTTCAGGTCATTATTTTATGGTTCTTACAAAGCACCAAGAGAAATAATTTGGATAATTGGAATAATTATTTACTTGCTAATGATGGCGGCTGCATTTATGGGCTATGTATTGCCTTGGGGACAAATGAGCTTTTGGGGAGCAACTGTAATCACAAATTTATTTAGTGCTATTCCATTAGTTGGAGAGGGTATTGTCACTTGGTTGTGGGGAGGTTATTCAGTCGACAACCCTACGTTAACTAGATTTTTTACTTTGCATTATTTAATTCCATTTTTAATTTTAGGATTAGTTGTTTTACATATATGGGCTTTACATGTTCCTGGTAACAACAATCCAGTTGGAATAGATATAAAAAAACCTTCTAAAGATACTGTACCTTTCCATCCTTACATAGTAATTAAAGATGGTTTTGCTTTATTAATGTTCATGATTGTGTTTGCTTTCTTTGTATTCTATGCACCAAATATTTTAGGTCACGCAGATAATTATATCGAGGCAAACCCAATGGTAACACCCGCACACATTGTTCCTGAATGGTATCTCTTACCTTTTTATGCAATATTAAGATCAGTTCCTGATAAATTGCTAGGAGTTGTAGCTATGTTATCTGCAATATTAATCTTAGCGGTTTTACCTTGGTTAGATACGTCAAAAATAAGATCTGCGGTATTCAGACCTTTATATAAACAATTTTACTGGATACTAGTTGCTGATGTTTTGATACTTGGTTATGTGGGTGCGATGCCAGCTGAGGGACTTTACTTATTGATAGCACGAGTTGCAACAGCGTATTACTTTTTGCATTTTTTAGTTATTCTTCCTGTTCTAGGCTTTAAAGAAAAAACTTTACCAGTGCCTCTAAGTATTACCGAACCTGTTCTAGGTGGTTCACCAAATCTAGCTGCCGCCAGAAATAAAGAAAGTAAAATAGAATAAGGTGAAAAATTTATTTAAATTATTTTCTATAATAATCTTAATTATTACTTCAAATTCAAATTCTTTTGCTGCTGAAAAAGTAGAATATCTAAAAACTGACTGGAGTTTTAAGGGTCTATTTGGAAAATTTGATAGAGCTTCTCTTCAAAGAGGTTATCAAGTTTATACTGAAGTATGTGCCTCATGTCATTCAATGAAGTATTTAAGTTATAGAAATTTAGCAGAGCCAGGAGGGCCAGAATTCTCTGAAGCTCAAGCTAAAGCTATAGCAGCTTCATTTGAAGTAACTGATGGTCCAAATTCAGATGGTGAAATGTTTACAAGACCAGGTAAATTATCTGATAAATTTGTAATGCCATATGACAATGTAAAAGCTGCCCAAGCGGCAAATGGTGGTGCATACCCTCCAGACATGTCTGTTTTGGTTAAAGCTCGAGGTGGTGGAGTTGATTACATATATTCTTTATTACAAGGATATGAAGAAGCCCCTAGCAACGTATCTTTAGATGATGGAGTTTATTACAACAAATATATGTATGGTAATAAAATTAGAATGGCTGCTCCATTATCAGATGGATTAGTAGAGTATGGTGACGGAACAAATGCAACAGTAGAACAGATGTCAAAAGATGTAACGACCTTCTTAATGTGGTCAGCTGAACCTCATTTAGAATCTCGACATCAGATGGGCTTTAAAGCGATTGTTTATTTAATTATTTTAACTGTTTTAGTTTATTTTAGTATGAAAAGAATCTGGTCACGTGTTGAATCTGAAGTTTAATACATCTCCATCTTTCACAATATAATCTTTACCTTCTAATCTCATTTTTCCATTAGCTTTAGAATTTACCCATCCATCGTTAGCAACAAAATCTTCATAAGATATAGTTTCAGCTCTAATGAAACCTTTTTCAAAATCTGTATGAATTTCTCCTGCAGCCTTAGGAGCAGTACAGTTTTTTTGTATAGTCCAAGCCCTTGTTTCTTCAGGTCCAGAAGTAAAATACGTATCAAGTTCTAATATTTTATAGCCCTTTTGAATTAACATACTTAAACCTGTATCTTTTAAACCAATCATATCCATATAATTTTTTTTTTCATCATCTGCTAATTCATTTATTTGGTTCTCTATGTCCGCAGAAACAATCAGAGTGTTATCTTTTCCAAATTTTTCAATAAAGTTTTTAGTATATTGATTTCCATCCTGCACGCTTTGCTCGTCTACATTGCAAACAAAAATCTTTGGTTTTATTGATAAAAGACCACTCTGATTAAGTTGTTTTGTATCAAATTGAGAATTTAATGTTGATATATCTTTATCATTATTAATACATTCTAACGCAATCTCTAAAATTTTAAGCTGATCTTCTTCTACATTTTTCTTATTATTTTTTTCAAGTCTTTTTTGAATAGATTCTAGGTCAGCCAACATCATTTCAGTTTCAATGATTTCAAGATCTCTTATTGGGTCAACATTAGGATTGACATTTTGAATATCGTCCGAGTCAAAGCATCTAATCATATGAATAATTGCATCAACTTCCCTTATGTGGGATAGAAATTTATTGCCTAATCCTTCACCTTTAGATGCACCTTTAACAAGACCAGCTATATCCACAAATGAAATAGTTGTGTTTATTGTTTTTTTTGATTTTGAAACTTCTGATAATTTGTTCAATCTTTCGTCTGGAACGGGGACTACTCCCACATTAGGATCTATGGTACAAAATGGAAAATTCGCAGCTTGGGCTTTGCTTGAGTTTGTTAGAGCATTAAAGAGTGTCGATTTACCCACATTAGGTAAACCAACAATTCCACATTTAAAACTCATTATTTATTATTTACAGTGCTAGAGAATAAATCTAATTTCTTTTCAATAAGTATTGAAATAGAGTCTGTGATGTTATTTGTAATTTTTTCCAATCCAAGCATTTCATCCTCGTCAAAATTTTGAAGAACAAAATCACTAACTTCCATTTTATTTTTTGGTTTACCAATTCCTATTCGCACTCTTGAATAATCTTTACCAATAAATTTATCTATTGATGCAATTCCGTTATGCCCTGCATCAGAGCCACCAAATTTTGCTTTTATTTTTCCAAATTCTACGTCTAGATCGTCATGAAAAACGATAACATCCTCAGCATCTATTTTGAAATATTCAATTAATTCTCTAATACAAATTCCAGAATTATTCATAAATGTTAAAGGTTTAATTGCATAAACTTTTTGTTCTCCCACATTACCAGTTGTAAGAAGTCCTTTGAATTTTGGTTTTTGTTTTGAAAGTCCAAATCTTTTATTTATTGCATCTATAATCTTGAAACCAATATTATGTCTATTGTTTTCACTGTCTGGGGTTGGATTACCTAATCCTACAAGTAGAAGCATAAAATATTAATATTGGAGAATAAAATTCAATTTTTATTAATTTATTTTTTTTCTTCGGCGGGTTTTTTATCTTCACCTTCTTTTTTATCACCTTCAGCTGCTGTCTTATCTCCACCTTCAGCTGCTGCAGCTTCTGCTCCTTCAGCACCTTCTCCTTCAGCCGCCTCAGCTTCTGCAGGTTTTTCAGGTTCTTTCATGACAGTCGGAGCTGCTAGTGTTGCAATTACGAAATCTCTTCCTTGAATTGTAGGAGTAACGTCACTATCAAGATTTATAGAAGAGATCTTAAAACTCTCTCCAATATCAACTCCATCAAGATCTATCACAAGATTTTCAGGAATTTTTTCGCTTGGACATTTTAGCTCTACTTTTCTTCTTACAATGTTTAAAACCCCACCTCTTTTCAAACCAGGAGATTTTTCATGATTTAAAAATTTTACTGGAACTTCAATTCTAACTTTTATGCCTGAAATTATTCTTAGAAAGTCTACATGAATTGGTTCATCTGAAATAATGTCATATTTTATCTCTCTTGGTAGAACTTTTTGAGTTTTACCATCAATATTTAAAGTTATGATGCTTGATAAAAAGTTTTCTTTTTCAATTAGTGACTTGAGTATTTTTTTAGATATTGAAATTTTCTCGTTTTGATCCTCTCCACCATAAATTATAGCAGGCACATTACCATTATCTCTCAATGAATTTAATTCACCTTTAGTTTTGGTACTTCTGATATTGGCATCTAATGAATTCATAAAAACAACGGTTTTTAGCTCAAGTTACTTAATAACTCAAGGTATTTATTTGAATAAATCTGATACTGATGTTGAGTTAGATATTCTTTTAATTGCTTCTCCCATAAGCCCTGAAATTGACAGAACCTCAATGTTTTTAACACCTTTAGTTCTGCTCATGTTGTCGATTGTATCAGTTATTACTAAATTTTTAATTACAGAATTTTTAATTTTTTTTACAGCTTCACCGCTGAGTACACCATGAGTTATATAGACATAAACTTCTTTAGCACCTCTATCTTTAAGAGCTTTAGCTGCATTTACTATTGTTCCACCAGAATCGATTATATCATCTACAATTATACAAGTTTTACCTTTTACATCTCCTATGACATTCATGACTTGAGATTGACCTGGTTTTGGTCGTCTTTTATCTACAATTGCTAATCCAACATTTAAGAGCTTACCTAGTGCTCTTGCTCGCTCAGTTCCACCCACATCTGGAGCAACGCAAATAAGGTTTTTACTTTTTATCTTTTTTTTGGCATGTCTTGCAAAAATAGGTGTTGCAAACAAGTTGTCGACTGGAATATCAAAGAAACCCTGAATTTGACCTGCATGTAAATCAACAGTAACTACTCTGTCAGCACCCGCTTTTGTAATTAAGTTTGATACTAATTTTGCAGAAATTGAAGTTCTAGGTACCACCTTTCTGTCTTGTCTAGCATAACCAAAATATGGAATTACGGCAGTTATATTTTTTGCGGAAGATCTTTTTAGTGCATCAATACACAACAAAAGCTCCATCAAATTATCATTAGCAGGCGAAGATACAGATTGAATAATAAAAATACTGTTTCCTCTGATATTCTCATTTATTTCAACATAAATTTCTCCATCAGAAAAATTTCTAATACTAGAGTTTACTAATTTAGATTTTAGATATTTAGCAATATTCTTGCTTAATGGTTTGTTGCTATTTCCGGATAATAATTTCATTAGAAAAGCCTAATAAAGCATAATTATTGAAATATTTCTACCATAATCATCATGATTTAGACTTAACGCTCTTCTTGCACTAAAAAAATTATTATTAATATCAAATGTATCTATATTTAAAGACTCAATATTTTTTATTTTATTCTTTAAAAGACATGATTTTACATACTTAGGTAAATCAAAATAAAGCTTTTTGTACTTAATTTTAAAAAATTTATTATTTTTTTTATCCTTTTTTATAAATTTTCTTTTAAAATCTTGTTTGACTTCATAATTTTTAGCTGAGATTGCAGGTCCAATAGCTGCAGTAATATTTTTAGGATTAGATCCTTTTTTGATCATAAATTGGATTACTTTGCTAATTATATCTTTGTATGCACCTTTCCACCCTGCATGAATTGCAGCAACTAATTTTGTTCTTTCATCACAGATTAAAATCGGTACACAGTCAGCAGTTAAAACACCAATTGGCATGTTTTTTTGATTTGTAATTACTGCATCTGCTTTTGGTTTTAATCTAAATTTATTTTTTTTATTAATATAAACAAACTTATTACTATGTATTTGATGAAGTAAAAAAATACTTTTAGCAGTGCTTTTTATTTTTTTTTTAACTATTTGTAAATTTTTTTTAACATCTAAGGGATTATCTTTAGAACCAGGACCACAGTTTAAACTCTTATAAATTTTTTTTGATTTACCGCCGGTTTTGTTAAAAAAACCATGTTCAATTATTTTTATTTTCGAGAGTTTTTTTGATTTTATCAATTTTGAAAACCTGTTTTAAAATTATTTTTCTTATTTTTTATAAGCATGACTTTGAATAATTGACCCATTTGATTTTCATCTAT
>CACJQX010000022.1 GCA_902595595.1 uncultured Pelagibacteraceae bacterium | reverse complement strand
TTTAACTTCATAAGCTCTTATGGATCTTTGGGTGTCTGTAGGGTTTATTTTTCCTCTTGAGGATGGATCTAATTTTAATAGTTTTTCATAAAACTTCTTTTGTCCAAGTTTTTTTTGTAAATCTCTAATTTGATTTCTTAATTTCAATGAAATATTTGGTATTTTAACTAAACCATCAGTCAAAGCTTTAAAGTATAAACCTGTCCCTCCAACAAGAATTGGAGTTTTTTTTCTTTTTTGAACTTCCTTAATTTTTTTAATGACTAGCTTAAGCCAATCGCCTGTGGAGAAATTTTTTGTTACACTATGAAAACCATATAAGTGATGTTTTATTTTCTGATATTTTTTAGGATCTGGTCTAGCTGACAAGATTTTAAGCTCTTTATATATTTGCATGCTATCTGCATTGATAATCTCTCCGTTTACTTTTTTTGCAAACTTAATTGCAAAAGTTGATTTTCCTGAAGCTGTCGGACCTGAGATTAATATAATCTTGGATTTTAAACCCATGATTAGTCTAACTTAACACCGATGTATCTTCGTTGATTTTGATTATTATAGATTGCTAATAAAACTGTCTTTTGATTTGAATTAAGAACTTCTTTAGTAATATCTCTTAAGTCATTAGCTGATCTAATTTTTTTCTTCTGAGCTTCAATAATAATACTGTTAAGTTCTATAGAATTTGCTACAGGGCTGTTGTTTGCAATTTTTGTTATCACAAGTCCTGTTGTCTGATTTGGTAAATTTCTATTTTTAATATCTTCTTTAGTTAGTAGTCTTACTGCAATTTTTAAACTTTCAATTATTTCTTCATTATTTTGTTTTTGAGTTTCCTGATTTTTACTTATTTTGAAATCATCTGAAGTTTCTAATCTTCCTAAAATAACATTTTTAACAATCTCTTTTTTATCTCTCCAAATTTTAACCTCAACTTTTTTTCCAACTTCAGTTCTTGCTACAATAGCTGGAAGTTCTTTCATTTGATTTATTTTTTCTCCATTAAATTCTAAAATAATATCACCAGCTTGAATTCCTGCTTTTTCTGAAGGACTATTTTCTGCAACACTAGCAACTAATGCTCCTCGTGCTTTGTCTAATTTTTCAACTTGAGCAATTTCTTTTGTTACATCTTGAATTCTAACTCCTAACCATCCTCTTTTTGTTTCACCAAATTCGATTAATTGTTTAATTACAATTTGAGCACTGTTTGAAGGTATAGAAAATCCAATTCCAATAGAGCCATTCCGTCCAAGAATTGCTGTATTAATTCCAATTACATTTCCATTCATATCAAACAAAGGTCCACCTGAATTTCCTGAGTTAATAGAAGCATCTGTTTGTATAAAATCTTCATATCTTGATAAACCAATTGACCGATTTCTCGCTGAAATAATTCCAGCGGTAACAGTTCCGCCTAAACCAAACGGATTTCCAATTGCTAAAACCCAATCACCAATTCTTGCTTTATCAGAGTCACCAAATGCAACCGGGATAAACTTATCATCTGTTTCTAATTGTAAAACAGCAATATCCATTAATGGGTCAGCACCTAAAACCTTAGCTTTAAATTCTTGGTCACCATTTACTCTAACAATAATGTCGTCAGCATCTTGGATAACGTGATTATTCGTAACTACAATTCCCTTCTCGTCTATTATAAACCCGGAACCTAAAGCAGCTGATTGTCTTTCTTGAGGTGTTCCAAATTCTTTAAACATATCCTCAAAAGGAGACCCCGGAGGAAATTGAAAAGGAAAAGGATTAGAATTTGTTGTAACAGTGGTTGTTGTAGAAATGTTTACAACAGATGGCATTAATTTTTCTGCAAGATCTGCAAAAGATGCAGGAACTGGTTTAGAACCTACATTTAATGAAAAAGTTAATGATAAAACTATTGTTAGAAATATAATTTTAATTTTTCTCATATTAGCTCTTCATGTAATAAATAATTATAAAACCTATTACTGCAAAAATAAGTCCACCTGATCTAAGCTGACTATCCTTAACAAGTTCTAATTTTTTCAAAATACTTTTCATTTTTGCTGGAAATAAGGCGTACAAAATTCCCTCAATAAATAAAAAAAGACCAAAAGCTATAACTAGCTCACGCATTTAAGAATTATTGTTGGATTTCAGGTTTTATATTTCCAAAAAATTTAAAAAATTCACTATCAGGGGATAAAATTAGAGAGGTTTCGCCTCCAATAAGAGCTTTTTCATATGCCTGCATAGCTCTGTAAAAAGCAAAAAACTCTGGATCTTGGCCAAAGGCCTCAGCAAATATTTTATTTCTTTCTCCATCACCTTCTCCTTTCATAATCTCAGATTGTTTCTGGGCATCTGCTAAGATTACAGTAACTTCTTTGTCTGCGGTTGATGTAATAGTGACAGCCATCTCTGCTCCTTTTGCTCTAAATTCTTTTGCTTCCCTCTCCCTTTCAGTTTGCATTCTTCTATAAATTGCATCACTGTTAGCTTGGGGTAGATCTGCTCTTTTAATTCTAACATCAACAATATTAATTCCAAAGTTTTGTGCTTCGTTATTAACGCCTTCTTTAATTAGAGCCATTTGCTTAGATCTATCTTTAGATAGTAATGTTTGTAACTCTTCTTGACCTAATACATTTCTTATTCTTGAATTTATAATTGTTGATAATCTTGATCTCGCTACTCTTTCATTTCCAACTGAAATATAAAACTTTAATGGATCAATAATTTGAAATCTTGCAAATGCATCTACTATTAAACGTTTTTGATCTGATGCGATAACCTCTTCTGGTGGAGCGTCTAAGTTTAAAATTCTTTTATCTAAATAAACAACGTTTTGAATAAATGGAATTTTAAAATTTAATCCCGGTTTCATTATAATTCTTTTTGGATCACCAAATTGAAGAATGATTGCTTGATTAACCTCTTTTACAATAATTATAGATAAAAAGGCTACTACACCAATTGCAACCAATACACCTGCTAATATTTTTCCAGCTTTCATTTTAATTTGTTGCTTTCTTTTTTAACTCAGGCAAAGGTAAATACGGAACTACACCCGAACCTGCGTTTTTTTCAATAATTACTTTGTCAATATCTGCTAAAACTTTTTCCATAGTTTCTAAATACATTCTCTCTTGAGTAACAGCTTTTGCATTTTTATACTCATTGTAGATAGCTATGAATCTACTTGCTTCACCCTCTGCTTTTGCAACAACTTCTTTTTTATATGCTTCTGCTGCTTGTAAAATTTTTTGCGCTTCTCCTCGTGCTCTTGGAATAACATCATTTGCATAAGCTTCAGCTTCATTTTTTGATCTTTCCATGTCTGCTCTTGCAGCCTGTACATCTCTAAATGCATCAATTACTTGATCTGGCGGGTCAGCCTTTTGTGTTTGAACTTGTGTAATTTGAATTCCACTTTCATAATCGTCTAAAATACTTTGTATTATATTTTGTGTCTCAACCTCAATTTTAGATCTACCTTCTGTTAATATTGGCTGAATATCACTCTTTGCTATTACTTCTCTCATTGCAGTTTCTGCAGCTGCTTTAACCGTACCTTCTGGGTCTTGAATTTTAAATAAAAAATTACCAGCATCTTTGATTACCCAAAATACTGAAAAATCTATGTTAACAATGTTTTCATCTCCAGTTAACATCAAGCTTTCTTGAGGAACATCAGCAACACCGCCACCTGTAGAAAAACCGCTGTCTCTTTCAGATCTAAATCCTATATCCATTCTATTAACCTTAGTAACTTTTGGTGTTTGAACAGTTTCAACAGGAAATGGTATGTGATAATTTAAACCAGGTTGTGTAGTTTTCACAAATTTACCAAATCTTAATACAACACCTTGTTCATCTGGAAGTACTCTATAAAGACCACTTGCTAACCATACAAAAACTAAAACTAATAAAATTAGACTTATTGATTTTCCTCCTGACTTTTTTCCACCAGGTAAAAATCTTTTAATTTTATCTTGAAGATCTCTAATTAATTCGTCGACATTTGGTGGTGTAGGACCTCTACCTGATCCATTTCCACCGCCACCTCCGCCTGGAGGTGCTCCCCAAGGACTTTGACCCTTAAAATTGTCTGACATATGCAAACTTATATAGTGTCTTTAATGCAAAAAACAAGTAATGATAGTTTTATGAGTGATAAAAAACCTGAACTTAGTGCCGCAATGAAAAGTAAGCTAGAACCTAAAAAATTCACTAAAAATCCAATTCTTGGAACAAAATTTACTATAGCAATCTCTAGTGCAAAAGGTGGTGTTGGAAAATCTACATTTGCAACGAATCTCGCTTTAGCGTTAAAAAAAATTGGATGCAAGGTTGGTCTTTTAGATGCTGATATTTATGGTCCATCAATACCTAAAATGTTCAATATAAATGAAAAACCTAAAAGCGATGGTCAGAAATTAGATCCAATTACAAAATATGACATTCAATGTATGTCAATTGGTTTTTTAGCTGATCAACAAACACCAATGATATGGCGTGGACCGATGGTGACAAGTGCAATTAAAACTTTTACTCAGAAAGTAAATTGGAAAGATTTAGATTTTATTATAATTGATATGCCTCCTGGAACTGGTGATACTCAACTTACGTTTTCACAAGAAATTAAAATGGATGGCGCAATAATTGTAAGCACACCTCAAGAAGTAGCTCTTTTAGATGTTAAGAGAGGAATTAAAATGTTTGACAAACTTGGAGTAAAAATTTTAGGTTTAGTTGATAACATGAGTTTTTTCATAGGTGATGATGGAAGAAAATATAAAATTTTTGGAGAAGGTGGAGTTAAAAAAACTGCAGAGGAATTTCAAAAAGAATTTTTGGGTGAAATTCCTATTAATCCAGAAGTTGGTAAAACTGGAGACGAAGGAAAGCCAATAGTGGAAGCTAGCCCTGAGCATGAAATATCTAAGATATATTTAAATTTTGCTGAAAAAATTAAATCAACTTATCTTTAAGATCAAAAGCAGTCATTAATTCATTCCACTCTCTTTTAGACAATCCAGAACTTTCAACATCTACATTTTCACCTTTGATAAGTTTTTGGATAATTAATTTTCCTTTTGCAGAAACCTCAGTTCCACCAACTCTATAATCCATAAAAGCATCATAAGTTATAGGAACCCATTTTTTTACAGTATTCAACATTATGTCAGCATAAACTCTAATTTCATATTGAGCATGACTATCAGCTCTTAATCTTAAAAAATTCATTAGGTTTAATAAATCAGTTTTCCAATACCATTGAGTATAGGTATTTAGTGTTAAATTCATTCTTGCAAGTTCTCTTGCTAAACCTTTTTTATTTTCATCAATAGTTGATCCATCAAATCTTTCATTAAGCATAGTCTCATAATTATCATAAGTCCTCTCTGCATCACTTTTTAAAAGTTCCAAAACTTCCTCTGCCTGTTTTCCCTCCAAAACATCACCTCTACCTTGTCTGTTACTTATTGATTGAGCAGCTAAATTTTCTTGTGATGGCAAATAGAATTCTTTATCTAGAATTGAATATCTTGCAGAATATTCGTTAACATTTGCAGTTCTGTGTCTAATCCATTGTCTGGCAATGAATATTGGAAGCTTAACATGATATTTAATTTCACACATTTCAAATGGAGTGCTGTGCCAATGCCTCATCAAATATTTAATTAAACCTTT
This sequence comes from uncultured Pelagibacteraceae bacterium, assembly GCA_902595595.1. Taxonomy (GTDB): domain Bacteria; phylum Pseudomonadota; class Alphaproteobacteria; order Pelagibacterales; family Pelagibacteraceae; genus Pelagibacter. The sequence goes on along the minus strand of CACJQX010000022.1, from coordinate 2,616 downwards.
GTCAGTTGAAACTTGTTTTGTTCCTTTTCCGTAAGATACTCTGGCTGATTGAACTATGGATGTGTCATCACCCATATAATCAACAACTCTTACAAAACCATGATCTAAAGCTGGAATTGCTTCGTATAGGACTTTTTCAAGCTCAGGAGCTGTAACTCTTTTTGTTTGATTGGTTTGAGATTGTTGATTTTTAATTTCTTCTTGTTGTTCTTTAGTTAATTTCATGATTGTTATTGAATCTGTTGTAATTACTTTTATATTAATAATGTTGGTTTTCCAACTACGACGATAAACGAATTTCGTAATAACCATTGCGGACGTGGGGGCAGTACCCACCACCTCCACCATTACAACTTATGGGGGTGAACTAGATTCGACGGGTGACTAAAGGCTATTCTTTCGTTCGGGATTGTTCCACCGTAACGGGCTAATTTATAATTGCTAACGAAAGTTACGCACTTGCTGCCTAATTAACTTAGTTAATTAAGCAAACGGGGTCTGGGGCACCTGGCAACAGAACGCCCCCTATTTAATTTAATTTTTTTTTAATTTCAGCTTGAGCGGCAGCTAACCTTGCAATGGGAACTCTATAGGGTGAACAAGAAACATAATTCAATCCTGCATTTGAACAAAAAGATATACTATGTGGATCTCCTCCATGCTCTCCACATATACCTAACTTTAGATTTTTGTTTTGTTTTCGTCCTTTTTCTACTGCTATTTCAACTAAATCTGAAACTCCCTCATCTATTGAAACAAAAGGATCAACAGAAAATATTTTGTTTTCTAAATAATCATTTAAAAATTTTCCACTATCATCTCTACTGATCCCAAAAGTAGTCTGAGTTAAATCATTTGTTCCAAAACTAAAGAATTCTGCGTGCTTAGCGATCTCCTTTGCTTTTATTGCCGCTCTAGGTAATTCAATCATCGTTCCTACTAAAAATTCTATTTTTAATTTATTTTCTTGTTGAACTTGACTAGCAGTTCTAATTACTAATTCTTTCATTATTTTAATCTCGGCCTCTGTAGATATTAAAGGTATCATTATTTCAGGAAATGCAGATTTAATTTTATTTTTTTTAAGGTAAACCAAGGCCTCAAATATTGCTTTGCATTGCATTTCATAAATTTCAGGAAAAGATATTCCCAGACGACATCCTCTATGACCTAACATGGGATTTTGCTCATGAAGCTCTTCAATTCTTGACTCAACCTCCTTAACTGGGAGATTAACTATACTTGCAACCTCATTAATTTCCTTTTCTGTACGTGGTAAAAATTCATGTAAGGGTGGGTCCAACAATCTGACTGTGACTGGTAATCCACTCATGATTTTAAAAATATCTATAAAATCTTTTCTTTGATGCGGTAACAGTTTTTGTAATGCTATTGCTCTGTCTTCTTTTGTTTTAGATAATATCATTTCTCTTACAGACAAAATTCTTTCTTCATCAAAAAACATATGTTCAGTTCTGCATAATCCAATACCCTCTGCACCAAAATCTTTTGCCGTTTTGGTATCTTTTGGAGTCTCAGAATTTGTTCTTACTTTTAATTTCCTAAAACTATCTGCCCAAGACATTAACTTGGAAAAATCACCAGATATTTCTGGTTTTACAGTTGAAACACTTCCTGCAATAATTCTTCCAGTTGAGCCATCAATAGTGATTATGTCTCCTTCTTTAATCTCTATTGAAGAAGTTTTAAAAGATTTATTTTCATAGTTAATATCAATTTCACTTGATCCTGATACACATGGTCTACCCATACCTCTTGCAACGACAGCCGCATGACTTGTCATCCCCCCTCTGGCAGTTAAAATTCCTTTAGCTGCATGCATTCCTTGTATATCTTCTGGAGAGGTCTCTACTCTTACCAAAATTGTATCTTGCATCATTGCAGTTAATCTTTCAGCCTCTTCTGATGTAAATACTACTTTACCACTCGCTGCACCTGGTGATGCTGGCAATCCATTTGCTATTACATTAATTGAACTTTTTTCATCCAAAGTAGGGTGCAAAAGTGTATCCAGAGAATTTGGATCAATTCTTAATACAGCTTCTTTTTTAGAAATTAATTTTTCTTTAACCATATCAACTGCAATCTTTACTGCAGATTTTGCTGTTCTTTTTCCTGATCTTGTTTGAAGCATCCATAGTTTACTATTTTCAACTGTAAACTCTACGTCTTGCATATCTTTGTAATGCATCTCTAATTTTTTCAAAATTTTTTGAAGTTCTTTAAAGACTTTAGGCATGGATTCTTCCATTGATAATTCTTTTACTTTAGCATCTTGCCTAGCTTTTTTTGTTATGTATTGAGGAGTCCTTGTACCCGCTACAACATCTTCGCCTTGCGCATTAATTAAATACTCACCATATATTTCATTTGATCCATCTGATGGATTTCTTGTAAACACAACTCCTGTTGCACAATCATCACCCATATTTCCAAAAACCATTGATTGAACATTTACAGCAGTTCCCCACTCGTCTGGGATTTGATTTAATTTTCTATAAACTTTTGCTCTGTTGCTTTCCCACGATAAAAATACTGCACTTATTGCTCCTAACAATTGTTCATGAACATCTTGAGGAAAATCTTTTTTTGCCT
>CACJQX010000021.1 GCA_902595595.1 uncultured Pelagibacteraceae bacterium | reverse complement strand
ATCTATTTACGATTTTTCAAGTTTTAAAAATATTGGAAAAAAATTAGATTATTTTAAAAATAAAAAGCTTAATATTAAATTTAAAGGTTTTGATACAACTTTTGTTGTAAAGAAAAATACTAGAAAATTAGTTGGTACTTTAAAAAATAATAACACTAATATACAAGTTGATTTTTTTTCAAATTTACCTGGTGTGCAACTTTATTCAGCACAAAATCTAAATTACAAAAAAAAATTATTTCCCTATCAAGGCATTTGTTTAGAAACTCAATACTTTCCTGATGCACCTAATAAAAAAAATTTTCCAAGTACTTTAATTAAACCTAATAAAAGGTATACATGCTTTACAAAAATTAAAATTAGTTAATTTATGAGTAAAAAAATTAATATTTCTATAGTTGGAACAGGTTTAATGGGTTTACAACACATTAAAGCAATTCAAAAATCAAAGAAAGCAAATCTTCATTCAATAGTAGACATTAGTAATAATGCTAAAAATTTATCAAAAAAATATAAAATCCCATTATATTCAAATGTATCAGAGCTTTTAAATTCACAAAAACTTGATGCTGTAATAGTTGCTACCCCAAATCAATTACATGAAAAACATACTGTAAGTTTTTTAAAAAATAAAATACCTGTTCTGTTAGAAAAACCTATTTCAGATAATATTAATTCTGCAAAAAAAATAATTAGCAGTTCTAATAAGAATAAAACTCCATTGCTGATTGGATATCATCGTAGACACAATTCAATAGTCTCTAAGGTAAAAGATGTTATTAACAAAGGTAAATTGGGTAACATAGTTTCTGCAAACGTTTTATGCTGGCTATATAAACACAAAGCTTATTACAAAGAAAAATGGAGAGTTAGTAAAGGTGGTGGTCCTTTAGGCATCAATTTGGTGCACGATATTGATATGATTTGTTATTTATTGGGTTCAATAAAATATGTTCAAGCATTTACAACAAATAAAACTAGAAAATTTCAAGTAGAGGATACAGCTACAATAAGCTTGATCTTTAATTCAGGAGCGCTCTGTACACTTAATTTATCAGATACAATTGTTGCGCCGTGGAGCTATGAATTAACTGCTGGAGAAAATCCTGCATACCCAATTACCAACCAATCTGCTTACATGATTGGAGGTACCAAAGGCTCTTTACAGTTTCCCAATCTTAAATATTGGTTTTATAAAAAAGAAAGAAGTTGGTGGAACAAAATTTTTGTTAATGAAGATAAAAACAAAAAAGACGATAATACATTAGTAAATCAAATCGATCATTTTGCTGATGTTGTTGCAAAAAAAGCTAAACCAAAAGTAAATGGAAATGATGGTTTAATTTCTCTCAAAATTTTTGCAGCAATAAAGAAAAGTGCAAAAACTGGTAAAAAAGTAAGAATATAAAATTTTTATTAAAATTTAAATCATTCATTGTTTTGACATATTTTATTTGTTAACTTTTTATATGAAAAAAATTATCTTACTTGCTTTATTTAGTTTGTTATTTTTCACAAATTCAAATGCTGCATGTGATGATCCTTTAACAGAAGGGGTTGATTATTCTAATTGTAGATTTTCAGACTCGCAAGATTTACAAGGAAGTTATCTTCCAAATTCAAACCTTTCTTTTGCAAGTTTTATTCAAGTGAACTTTGATAAAAGTATCATGATGACTTCAAATCTATCGTTTGGAACTTTTCCAGAGTCTACTTTTGTAAGAGCCAATCTTTACGAGTCTGTTTCAATTGGTGCAAATTTTGAAAAAACTAACTTTACTGGAGCAAATCTAACTAGAGTTGATTTTATGGGAGCAACCTTAATCGAAGCTAATTTTCAAAACTCTAATTTGATGGAAGCTAACTTTACCTCTTCTAATATCACCAATGCTAATTTTGATGGAGCTAATTTAACTGGAGCAACGTGGACCAATGGTCAAACTTGCGGTCCAGAATCTATTGGTACCTGTAAACAATAATTAATGAATACTTCAGTAAATACTGATGATGTTATTTTTAATTTTTTTAAACAAATTTGTGATGAAAAAGATGATCAAAAATGTGTTGAGCTTGGAAACGAGTGGATAAAAGCAATGGAAACTAATTTGTCTGAAATGGAGAAAAACTTAAATGGAGCTGATTATATTAAGCATAAAGATGATATTCAAAGTAACAGAAATCATCTTGATAGCCTGAAGAACAAAACATCATCTGAGTGGAGAGCGTACGCAACTCAATGCATGATTGAAATAATGAATCATAAGAGTCAAAAATAATTTAAGAAATAAATTTTAAATCACTAGCTATATCTGTTAATATAATATAAAGACTATAAGAAGGGGTGTCTTAACAGACTGAGATCATACCCTAAGAACCTGTCCGGTAATTCAGAAAGGGATAAAATGGATAAAACATATTTTTTAACTCAATCAACATCATTAATATTAGTAATTGCAATTAGTTTAATATTTGCTTTTTTAGGAATTCTTCATTCTAAAAAATTTCCAGGAATTAATAATTATTTAACTGCTAATAGAAACATTGGTTTATTTTCACTTACCACAAGTCTTGTAGCATCAGCTTTAGGAGCTTGGATTTTATTTGGACCAGTTGCGGCCGCAACGTGGGGTGGGGCAGGTGCTGTTATTGGTTATGCATTAGGTACAGCTTTTCCAATGATTTTCTTAATTTATTTTGGAAAAAAAATTAGAAATGAGTTTCCAAAAGGATCTTCTTTAGTTGAATTTATGAGAAAGAAATTTGGTAAAAGTCTATTTAAGTTAATTTTGTTAATGACAATCTTTTATATGTTCATTTTTCTTTGTGCAGAAGTAACGGCAGTTGCTGTATTAATTAATTATATATCTGGAACAGAATTGTGGATTACAGCATTAATAGTCTTGGTAGCTACCTTAAGTTACACTCTTTATGGGGGATTAAGAGCATCAATATTTACTGATAATATTCAAATGATTGTAATTGGTGTTTTATTATTTGTTTTGATTTCAATTATTAGCTCATCTTCAGGTGATAATTTTTCATTTTCTTTAATTAATGAGAAAAACCCTCAACTAATAAGTTCAAATTATATTCCAGGATATACTGCTGGGTTAACTTTCTTTATAGCAGTTGCAGCAACTAACTTATTTCATCAAGGAAATTGGCAAAGAGTATATGCAGCAAAAGATTATCAAACACTAAAAAGTGGTTTGATAATTTCTTTCTTTATTATTGTTCCAATAGTTTTTTTAATGGGTTTTATTGGAATGGTTTCATTTTCAATAGATCCATCTGTTAGACCTGATTTAGGATTTTTTAGTTTGTTACTAAAAGATCAAACCGAGATTTTATCCTTATTGATCGTTATCCTTGGTCTTGCATTAACAATTTCTACTGTTGATACTTTGGTTAATGCTATTTCCAGTTTATTTGTAGTTGATGGCAAAGCAACTTTTAACTTAGATAAAAAAACTGATTACCTAAAAATATCTAAATATTTTATTTTAATCTTGTCTGTAATTGCTTTTGGAGTTGCTTCAAAAGGATTTGATATTTTATATTTATTCCTACTTGCAGATTTATTTTGTTGTGCGTTTGTAGTGACTGTTTTTTATAGTTTCTATAATAAAGTGGATGAAAAAACTGCTTATGTTTCAATTATAATTGGTCTAGTTGCTGGATTTTTAATGTTTCCATTTCCAGATTTTTCTAAAAGTTTATTAGTAGGAGTATTTTTGTCTAAAGACTTATTTTCACCCTTTATAGCTCAATCATTATTATTTTTATCTTTTTTAATTGCAACTTTCTTGCCTGCAATAATTTTAAAAATTAAATTTAGATAGAGGATTTTAAAGCATCATAAATAAGTTCTTTAGTAGTCTCACCAATGCTTCTGTAAACTTCTTCATTATCTTTAAAAATTAAAAGTGTTGTTTGATATTGAACATTAAAAAATTTAGCAATTTCTTTATTTGTTACATCAAAAGCAAAGTATTCCATATTATCAAAATCATTTTTTGCTTTTTCAAGAACTTTCATTTGGCTAGCACAAGAAGTACAATATTTAATCCAAGAACTTACAACTACAACTTTTCCTTCTGATAGAGCTTTATCAAATAACTCTTTACTATAAGTGGTTTCTTTTCCAATTGCATTGGTGCTAAATGCTAATACAAAACAGATAAATACTAAAAATTTTTTCATTTAACCGAAATTAAGGTAAATTTTAATTTATTGTAATACTATAAATTGTCTCTATATATCCCTAACCATATGTCAAATGAGCAAATTAGCATAAACAACCTGTCAAAAGTGTACGACAATGGTTTTGAGGCATTAAAAAAAATAAATCTAAACATTAAAAAGGGTGAAATTTTTGCGATGCTAGGACCAAATGGTGCAGGAAAAACAACGCTCATAAGTATTATTTGTGGAATAGTAAGGCCATCTTCTGGGAAAGTTACAGTAGATGAATTTGATATCATTGATGATTATAGAGAAACAAGATCCAGGATTGGATTAGTTCCTCAAGAGTTAACTTTAGAGCAATTTGAAACTGTATTTAATAATGTTTCATATTCTAGAGGTTTGTACGGGAAAAAACCTGATCCAAAACATATTGAGAAAGTTTTAAAAGATCTAAGTCTATGGGATAAAAAAGATTTAAGGCTTAGACAATTATCTGGGGGAATGAAAAGAAGAGTTTTGATTGCAAAAGCATTATCTCATGAACCAACCATTTTATTTTTAGATGAACCAACTGCTGGTGTTGATGTTGAGTTAAGGCAAGATATGTGGAAAGTTGTTGAGAGTTTAAGAAAAACTGGTGTTACAATAATTTTAACAACACACTACATAGAGGAAGCTGAAGCTATTGCAGATAGAGTAGGGGTAATCAATCAAGGAGAAATTATAGTTGTAGATGAAACAAAAGAATTATTAAAGAAAATGGGCCACAAGAAACTCACTGTGGACTTACAAGAAGAAGTTAAAGAATTACCAAGCAGTTTAGAAAAATATAATCTTGAAATTGGTAAAGATAAAATGTCAATTGATTACACCTATAATGTTCAAGCAAAACAAACAGGGATTACAAATTTACTTCAAGATTTAAAAGATGCAGGTTTAAAATTAAAAGATTTAAAAACAGAACAAAGCACATTAGAAAAAATATTTGTCAGTTTAGTAAAGGAAAATAATGAAATTTAATTATTATGCTTTTAAAGCAATTTATCTGCATGAGATGGATAGATTTAAACGAACATTGATGCAATCTTTGTTATCGCCAGTTTTATCTACCTCTTTATATTTTATTGTTTTTGGATCAGTAATTGGAGGCTATGTAGAAAATATTGATGGGATTAGTTATGGATCATACATTGTTCCAGGTTTATTGATGCTTACTCTTTTAACTCAATCAATCAGTAACACATCCTTTGGTATATTTTTTCCTAAATTTAATGGAACTATTTATGAAATCTTAGCAGCTCCCATATCAACTTTAGAAATTGTTCTTGCTTTTGTTGGCGCTGGTGCAACAAAAACTTTAATTGTAGGTTTTGTAATTTTTATAACTGCAACATTTTTTGTAGAGGTAGATGTAAAATATCCTTTATTAATGATATTTTTATTAGTTTTGGTTGCGTTTACTTTTGCCTTGTTTGGTTTTTTAATCGGATTGATGAGTTCTAACTTTGAGCAAATGTCAATTATACCAACACTAGTTATTACTCCGATGGTATTTTTAGGTGGAAGTTTATATTCTTTAGATATGCTGCCAGAATTTTGGCAGATGGTTACATATTTTAATCCAGTGGTTTATTTAATAAATGGATTAAGATTTTCATTTTATGGAGTATCAGATTTTAATATTTGGGTTAGCATTATTTCTATGGTTGCATTTTTATTAGGATGCATCACGATTGTTACTATTTTACTTAAAAAAGGTTACAATATTAAATCTTAGCTACTAGCTACTAGCTATTTTCTTTTTAGGATCATAAAAAGGTTTTTCTACAATGGTAGCAGAATATTTTCCTTCAAGAGTTTGAACCTTTAATTGATTTCCTAATTCTGAATAATTTATATCTATCATTGCAAGTGCAATATTCTTTTTTAATCTAGGTGAATATACTGCCGAAGTTACCTTGCCAATTTTCTTACCATTTTTTTCAATCGGCCAAAAAGTTGTGTTGGGTCCTGATAAAGGATCACAATCAATTATAAGACCAACCTGTTTTCTCTTTATTCCTTCTTGCTTTATTTTTTTTAGTGCTTCTTTACCTATAAATTCTATATCAGTATCTAAATTAACCAATCGATCAAATCCTAATTCAAATGGATTTGTATGTATATCTGCATCCGCGTGATAAGAAAGCATTCCACCTTCAATTCTTCTAATAGAAGACGTATGACCAGGCTGAATACCATGTTCTTTGCCAGCTTCCATTATTTTTTCATATAATTCATTTCCTTTTGAACCATCTCTTAAATATATTTCGTAACCAAGTTCACTTGACCAACCTGTTCTTGAAACAATTAATGGAATTCCATCAAGTTTATATTCTCTTAGCCAATAATATTTAAGATCTCTGATATCTTCACCAAATAGTTTGACCATTATTTCTTTTGAGGTAGGGCCTTGTAATTGTAGAGGGGATACATCTGGTTCAGATATTTTAACATCTAAACCTGAATTAATCGCAACACCTTGTGCCCATAACAAAACATCACTATCTGCCAAGGATAACCAAAAATGATTTTCAGCTAATCTTAGTAAAACTGGATCGTTTAAAATACCACCATCATTGTTTACGATTAGTACATATTTACACTGTCCTATTGATAATTTTGAAAGGTCTCTAGGAGTTAATAATTGAGTAAATTTGTAGGCATCAGGACCAGTTATTTCAACCTGTCTTTCAACCGCCACATCACATAAAATTGATTTTTCAATAAGGTTCCAAAAGTTTTGTTCAGGACTTCCAAAGTCTCTTGGAATATACATATGATTATATACAGAAAAACCTGTAGCTCCCCATTTAACAGTAGAGTCAAAATATGGAGACTTTCTTATTTGTGTTCCAAAACCAAAGTTTTTATTAGACATTTGTGACCCTTAACAGTCTTGGTATGAATTACAAACAAAAAAAATAGCCCTGTTAAGGGCTACTAAAAAAATGGAGAGGGAAGTTATTTTTTTAAAACTGTTCTGATTCAGTAGATCCAGCCATTGCTGTAGTTGAGCTTTGACCGCTACTGATAGTATTTGATACTGCATCAAAATAAGATGTACCAACTTCTCTTTGGTGTTTAACACTAGTATAACCATCTTTTTCTCGAGCAAATTCTTGTTGTTGAATTCTAGAGTATGCAGCCATACCTTCTTTTCTGTATTTTTCAGCAAGCTCAAAGATTGCAATATTTTGAGTATGAAAACCAGCAAGAGTAATAAATTGAAATTTATAACCCATTTTTGCAATCTCTTGTTGGAATGTAGCAATTTCATCATCGCTTAAATGTTTTTTCCAATTAAAAGAAGGCGAACAATTATAAGCTAAAAGTTTTCCAGGAAATTTTTCATGTATTACATCAGCAAACTTTTTAGCTTCTGCTAAATTAGGCGTTGCTGTTTCACACCAAATTAAATCAGCATAAGGTGCATAAGCTAAACCTCTAGAGATAGCCTGTTCAATTCCATCTTTTACATAATGAAAACCTTCAGGAGATCTTTCACCTGTTAAAAATGGTTTATCATTTTCATCAAAATCATTCGTAATTAATTTTGCAGCATTCGCATCAGTTCTTGCTAAAATAATTAATGGAACTTCTGCAATATCAGCAGCTAATCTTGCAGCTTTTAGATTTTTTACCATTGTTCCTGTTGGCACCAAAACTTTACCACCCATATGACCACATTTTTTTTCACTAGCTAGTTGGTCCTCAAAGTGTACACCTGCAGCACCTGCTCTTATAAATTTTTTAGTTAACTCAAACACATTTAATGGACCACCAAATCCAGCTTCACCATCAGCAATAATAGGCAACATATAATCTGTTCTATCTTCTTTTTTCATATCACCGTCTTGCATTTCCATATGTTGAATTTGATCAGCTCTTATTAAAGAGTTATTCATAGATTCAACTAATTTTGGTGCACTGTCATAAGGATATAGTGATTGATCTGGGTACATTTCACCAGCTGTATTAGCATCAGCAGCAACTTGCCACCCGCTTAAATAAATTGCTTTTAAACCAGCTTTTGCATGTTGTACCGCTTGATTACCTGACAAAGAGCCAAGTGTGTTCACGTATGGCTCAGAATTTAATAATTTCCAAAGTTTTTGA
>CACJQX010000020.1 GCA_902595595.1 uncultured Pelagibacteraceae bacterium | reverse complement strand
ATGTCGTTGTCATTTAAAATAACAATTATTTTTGTTTTAGATGCCCCAGCATTATTCATTGCTTCATAAGCCATACCTGCACTAATTGCTCCATCACCTATTACAGCTATTACATTGGAAGACTTATTTTCTAATTTATTTGCCTCTGCAATTCCCAATGCAGATGAAATAGATGTTGAACTATGTGCTGCTCCAAATGGGTCATACTCACTTTCAGATCTTTTTGTAAAACCTGATAAACCATCGCCCTGTCGTAAAGTCCTAATTTTATCTTTTCTTCCAGTTAAAATTTTATGTGGGTAAGATTGATGGCCAACATCCCATATTAATTTATCATTTGGGGTATCAAAAACATAATGAAGTGCAACTGTCAATTCAACTACTCCCAAACCAGCACCAAGGTGACCTCCTGTTTCTGAAACAACACTTATCATTTCCTCCCTCACCTCATCTGCTACCTTTTGTAAATTATCTTCAGAAACTTTTCTTAAATCAGATGGAAAGTTGATATTATTTAAAAATTGGTAATTTTTTTTCATTTTTTTCTATTCAAAATATAGTCTAATGTTTCATTTATTTTTTCAGATCTTGATCCATATTTTCTTAAATTCTTATTAATATCTTTTATTATCATATCACAATACTTAAGTGAGTCATCATAGCCAATTAAATTTATAAGTGTTGCCTTGCCCTTTTTTTGATCTTTTCCTGTTTTTTTTCCAGCTTCTTTAGAGTTACTTTTCAGATCAATTAAATCATCAGCTATTTGAAATAATAGACCAATTTTTGATCCAATATTTTCAAAAAATTTAATTTCTTGGATTTTTTTTTTCTTAATTATTGCTGGAGCCGCACAACAAAAACTAAATAACATTCCAGTCTTTTTTATTTCCATTTCTAATATTTTATTCCTTGATATTTTCTTTCTTTCATAACTTAAATCTAAATATTGCCCACCAGCTATTCCTAAATGTCCTGAACATTCTGATAATTTTTTGATTAGGTTGATCTTTATCTTTTCATTTAATTTCAATTTAGGACTTGATAAAATTTCAAAAGCTAAAGTCAGTAATGAATTTCCTGCTAGAACTGCTGTAGACTCTCCAAATTTGATGTGAGCTGAAGGTTTTCCTCTTCTTATATCATCATCATCCATGCAAGGTAGATCATCATGTATTAGAGAATAAGCATGAATACATTCAACTGCTGACCCAACTATTATCAATGTTTTATAATCTATTGAAAATAATGAGCCTAAATCAATCAAAATTTTAGATCTTATTTTTTTTCCACCTGGAAACAAACCATACTTCATAGGTGACATTAGCTGGGAATATTTCTGTGAAGTAATATATTTTTTTAGGAATATATTTGTATCCTTAGCTATTTTATTAAGCTGTTTTTTCATTTTTTTTAGTTATCTCTTTAATCTTTTTATTTGTCTCTTCCCCTATAGATTTAAAATTTTTATGAAATTTCTTTTCAATAATATTATTTAATTTTAGTAGTTCTTGATAACTGTCAACTGAGTTGTTTAAATCATTTTCATTCTCTAGAGACTCTATAATCTTATTAGCTTTTTCTGTAAGCTCCTCAACTGAATACTGATCATAATCAAGTGGTAATATTTTATCTTTCATATAATAATAATTATTAATACATGAAATCTATTCAATCAAATATCAAAAAAGCAAAAAAATATTTAGATAATAATCATTGTGTTGCGGTACCAACAGAAACTGTTTATGGATTGGCTGCAAACGCTTACTCGAATAGTGCAGTTAAGAAAATATTTAGTCTTAAAAAAAGACCATTAAACAATCCTCTTATTGTCCATTATTACGATATTCAAAGACTTAAAGAAGACTGTGATATAAACGATAATTTACTAAAACTTTACAAAAAATTTTCTCCAGGTCCGATAACTTATGTTTTGAAATTAAAAAATAACTCAAAAATATCAAAATTTGTAACTAATAATAAAAAAAGCATTGCCGTACGTTTTCCTAAACATAAATTGTTAAGAAATTTATTAAAAAATTTAGATTATCCAGTAGCAGCACCTAGTGCAAATATATCCTCAAGATTAAGTTCGGTTAAACCATCTGATGTAAAAGAAGAATTTGGTTCAAAAATAAAATATATTTTAAATGGAGGAAAAAGTAAAATTGGAGTTGAGTCCACAATACTTAATCTTTTAGCAAAGCCCTCACTTTTAAGATACGGAGGCCTAGATACTAAAAAAATTGAAAATGTTTTAAAAAAAAAATTATTAATTAATACAAATTCAAAAAAAAAATTATCACCTGGTTTATTTCCGTTACATTACTCACCCGGGATACCTTTAAGAGTAAATGTTAGAAAACCAAAAAAAGATGAGGCTTATTTATTAATAAAAAAAAGAAAATCAAAATTAAAAAACTATTATTATTTATCTAAAGTGAAAGATATAGATGAAGCTGCAAAGAATTTATATTCAACTTTAAGAAAAATTAAAAACGATGGTTTTAAAATGATTGCAGTTGAAACGATACCAAACAAAGGTCTTGGAAAAACAATTAACGATAGATTAAAGAGAGCCTCTAAATATTAATGACAAATTCTATTGAAGTAATCAATCTATCAAAAAAATATAAAGATAAAGAAGCGGTGGCTAATATAAATTTTAAAATTAATGAAAATGAAATGGTTGGTTTATTGGGACCTAATGGATGTGGGAAAACTACAACTATTGGCATGATTTTAGGATTATTAAAACCAAGTAGTGGTGAGGTTTTAATCAACGGAAAGAATATTGAAAAAAATAAAATCTCGCTTCTCCATAAAATGAATTTTATTTCACCATATATTGAATTGCCTAAAAAACTTAAAGTTAAACAAAATTTAATTGTTTATGGAAAATTATATAATATTCAAAATTTAAATGACCGAATAGATCACCTTGCAAATAAACTTAGATTAAAAGACCTTTTAAACAAAATTACTGGAGAACTTTCTTCTGGACAAAAAAACAGGGTAAGTCTTGCTAAAGCTTTAATAAATGATCCAACGGTACTTTTGTTGGATGAACCCACTGCTTCACTAGACCCTGAAACTGGTGATTTTGTAAGATCGTTTTTAGAAGATTACAAAAAGGAAAAAAAAATATCAGTTTTGCTTGCCTCCCATAATATGGAAGAAGTAAAAAGATTATGTAGTTCTGTTTTAATGATGAAAGATGGTTTAATAGTGGATAGAGGAACTCCTGAAGAGTTAATAACAAAATATGGAAGAAGAAACCTAGAGGAAGTATTTTTAGAAATTGCGAGAAAGTAAAAATGAATTTAATTAGAATTTATGGTCTTTTTTTAAGACACTTTTATTTAATAACTAGATCATTTCCAAGAATATTAGATTTAATTTATTGGCCTTCAATTCAAATTACTCTTTGGGGATTTATTTCTAATTTTTTTGCAGCTCATAGCTCTTATTACAGTGGTGCAGTAGGAGTTATTCTTTCATGTGCAATTCTTTATGATTTTTTATTTAGAACCAGTATTGGCTTTAATATGTTATTTTTGGAGGAAATTTGGAGCAGAAATTTTACAAACTTATTTATTGCACCGATGAAAATTAGTGAAATAATTGTCTCTCTAGTTTTTACTGCTTTAATAAGAGCATTAATTGGTTTAATCCCGGCTATACTATTAACTTCTCCATTGTTTGGTATATCATTGCTAAAACTTGGTCTTCCTTTAGCATTTCTTTTCTTGAGTCTGTATTTATTTGGAATAACACTTGGTCTATTTGTTTCAGCGGGATTGTTAAGATTTGGACCATCTTTTGAGAATATTGCATGGTCTACCATGTTTTTATTAGCACCTTTTGGCTGTATTTACTATCCAGTTGAAACACTACCCGGAATCTTCCAATCAATCGCTTTCGCACTTCCTTTGGTTTATATTTTTGAGGAGACCAGAAATATCTTGGTCAATGGGATGGTAAATTATGAAAATATTATTAATGCAATCTATCTGAACGGGTTTTATTTAATTTTGTCAATATTAGTATTTTATTACTCTTTTGACAAAGCAAGGGATAAAGGAACTTTAATAAATATAGGTGAATAAACTGGTGCGCCTGCTAGGAGTCGAACCCAGAACCTCCTGATCCGAAGTCAGGCGCTCTATCCAGTTGAGCTACAAGCGCATATAGTATTAATATTATATTTTATGGAAAAAAACATTAATTTTATAGTAAAAGAGGATGAGAAGAATTTAAGGGTTGATGTTTTAATTAACAAAAGAGAGGAATTAATTAGTAGAACTAGAATTAAAAATTTAATTTTAAAAGAAAAGTTAACACTAAATAAAGAAATAATTAAAAGTCCCTCAAAAAAAGTCTCAATTGGTGATACTATAAATCTTAAGATTCCAGAGCCTGAAATAGCATCCCTTAAACCTTATGAATTTAAATTAGAAATAATATACGAAGATGATGATCTATTAGTAATTAATAAACCTGCTGGAATAATCATGCATCCAGGTGCTGGAAATTATGATAAAACAATTGTTAATGCATTGATGCATTATGATAAGGACTCTTTATCAAATATAGGTGACGAGTTAAGACCTGGTATTGTTCATAGAATTGATAAAAACACATCTGGTTTAGTTGTAATTGCAAAAAACAACGAAACTCATGAAAATTTATCAAAACAGTTTAGTGATCATACAATTATAAGAGAGTACCAACTTTTAATATGGGGAAAATTAAGGCCCTCCTCAGGAAGGATTGAAACATTTATAACTCGTAGTTCAAAAAACAGACAACTTATGGAAGTTAGTAGTTCTAAAGGTAAGAAAGCTATAACCAATTATAAAACACTTGAAATTTTTGAAAATCAAAAAACACCAACTTTAAGTTTAGTTGAATGTAAATTAGAAACAGGAAGAACACATCAGATAAGAGTTCATATGAACTTTAAAGGTAATAGTCTAGTTGGAGATGATAAATATAAAAAAAAATATAAAAAATTAAAAAATATTGATTTAGATATCCAAAATTCAATTACTAAATTAAATAGACAATTCCTGCATGCAAAAACTTTAGGATTTATACATCCACGTACTAAGAAAGAGATGATTTTTTCCTCACTTTTGCCACAAGATCTAAATAATATTCTAAAAATGCTTAGAAACACTGAAGAATAAATTATTGAAAATTAGGTATAATTTATTAAATAAACACTGCTATGAGTACAACAATGAGTAACAATCTGCCAACCCTTTCTAATGAAGGTGGACTATCTGCATATTTAGAGCAGATTAAAAAATTTCCGATGTTAGCTGCAGAAGAGGAATATATGCTAGCAAAGAACTGGAAAACGACTGGTAATATTAAAGCTGCGGAAAAACTAGTCACTAGTCACTTAAGATTAGTTGCAAAGATTGCTATGGGTTACAAAGGATATGGTTTGCCTATTAATGAAATGATTTCAGAAGGAAATGTAGGTCTTATGCAAGCTGTTAAGAAATTTGAACCAGAAAAAGGTTTTAGATTGGCAACTTATGCGATGTGGTGGATTAAAGCTTCTATTCAAGAATATATTTTAAGATCTTGGAGTCTCGTCAAAATTGGAACTACTACTGCTCAAAAAAAATTATTTTTTAATCTAAAGAAAATTAAAAACCAAATTTCTCCAGAAACTGAAGGTGACTTAAGAGATGAACACGTTGATCATATAGCTAATAAGCTCGATGTAAGTAAAGAAGAAGTCGTTTCAATGAATAGAAGACTTTCTGGAAAGGAGTTCTCGCTAAATGCTCAAGTTGGAGAAGATGGCGATGAATGGCAAGACTGGTTGGTTGATAAAGAGCTTGATCATGACTTAAAATTTGCTCACCACGAGGAAATGGAACAAAGAAAAGATTTATTAAAAGACTCCATTAAAGTTCTTAACGATAGAGAAAGAGAAATTTTATACTCAAGAAGACTAAATGATGACCCAACTACACTAGAAGATTTAAGTAAAAAATATAAAATTAGCAGAGAAAGAGTTAGACAAATAGAAAATAAAGCATTTGAAAAACTCCAAAAGCACATGCTTCTATTAGCTAAATCAAAAAATCTTTTACCCGTAAACTAAACTTCAAAAGGGTTTTCAATTAAAATAGTATCATCTCTTTCTGGACTAGTTGAGATACTTGATACTTTTGCACCAATAAAATCTTCAACAGCAAAAATATATTTTTTTGCATTTTCAGGTAATGAGTCCAGATTTTTAACTCCATTTGTAGAAACTTTCCAACCCGGAAAAGTTTCATAAATTGGTTTTATTTTTATTTGATCTTCTACAGCGGCAGGTAAATAATCTAATCTTTTACCATCAAGCTCATAAGCAACGCACATTTTAATTTCATCTAATTCATCGAGTACATCTAATTTCGTTAAAGCGATACCATCAATCCCTGAAACTTTAATAGTTTGCCTTACTAAAACACCATCAAACCATCCACATCTTCTTTTTCTACTTGTAACAGTTCCAAATTCTTTTCCACGTGTTCCTAAAAGTTCACCAACATCATCTGTTAACTCTGTAGGAAAAGGTCCTTCCCCAACTCTTGTTGTATATGCTTTTGTAATTCCAAGAACATAATTAATCGAATTAGGGCCACAACCACTTCCTGTAGCTGCGCTTGAGGCGACAGTATTAGATGATGTTACAAAAGGATAAGTTCCATGATCTACATCAAGTAAAATACCTTGGGCTCCTTCGAATAAAATTCTCTTTTTTTGTTTTTTAAATTGATCAATCATTAGCCAAACTGGCTGAGAAAATTCTAATATTTTGGGTGCTATTTTAAGCAAATCAGATTTAAGCTGATCTTTTTCAAAAATTTTTTTTCCTAGGCCTTTTCTAATTGCATTATGATGAACTAATACAGAGTCGAGTCTTTGATCTAAATTTTTTTCAGATCTTAAATCCATAACTCTTATAGATCTTCTACCAACTTTATCTTCATATGCTGGTCCAATTCCACGTCTAGTAGTTCCTATTTTGCTTTTTCCTGCTGAATCCTCTCTAATCTCATCCATTTCTCTATGAAAAGGCAAAATTAAATTTGCTGACTCCGAAATAATAAAATTATTTACATTTACTTCTACACCTTTAGATTTTATTTCTTCTATTTCCTCTAATAAAGCCCATGGATCTACGACAACTCCGTTGCCAATAATTGATATTTTACCTTTTCTAACTATTCCAGATGGCAATAATCTCAATTTATAAGTAACACCATCAATCACTAAAGTATGACCAGCGTTGTGACCTCCTTGGAATCTTATTACTACATCAGCCTGTTCAGATAACCAATCAACAATTTTTCCTTTACCTTCGTCACCCCATTGAGATCCAACAACGACTATATTTTTCATTATTTAAATTTTCTGTTTACTTTTAAGGAAGTGAGATGATTAACTGGGCCATGACCTTTTCCATATTTTGGGTTTGATTTAATTGCAGAATTTACATACTTAATTCCTAGCTCACAAGATTTCTTTACTGTTTTTCCACATGATAAAAAAGTTGTAACTGAGCTAGATAATGTGCAACCTGTACCATGGGTATTCTTTGTTTTGTGACGCTCGCTTTTGAAAATTTTTATGTCTTTTTTGTTTATTAAAATATCTATTACATTTTTATGTTTTAAATGACCACCTTTTATAAGTACATTTCTGGCTCCTAAACCAAGAAGTATATTAGCAGCAAAAATCATATCCTCTTTTGTTATAATTGTTGTTTTAGTCAAAATTTCTGCCTCTGGGATATTAGGGGTAATAAGTGATACTTTTTTAATTAATTTTAATTTTAATAATTGAATAGCTTTACTGTCTATAAGTTTAGCCCCTCCTTTAGCAACCATAACTGGATCTAATACGATTTTTTTAACTTTAATTACATCCAGAGCCTTCAGTACCATGCTAATAACCTCTGAAGAATGTAGCATACCAATTTTTATTGCTTCAGGTCTTATATCTTTGCAACTATAAATAATTTGATTAAAAATTTCTTTTGGTTTAATTCCAGTAATTGATTTCACACCTGTAGTATTTTGAGAAGTAACTGCTGTTATTGCTGTCATTGCGTAAGATCCAAGAGCAGTAACAGTTTTTATATCAGCTTGAATACCTGCTCCACCAGATGAATCAGATCCCGCAATAATTAAAATTTTAGACTTTGGTTTCAATTTATTTAATTTTTTTTGTAATCATATTTACACATTTGTATAAAAGAGCTTTATTTTCACTTTCTCCCATTACTCTTATTTTAGATTCTGTTCCTGATTTTCTTACTAATATTCTTCCATTACCTTTGATTAATTTATCTGCATTTTTTATAATTTTTTTTATCTCTGGTTTATTAATTATATTTTTATCTTTAACTTCGATATTTTCTAAAAACTGAGGTGTTTTCTTAAATTTATCAAAAAATTCACTTGCCTTTTTTCCTTTTCTTAAAGCA
>CACJQX010000019.1 GCA_902595595.1 uncultured Pelagibacteraceae bacterium | reverse complement strand
AAATTTAATGATGGTTCCAGGAAATCAATCTGGAGAAAAAATAATGACAGCATTATTTAAACCAGGTTTAGTTGCACGAGAAGAGGCTGTGGTTAAAGAGAAAGCGAAAGAAGTTGTTGAATTTTTAAATTTAGGACATTTATCAAATGAGCTAGCTGGAAATCTTTCAGGTGGACAAAAGAAATTATTAGAACTTGGAAGAACCATGATGGTTGATGCAAAATTAGTATTATTAGATGAAGTAGGAGCCGGAGTTAACAGAACTTTGTTAAAAGATCTTGGTACTGCAATAGAAAAGTTAAATAAAGAAAAAGGTTATACTTTTTGTATGATTGAACATGATATGGATTTTATTGGAAGATTATGTGATCCAGTAATTGTTATGGCTGAAGGATCAGTTTTGTTTGAAGGAAGTGTTGAAGAAGCAAAAAAAGATGAGAAAGTTATCGAAAGCTATCTTGGAAGAGGATCAAAATTAAAGGATACAAATTAATGGCATATTTTGAGGGAATAGAAATGACAGGTGGTTATGGTAATGGTCCTGACATTATTAGTTCGTGTTCAGTAAATGTTAATAAAGGTGAAATAGTTTCTATTTTAGGTCCTAATGGAGCTGGTAAATCAACTGCCATGAAAGCAATGTTGGGCTTGCTGAATTTAAAGTCTGGATCAGTAAAGATTGATGGTAAGGATATTTCAAAATTATCTCCTCAAGATCGAGTTAAGCAAGGTATTTCTTTTGTGCCACAGACTAAAAATGTTTTTGCAGGGATGACTGTTGAAGAGAATTTAGAAATGGGTGCATTTCTTATTGAGGATGAGATCAAAAATATAATTGAGGAAATTTATGAATTATTTCCAATTTTAAGAGAGAAAAGAAATCAGTTAGTTGGTGAACTTTCTGGAGGTCAAAGACAACAAGTAGCTTTAGGCCGAGCTTTAATGATTAAACCCACTGTTTTAATGTTAGACGAGCCAACTGCTGGTGTATCGCCAATTGTGATGGATGAATTATTTGATCATATTGTTAAAGTAAAAAGAACAAACGTTGCTATCTTAATGGTAGAACAAAATGCAAAACAAGCCTTAAGCATTTCAGATAGAGGCTACGTACTAGTGACTGGAGAAAATCGTTATTCAGGAACTGGAAAAGAATTATTAGACGATCCAAGAGTAAGAAGCTCTTTTTTGGGAGGGTAATATGGATTTTGTAAATGCAATAATTCTTTTATTAAATTATATTTTCATTCCTGCATTAACTTACGGTTCTCAGTTAGCACTGGGTGCAATATTTGTAACACTTATTTATGGAATTTTACGATTTGCAAACTTCGCAACTGGTGACATGATGTCTTTTGGGACCATGGCAACAATTTTATTTACATGGTATTTTCAATCTTTAGGTGTTTCTTTAGGTGTTTTACCTACTGCTTTATTGGCTATTCCTTTTGGAATAATTTTCATGATATTTTACATGCTTTTAATAGATAAGTTTGTCTTTAAGTATTACAGAAATCAAAAAAGCCCCCCAGTTCAATTTGCAATGGTGAGTATTGGTGTAATGTTTGTAACACAAGCGGTGGTCAGAATTATAATTGGACCTGGTGATAGAAGATTTTTTGATGGTGAAAAATTCATTATTAAAGCTCGTGAATTTAAAGAGATGACAGGTTTAAACGAAGGTCTTGCACTGAAATCTACTCAAGTGATTACTATTTTTGTAACAATAGTTTTAGTCTCTTTATTATTTTGGTTTTTAAATAGAACTAAAACTGGAAAAAGTATGAAAGCTTATTCTGATAATGAAGATCTTGCTTTGCTATCAGGTATTGATCCAAAAAAAATAGTTTTAGTTACTTGGGTTATTGCTGGTATTTTAGCTACAATTGGTGGAGCATTGTATGGTTTAGATAAAAGTTTTAAACCGTTTACTTATTTTAACAATATGCTTCCTATTTTTGCTGCTGCAATTGTTGGAGGAATTGGAAATCCATTTGGAGCTTTTTTAGGCGGATATGTAATTGCTTTTTCTGAAATATTGCTCACTTATGCATATAAAAAATTCTTTATGTATGTTTTACCAGAAAGTATGGAGCCAAATAGTTTGGTTCAGTTACTATCTACTGATTATAAGTTTGCAGTCTCGTTCTCTATTCTTGTAATTGTTTTAATTTATCGACCTTCGGGAATATTTAAGGGTAAAGTATTGTGAGAAAAAACCTAAATGTAATTGCAGCTTACAGCATCATGATGGTACTTATTCTAATGGTTGGGATATTTCAGTCTTGGAATATTGCTTTATCAATATTTAATCTTTGTTTGATTTCTGCAGTCATGACAATGGGTGCGAATATTCAATGGGGGTACGCTGGTTTAATTAATTTTGGAATTATGGGTTATACAGCTTTAGGCGGTTTAGCTGCAGTATTGATATCTGTCGATCCTGTTCAAGAAGCCTGGAGGGCAGGAGGTTTCGATATTCTAATGTCATTATGGCTGATAGTAGTAATGGTATTAGTTATAAGGTTTATTTTAAAAAGATTTGAAAAATCAAAAATCAGAACATACAGCATAGCTGCAATAATAATTTCAGGTATTTTACTTATTAGATTTTCTGCAGAGCCAGGCATAGAAGCTATTGAAGCAGTTGATCCTGCTAAAACTGGTTTCTTAGGAGGATTTGGATTACCAATTATATTTTCTTGGATAGTTGGAGCTCTTTTTGCAGGGGGTTTAGCATTTATAGTTGGAAAAGTTGCACTTGGTCTTAGAGCAGATTATTTAGCTATTGCTACTCTTCTTATTTCCGAAATTGTTATTGCAATCATTAAACACGAAGATTGGCTAACAAGAGGAGTTAAAAATGTTATTGGATTAAAAAGACCTGCGCCTTATGAAGTAGATCTTCAAACCACAGATTGGTTTATTAAATTAGTTGAAAAGTTTAATGCAGGAAAATTAAGTGTAATTGAGAATTTAGCTGATAGACAAGCTGCTTTAAACCAACTTGTTATAGAAGGTTCATCAGTATTTGTAAAACTATGTTATTCAGGATTATTCTTAGTTGTAGTAATTATTCTTTTAATTTTAACTCAAAAAGCTCTTTATTCTCCTTGGGGAAGAATGATGAGAGCAATTAGAGATAATGAGGAAGCTGCAAATGCTA
Source organism: uncultured Pelagibacteraceae bacterium (assembly GCA_902595595.1). Taxonomy (GTDB): domain Bacteria; phylum Pseudomonadota; class Alphaproteobacteria; order Pelagibacterales; family Pelagibacteraceae; genus Pelagibacter. Next base: position 7,471 of record CACJQX010000019.1, on the reverse strand, counting down.
TGGGTAAAAATGTTGTTAAACAACATTTATTAATTTTTATTTTAGGCTCAGCTATAGTTGGAATTGCTGGTGCAATGTTGGTTACACAAGATGGTCTATTTACTCCAGGAAGTTATAGACCTATGAGATATACGTTCTTAATTTGGGTGATGGTAATTGTTGGAGGAAGTGGAAATAATTTTGGGGCAATTTTAGGAGGATTTGTTGTTTGGTTCTTATGGATTGAAGCTGCACCAATATCATTATTTTTAATAAACTTTTTCACTGCTGGAATTCCTGAAACAAATGCACTTAAAGCTCATTTAATTGAAAGCGTTCCTTATTTCAGATTTTTACTGATGGGATTAGGATTGTTGTTTATCATGAGGTATCGACCTAAAGGTATACTTCCTGAAAAAATAGAAATAAAGTAAACATAATGAAATATATTATATTAGGTGCTGCTGCTGCTTGGGCTTTGTATATGGCTGACAAGTATTTATTCTTTTAATGAATAAAAATCTTTCGTTACTCATTTTAAGCCAAATTTTTGCTTTTACAGCTGCTCCAGTCACTGTTTTTTTAAGCGGTATAATTGGTTCGAAATTTAGTCCAATAAAATCTTTAGCAACTCTTCCAATGGCTTTGTCAGTTGTTGGAATTGCGTTATTTGCTTTTTTTGCTGCAAAGTTAATGAGTATAATTGGACGAAAATTAGGATTTATTTATGCTTCAATAGGCACATGCTTTGCCTCTCTTTTAACTGCATACTCTATAATTATAGAAAGCTTTGTCTTCTATAATTTAGGATGTTTTTTAATTGGTGGAGGAATAGCTTTTAGCCATCAATATCGTTTTGCAGCAGTGGAGGTTGTGGATAAGGATTATGCACCAAAAGCAATTTCTATCATTTTGTTAGCAGGAATAGGTTCGGCGTTTATTGGTCCAAACATTGCAAACATTTCGAAAGGACTTATTTCAGATCATATGTATGCAGGATCTTATCTTGCACTTGCCATTTTATCTATCTCATCAACAATATTTTTAATTTTTTATCAGGAACCAAAAACGATATCTAGTAATCAATATAAAACTGGAAGAAGTTTTTTTGAGCTTATCTCTCAACCTAGATTTCTACAGGCGCTCGTAGCTTCAGCTTTTGCATATGCTGTAATGACTTTTTTAATGACAGCAACTCCCATAAGTATGCATTTGATGGAGAAAATAAGTCTAAGCAAGACTGGATTTGTTATTCAGCTTCATATAGCAGCCATGTTTTTACCTTCTCTAGTTACAGGAAATTTAATTAAGAGGTTTGGTCATAGTAAAATTATGTATGTGGGGGTTTTATTGTTTTTAATCACAATTATTACCAGTTTATTTGAACAGAATTATATTAACTACATGCTTGCACTTATTTTTCTGGGGCTAGGGTGGAACTTTCTATTCATTTCAGGAACAAGCTTACTTGTTTTGTGTTACAGAGAAGAGGAAAAATTTAGAGCTCAAGGATATAATGATTTAATTGTTTATTCTATACAAGCACTAGCGAGTTTGTCTGCTGGGGTGTTTCTAAGCCTAACTAGCTGGAAAACTATGAATTTAATATGTTTAATTTTTCTAATTGTAATTGCTCTTTCTACCATTAGAGCTGATTTAAAAAAAAACCCCAGTAATTAAATTACTGGGGTTTTTTGAATTAAGATAAAAAATTATCTTTGTTTTTTAGTTTTGAATTTTCCGCCTTTAACTTCTTGTTCTAAGAAAGAACCTTCAGCTTCACCAACACTAGTAAAAGTTACTCCAGTAGCACCTTCGTAATTAATTTTTTTACCTTTTGCTAGTAAATCTAAACCTTTCTTAAGTTCACCTGGATAAATTTTAGTTCCAGGAGCGTTAGCAACATCCATTACATTTTTTGCAATTGATGCTCTGTCAGCAGAGTTACCTGCTTGCATTGCAAGAACGATTAAAGCAGCTGCATCGTAAGATTCACCTGTGTACGGACCAGAAGCTTCTACACCACCAGCTTTTGCAACTTCAGCAAATATACCTGCACCTTTACCAGTAGAACCCGGCAATGATCCAAATGATTTACTTAAATCTTTTCCGAATGCATCAACTAAAGATTGACCAATCATACCATCTGATAAAATAAATCTATCAAACGCACCAGAGTCTAAAGAAGCTTGAATAATTCCTTTTCCTCCTTGGTCAAGATAACCAATAACTGCTACAGCATCACCACCAGCAGAAGCAAGAGTTGCTACTTCAGATGAGTAATCTGCTTTTCCATCTTCGTGAGCAGTTACAGTTGTAACTTTAATACCATGAGCTTCAACTGCTGCTTTGTAAACATCAGCTAAACCTTTACCATAGTCATTGTTAGTATAAGTGATTGCAACACTTTTTACTTTTCTGTCTTTAGTAATATCAGCTAAAATTTGACCACCTCTAGCATCTGATGGAGCAGTTCTAAAGAAATACCCTTTGTCATCTAGAGTTGTTAATCCTGGAGAAGTAGCTGAAGGTGAAATCATTACTACACCATTTGGTACAGCAACGTTAGTTGCAATAGCACCAGTTACACCTGAACAGTCTGCTCCCATAATTGCAGCTACACCACCTGAAATTAAACCTTCAGCTGCAGCTGTTGCCGCTGCTGAGTCAACACAAGTTGAGTCTGCTCTTACTGGCTCAATTTTTTTTCCACCTAATAGTGAACCTGAATCAGAAGCTTCTTTAAACGCAAGCTCTGCAGATGCAGCCATAGCTGGAGTTAGAGATTCAATAGGACCAGTGAATCCTAAGATGATCCCCATTTTAATATCTGCCATTACCTTTGTTCCAAAAATAGAAACAAACATAAATGCAGCGATAAATAGTTTTCTCATTATCTTCCTCTTTATTGTTAACAATTTATAAAAGCTAATTTAAGTATGAATACAATCAATATTCAATGACAAAATTATCCTATTTTAGATGGGTTAATTGATACGGATTATCTTATTGAGAAAGGGTCTAGAGAAGGTTCGTCTGATGTGTAGAACCAAGTTGTTTTTACTCTTGTATAGTCTTTAATTGAGTCAATTCCTGCTTCTTTTCCATATCCACTATCCTTGATACCTCCAAATGGAGCTGAAGGTGAAATTAATCTATAAGTATTTACAAATGTTATTCCTGCTCGGATAGCATTAGATACCCTCATGCCTCTTGCTAGATCACTAGTATAAACACCCGAAGAAAGACCATATTGATTGTCGTTCATTAATTCTATTACTTCTTTTTCAGTATCAAATTTCATCACTGATAAAACAGGTCCAAACAATTCATTTTCAGCAGCTGGTAAATTATGATTTTCACACTCAATAATTGTTGGTGGGAAATAATAACCTTCATTTGAAAAAGGATGTCTTTTACCACCACATTTAATTTTTCCACCTTGTTCAACAGTTAATTTAATATTTTTTTCTATTACTTCTAATTGTTTAAAGTTACTCAAGGGACCCATTTCAGTATCAGAATCCATTGGAGCACCTATTTTAATTTTTTCTGCTCTTGATGCTAATTTATCTAAAAATTCATTATAAATTCCTTTTTGTAAGTACAACCTTGAACCTGCTATACAGCTTTGACCACTTGCTCCAAATATTCCAGCAGTTATTCCATTAATCGCATTTTCTTGTTTGGCATCATCAAAAACAGCTACAGGACTTTTTCCACCTAATTCTAAACTTACTTCAGATAAATTTTCTGCAGAGTTTCTAATAATATGTCTTGCAGTTTCAGGACCTCCTGTAAAAGCTACTTTCTCAACTAAGTTGTGAGTAGTTAGAGCTTTACCACATGGATCTCCAAAACCAGAAACTACATTCACCACACCTTTAGGTATTCCGGTTTCTTCAACTAACTTTGCAAACTCAAACATTGTTGCTGGCGCTAATTCAGAACATTTAATTACAACAGTATTACCCATAGCTAAAGCAGGAGCAACTTTTGTTGCAGTTAAAAACATTTGAGAATTCCAGGGAATGATGGCTGCAATAACACCTATTGGAATTCTTGTTGTGATCGCTTGAATATTTGGTTTATCTATTGGAAGAACTGTTCCTTCAACTTTATCAGCTAAACCTGCATAGTAATCATAATATTCGGCAATGTATTTTGCTTGTTGATAAGTTTCTCTGTACAGTTTTCCTGTATCAATTGTTTCAATCTTACCTAATAATTCAGAATTTTCTCTTAGCTTATTTCCGATAGCTCTTAAATATTTTGCTCTATCTCTTGCAAGCATTTTTGGCCATTCACCTTCAAAAGCTTTTTGTGCAGCTTTTACAGCTCTATCCACATCATTTGCACTAGCTTCAGGAACCACAGCCCAAGGCTTATTATTTTCTGGATTTAAAGTTTCAAAAGTTTTTTTTGCATCAGAGTCTACCCACTGACCATCTATAAACATTTGATATTTTTTTAATTCAGGCATTATTTATATGTTTCATTATCGCATTATTTACATCATCTGCATATTCAATAGTGCATAAATGTTTTCCATTTTTAATTTCAACATATGTTGAATTTTGTATATCTTTATTTAAATTTTTTGACATATCGGGCGTAGATCCTGGATCATCTGATCCTGTTATAATTAAGGTATTTGTTTTAATATTTTTTATGTTTTCAAGATTGTCCTCATAATTTGCAAATACTTCATAAGCTTTTATAAAATTTTCTTGATCAATTCCTTTCTTATTAAGAATTTTCATAAACTCGTCGTATAATTCAGGGTTTTGCTCAAGGTACTTATCTGAAAACCATCTCTTCATTGCCATTTGAGATATTGGCATATTTTTTTTTGCTAAATTTACTCTATCAATTACATTTTGTCTTTCTTCAGCTGTCCTTTGATATGTGGTGGATATTAGAGTTAAAGAATTTAAATAATTTTCATATTTTGAGGCAAATTCAATTGCAATCAAAGATCCGATAGAAAAGCCAATTAAATTAAATTTCTCTATCTTTAGGTTGTTTACTAAATTTGATAATTGATCAGTAAAATTTTCCATTGATAAATTTGGCTCTTTAAAGGGTGTTTTTCCATGCCCTAACAGATCGTAAGTTATAAATGAATTGTCTTTAAAAAATTCAATTTGTGGTTTCCACATTTGCTGATTTAAACCAACGCCATGAATAAAAATTATTGGTAAAGAATTCTTGTTATTAAAATAATAATGATTTTGATCTGTATCAAAATTATAAGACATCAATTAGTTATCAATGCCCATCTCTTTCATGTCTTGATATCTATCACCTGTTCTTGCATGAGCTCGTCCAGTTGGAGCGCCTCCGATTGCAACAACTATTTCATCCTCATTTGGTGCATCATGAATTGTAAATTCATGGGTTAGATAAAAAGGTCTTAATCCAGCATCAGTTTTATGCATCATTGGAATTGAAATTTTTGCACCTGCAGGACCTCTGGTGTTAGTAAAACTTAAATAAGAAGTTCCACCAACGGCATCTCTAAATTTATTTCCAAACCTTAAAGTATGAATAAATGCAGAAGCGTGTTCTATCTCACCGTTTAATCCAACCATAGCAGCTTTTCCATATGCTAAAATTTTTTCACCTGATCCAATTTCTTTTGTTAATTCTGGAACCAAAAGATCTCCTAATTGAGGTGCAAGATCTAATATTTCTGGTTTTAAATCTTCTACAAAACCTTTTCCGGCCCAAGGATTTTCTATAACAGCTGCAACCGAAACTAACTGAACAGGTTCTTTAGCTTTTTTTCCACCTTCAATAAAAGTTTTATCAACAAATTTTGCAAATTTTCTAAGTTTTAAATCCATTAATTAGCTAGCTCTTTGAATGTTTGTGTCTATCGGTTTTATATTTGGAATTACTTCTTCTGTAAATAATTTGATACTTCTCATACAATCTTCGTGTTTAATACCTGGAAAATTAGACCAGACTTGTAAATTTTGAAGATTTAATTCTTGTTGAAGTTCTTTTATTTTTTCAATTACAAACTCAGGTGTTCCAAACAATAAATTTCTTTTATGAAGAAATTCATAATTTAATAAATCTAGTTTATTTTTTGTCTCTGGTAATTTTTCATCTGGATCCATATGATTTCCCAATCCTCTCCAATGACAAACCCATCTCATATAATTTACAATATGTTCTCCAGCCATTTTTTCAGCCTCTTCCATAGTTTCTGCAACAAACATATCTCTAACCAAACTAATACCTTCCCCTAGTGGTACATCTCTATTTTCAGCCTTAGATTTTGCATCTTTATAAATTTTAAATCTTTTTTTCAAAGCTTTTACAGTTGGTATCCACATAATTGTATTAAGCCCATTTTCTGCTGCCCACTGAATTGATCTTTCTCCATCAACTACTTGAGAAATTGGCGGGAAAGGTTTTTGATAAGGTTTTGGTAATACAGATATTTGTTTTAATTCATTTGTTTTTAAATCTACAACATTTTCTTTTGGAGGACTCATATCGTGTTGCCAAATGAAATTAGGAGATGGATAAGTATAGAATTCGCCCTGGTGAGAGAAAAAGTCTTCAGACCATGCTTTTTTCATTATGTCCAATGTTTCAGAAAAAAGTCTAAAATTTTTTGCTTGGTCTTTTAAGTCAGCTTCTTTGTTCATGTTAATGGCTTCTCTACCATAAACTCCTCTACCAATACCAACTTCCACTCTCCCTTTTGACATTTGGTCAAGGGTAGCAATATCTTCTGCAAGTCTTATAGGATTATGAAATGTAATTACGTTACAAGCTTGCCCTAAACGTATATTTTTAGTTCTTGCAGCAGCATCTGTACACATCATTAGTGGATTAGTACAAGACTCCATTCCCTCATGGTTAAAATGATGTTCAGTATACCAAATAGAATTCCAATTATTTTGGTCGCAATATTCTGTGATCTCTCTAGCTTCATCTAGAAGTTGGGTATAAGGTTTTTTATCCCAATTAGTAGTATTACAAAAATATCCAAAGTTCATAAAGCCTCCTTTAAAAATTAATTTAAAGACGACCGATCCCACTTTCGTAAATTTTTGAATTTAACGACGAGTTATGTATCGCTTTATATCTAAACTTTATTATTACTAACGTTGATATTCAATAAATTTCTTTAAGGATTTGTTAAGAAATTTCTCATAAATTGGACAATTATTTTTGAATTTGCTTCCATTTAAAAATGATTGGTTCATTTTGAAATCATAGGAAGGTTCAAAGAAAAAAGGAACAGAGAGTCTCTTACTTTTATTCCACAAAACTCTGTGATTAGTTGCTTTAAATTTACCTTTGCTTAGAAACTCCAAAGCTTTACCAGTGTTTACTACTAAAGCTTTTTTGTTAAATGGCACGTCATACCATTTTTTATTTTTTCTATTTTGTACCTGTAATCCACCTTTTCTATCTTGATAGAGGACTGTAAATATACCACTATCAACATGTGTTTCACATCCAAGAG
>CACJQX010000018.1 GCA_902595595.1 uncultured Pelagibacteraceae bacterium | reverse complement strand
GGCTCAGATAGAATTACTAATGCTATAAGTTTAATGAATAACAAAAATAATTTTATAATTTTAGATTTTGGTACAGCAACAACTTTCGATGTACTTATTAGAAATACTTATTTTGGAGGAATTATTGCCCCAGGTGTGAGATTGTCTCTTAATACCTTGTCCGACAAGGCAACTTTGATTCCAAAAATAGATTTAAAAAAGATTAATAAAGTGATTGGCAAAAATACAATCTCTGCTGTTAGATCAGGCTTTTTTTGGGGTTATGCGGGTTTAATTGACAATATTATTAATTTAATTAAGAAGGAAACTGGAAAATCTTTTAAAGTAATTATTACTGGTGGATTTTCAGATTTATTTAAAAACTCAATAAAAACGAAAGCAAGTCATAACCAAGATATTACAATTAAAGGCTTAATAAAGATTTCAAAGTTAATTAAATAATATGAAAGATGAACTATTATTTTGTCCATTAGGTGGATCAGGCGAAATAGGTATGAACATGAATTTGTTTGGCTATGGACAGCCTAGTGATCATAAATGGATTATGGTCGACATAGGCGTAACATTTGCAGATGATACTATTCCAGGTGTTGATTTAATTTATCCAGATCCTGGGTTTATAGTAGAAAGAAAAGACAATTTATTAGGAATAGTTTTAACACACGCACACGAGGATCACATTGGTGCAATTGCTCATCTATGGCCAAAATTACAATGTAAAATTTTTGCAACTCCTTTTACAGCTGTATTAATTCGAGAAAAATTTAGAGAAAAACAAATCGATATAACTAATGATTTAAAGATTGTTGAGTTAAATGGAAAGGTTTCTCTGGATCCGTTTGAAATTGAATACATTACTTTAACGCATTCTATATTAGAACCAAACGGACTTAGAATAAAAACTCCTGCAGGAGTTATTTTGCATACTGGAGATTGGAAGGTAGATCCAAATCCTTTAATTGGAGACAATATAAACGAAAAAAGATTAAAGGAAATTGGTGAAGAAGGAGTGCTAGCAATGATTTGCGATTCAACAAATGTTTTTAGCGCCGGTAGATCAGGTTCAGAATTAGATGTAAGAAAAAATATGTTAAACGTTATGTCTCGTTTAAAAAAAAGAATTATCATAACATCATTTGCTTCTAACGTAGCTAGAATGGAGACAGCTTTTTATTGTGCAGAACAAACAGGAAGGCAAATCTCTTTAGTTGGTAGATCAATGAATCGTATTTATAAAGCTGCGCGTCAATGTGGATATTTAAAAAATACAATTGAGCCAATTGATCCAAGAGAAGCTAAAAATTTTTCAAGAGAAAAAATTGTGTATTTATGCACTGGAAGTCAAGGCGAACCAATGGGTGCAATGATGAGAATTTCTAGCTATGTTCATCCAGATGTTTTTATTGAAAAAGGTGATGCTGTCATTTTTTCTTCAAAAATCATACCTGGTAATGAAAAAAAACTCTATAAACTTCATAACCAACTTGTAAAGGATGGAATAGAGGTAATATCTGAAGAAACCGAGTTTGTTCATGTTTCTGGGCATCCAAATAGAGAAGATCTTAAAGAGATGTATCAATGGGTAAAACCCAGATGTGTAATACCTGTACACGGTGAACATAGGCACATGATAGAACACATTAATTTTGCAAAAGAAATGCAAGTGCCGCATCCAGTTCAAGTCGAAAATGGTGATATTGTTAAGTTATATCCAGGTGAAAAACCTGAAGTATATGACAAGGCCCCGAGCGGCAGACTTTATTTAGATGGCAGTGTAAGTGTTGATCCTGATTCACAATCGATAAAAGATAGAAAAAATTTAAGTGCTAATGGATATCTTGAGGTAACAATAATGATAACACCTAAAGGTAATATACACAATAACCCTATTCTTTCATTTCGTGGTTTACCTGTAGATAATCGAGATGATTTTGTTTATGGATTAGAAGAGGAAATAGAGAAAACCTCTAGAACTTTTAAAATTGGAAGCAAACAACAAGAACACAATCTTATTGACGCATTAAAAATTGCCTGTAGAAAATTTTCAAAAGAGAGAACAGGAAAAAAACCTTTTACCAATATCAATTTAGTAAGAATTTAATGAGCGCAACAGGCTTAGCTATTATCTATATAATTATATGGTGGATAGTTTTTTTTGCTATTCTACCTATTGATGTGAATCGAACAAAGACTATAAAAATTGACGGTGAGGATCCTGGCTCACCTGAAAATCCAAAAATGCTGAAAAAATTCCTTTATTGCACTGGAATTACCACTGTCATTTTCATAATAATTTACTTATTAATTAAATTTGAATATTTAAATTTAAGAAATATGATTAATTAAGATGCTTTTATCAAATTCATTTATACCAATATTAAAAAATAATCCTTCGGAAGCAAAAATTAAATCTCATCAATTGATGTTGAGAGTAGGAATGATCAAGCAAGCCTCAGCAGGAATTTATTCATGGTTACCTTTAGGTTTTAAGGTAATGAAAAAAATAGAAGACATTGTCAGACAAGAACAAAACAAAATTGGAGCTCAAGAAATATTAATGCCAACAATTCAATCCAGTGAAATTTGGAAAGAAAGTGGTCGTTATGACGATTATGGTGAAGAGATGTTAAGAATAACCGACCGTCAAAATAGAGAAATGTTATATGGACCAACCAATGAGGAACAAGTTACTGAAATTTTTAGATCTTCAATAAAATCTTATAAATCACTCCCACAACTTATGTATCATATTCAATGGAAGTTCAGAGATGAAATTAGACCTAGATTTGGAATTATGCGTGGTAGAGAGTTTTATATGAAAGATGCCTATTCATTTGATGTATCAGATGAAGAAGCTTTTTATTCTTATAATAAATTCTTTCTTTCTTATTTAAGAACATTTAAAAGATTATCTTTGACAGCAATACCTATGGCTGCTGACACAGGACCTATAGGTGGAAATTTATCTCATGAATTTATTATTCTTGCAGATACAGGTGAAAGTAAAATTTTCACTGACAAAAGAATATTTGATCTTGATACTGCTGATACTCAACTAGAAAAAGCATCGTTGGAAAGTATGAGAAAAAAATATGAACAGTTTTATGCTGTAACTGATGAAAAGTTTAATAAAGAAGATTTTGAAAAAATTGTTTCTAAGGAAAATCAATTGATTACAAAAGGTATCGAGGTAGGTCATATATTTTATTTTGGTGACAAGTATTCAAAACCAATGTGTGCATCAGTTGATTTACCAGGGGGGAAGAAAGATTTTGTTAAAATGGGCTCTTATGGAATTGGTGTATCAAGGTTAGTAGGGGCTATAATTGAAGCAAAATATGATGACAAAAATGAAATCATGAAATGGCCATTGTCTGTTGCTCCTTATGACATTGCTTTAATACCTATGATAAATAAAAATGACACCTCAGCTTTAGATAAAGCAAATAATATCAATATAGAATTAATCAAAAATAATATTGATGCAATCATTGATGATACAGATGAAAATTTTTCATCTAAAATTAAAAAAATGAATTTAATTGGAGCCCCGTATCAAATTATTATTGGTAAGAAAAGTGAAGGTGATTTATTAGAGTTTAAAGAAACTGGAGAAGAAACTCAAAATTTACCACTAGGTAAAATTATAGAAATTATAACTAAACAAAAAAATTCAATTTGATTTCTACTTTAGAAAAAGAAATTACTTTTAGATTTTTAAAAACCAGAAAAAAAGATGGTTTTTTGAATGTTATATCAATTTTTTCTTTTATTGGCATAAGTCTCGGTGTTGCAGTTCTTATCATCGTAATGTCAGTCATGAATGGTTTTAGAACTGAATTAATTGAAAAGATAGTTGGCTTTAATGCTCATGCAGTTGTCAAACCCTACGATAAACCGTTAGCTTCATTATCAGATAAAGATTTTGCTAAAGGTGTTTTATCAAATGACGGAGAAGCAGTTATTTTTCACAAGAATGGCACTAAAGGAGTTTTGTTAAAAGGTTATTTGGAAAAAGATTTTAATGATCTGGAAATTTCAAATAATGATAGTTTTTTTGGTTCAAAAAATTTAAATGAAAATACCATTTCTATTGGTCGAGATTTAAGTAATATATTAGGATTAGATATTGGAGATGAGGTTTCAATTACTTCACCCTCAGGAGTTCAAACGTTAGTTGGGTCTTTACCAAAGCAAAAATTATTTCTTATAAGTTCAATATTTGAAAGCGGATTATCTGAATATGATGAAAATATTGCTTATATAAATTTAAACACTTTAGAAGATTTTTTTGACAAAAATAAAAATGATAGATTTACTGAGTATTATTTTAAAGATCCAAAAAATATAGAAAATTATAAAGCTAAACTGATAAAACTATACCCTGATGCATTTGTATATACATGGGCTGATATGAATAGTTCATTATTTTCAGCACTGAAAGTTGAGAGAAATGTGATGTTTATTATTTTATCTTTAATTATTATTGTCGCTGCTTTTAATATAATTTCAGGTTTAACAATTTTAGTTAAAAATAAAACTCGAGATATTGCAATTTTAAAATCTATTGGAGTTTTAAATAAATCTATAATTAAAATTTTTTTTCTTGTTGGTGTTACAATTGGAACTTCAGCAACAATTTTTGGAATATTTTTAGGTGTAACATTCTCAATTTATGTAGAAAATATTAGACAATTTTTAAGCTCTACTTTTAATATTAGTTTATTTCCAGAGGAAATATATTTTTTAAGCAAGATGCCCTCAGAAATAAATATTAATTCTATAGTAATTATAACAATCTGTTCGATATTAATAACAATAGTAGTTTCTATATTTCCAGCTCTCAAAGCTGCAAATATGGATCCTATAAAATCACTGAAGTATGAATAATTTTTTAGAATTAAATAATATAAGGAAAAGTTTTACTACAGAAAAAAAAATTAATGTATTAAAAGATCTATCTAGAAAATTTAGGTTAGGTAAAACTTACGCAATAATGGGACCTTCTGGTTCTGGAAAATCAACTTTACTTAATTTAATTTCGTTAATTGATAAACCAACATCTGGCACAATTAAGCTTGATAATCTTGAGATTAATTTTAATCAAAATGAAAAAAATGATTTAATTAGATCTAAAAGAATAGGTATTGTTTACCAAGAAAACAATCTTCTTGCTGATTTCACAGCACTGGAAAATGTTTATTTTGCCTCTTTATCTCTTAATAATGATAAAAAATTAGCATTATCTAAAGCTGTAAAATTATTAAAAAAAGTTGGACTTTCAAATAGATTAAATCATTTCCCATCTCAACTTTCTGGAGGTGAATGTCAAAGAGTTGCAATAGCAAGAGCGATTATTAATGATCCTCAAATTATTTTAGCTGATGAGCCAACTGGTAGTTTAGACATGAATACAGCTAAAGATATTTTTAAACTTTTAAACAAACAAAAAAGATCAGACAGAATAATTATATTTGCAACTCATAATAGATTTTTTGCAAAAAAAGCAGATTATCTATTGGAGATGAGAGATGGTAGTATAAAATCATCTAATGTCTGAATCTATCTCACAAAATTTTAATCATTTAAAAATTCATACTCAATATTCAATTTGTGAAGGAGCTGCTAGAATTGATGATTTACAAGAACATTCTAAGAAAAATAAAATTAAAGCCTTAGGTTTATGTGATACCTCAAATTTATGCGGCGCACTAGAATTTGCTGAAAAGATCTCAAAATCTGGTACTCAACCAATAATCGGAACTCAAATAAATTTTAAAATCGGAGAAACAATAGGTTTGCTACCTTTGTTTGCTCTTAATGAAGCAGGATATAAAAATATAATAGAACTTTCATCTTTTTCGTATTTAGGAAACGATGAATTGTCAGATCCACATGTAGATTTTGAATTATTATTAAACAATTCCAAAGGTGTTGCTGTATTTTCAGGAACTGTTTTTGGTTTATTTGGTAAATTATTTGATAAAGGAAAGTTTAGTGAAATTGATGAGCTTTATAATAAAATTAAAAATGCTTTTGGTGACAGATTTTATTTAGAGATTCAAAGACATAATGATCAAAATGAAATTGGATTTGAAAAATTTAATTTAAAAAAATCTTTAGATTTAGAAATACCTATTATTGCAACTAATGAAGTTTTTTATTTAGATAAAGAAATGTACGAAGCTCATGATGCTTTAATTTGTATCGGTAATAAGACATATGTAAATGAAAAAAACCGATTAAGATTTACTGACCAACATTATTTAAAAACTAACTCAGAGATGTCCGAATTATTTGCTGACTTACCTGAAGCTTTAGAAAATAATTATAATTTTCCATTAAGATGTAGTTATAGACCGTTATTTTCTAACCCAATATTGCCTAATATTAGCAGTGATAAAGATGGAAATGCAGATGAAATTTTAAAAAAAGACTCCATAGAGGGATTAAAAGTTAAATTCAATAAGATATTTAATTTAAGTGATGAAGATTTAGAAAATAACAATGCTTATAGAGAATATAAGAACAGACTTAATCATGAACTTTCTATTATTGTAGAAATGAAATATTCTAGTTATTTTCTTATAGTTGCTGACTATATTAAATGGGCTAAAAATAATGATATCCCTGTAGGTCCTGGAAGAGGCTCAGGTGCTGGCTCATTAGTAGCTTGGTGTTTATCAATTACAGACGTCGATCCAATAAAATTTAATCTTATTTTTGAAAGATTTTTAAATCCAGATAGAATTTCAATGCCAGACTTTGATATAGATTTTTGCGAGGATAAAAGAGATCAAGTTTTTGAGTATCTAACTACAAAATATAAAGACAGTGTAGCTCACATTATAACATTTGGTAAATTAAAAGCACGAATGGTAATTAGAGACGTTGGACGAGTTTTGGGATTATCATATGGATTTGTTGACAGCATATCTAAAATGATACCTTTTGATCCATCTAGACCACAAAATTTAACTCAATGCATTGCTGGAGAGCCACGATTACAAAAACTCATAAATGATGATCCAAGGGTAAAGAAACTTGCTGATCTTTCACTAAAATTAGAGGGTCTAAATAGAAATGTTGCAACACATGCAGCTGGAGTAGTAATAGCAGATAAAAAACTCACTGAAGTTGTTCCTTTATACAAAGATGTTACTGCAGATTTATTGTTACCATCTACTCAATTCGATATGTACTCAGCAGAAAATGCAGGTTTAGTAAAATTTGATTTTTTGGGTTTAAAAACACTTACTGTTATTAACAATACACAAAAACTTGTAAGAAAAAAAATTAAAGATTTTGATATAGAAAAAATAAATTACGAAGATCAAAAAGTTTTTGATCTAATGTCAACAGGTAAAACGGTTGGTTTATTCCAAATCGAAAGTGCTGGTATGAGAGAAGCCTTAATTCAAATGAAGCCAAATCATATTGAGGATATTATTGCATTAGTTGCCCTCTATAGACCAGGACCTATGAGCAATATTCCAACATATAATGATTGCAAGCATGGAAAGCAAAAACCAGATTATTTACATCCACTTCTAGAAGATATTTTAAAACCAACTTATGGTGTGATTATTTATCAAGAACAGGTAATGCAGATAGCACAAAAATTATCGGGATTTACAGCAGGACAAGCTGATCTTTTAAGAAGAGCAATGGGTAAAAAGAAAAGAGCGGAACTTGAAAAACAGAAACAAGGGTTTATTGCTGGAGCTGTTAAAAATGGAATAGCAAAAGATGTTGCTGCTGGAATTTTTTTAAAAATTGAACCATTTGCAGAATATGGATTTAATAAAAGTCATGCTGCTGCGTATGCAATTATTTCTTACCAAACCGCATTTTTAAAAACATATTATCCAAAAGAATTCATTGCAGCATCAATGACTATGGATATATCTAATCAAAATAAGTTAAGTGAGTTTTACGAAGAATTAAAAAGATTAAATGTTGAAGTTGTCCGTCCAGATATAAATGAATGCTTTGCTGATTTTAGAACAATTGATAATAAATTTTATTATGCATTAGGAGGAATTAAAGCTGTAGGTTATGAGGCAATATCAAATATAGTTGAGGAAAGAATTTTAAATGGAAAATTTGAGTCAATTCATGATTTTATAAATAGAGTAAATCCAAAAGATATAAACAAACTTCAATTAGAAGGTTTAGTCAAAGCAGGTGCATTTGATAATTTAAACTTAAATAGACAAACTTTGTATAATTCTATTCCCGCAATTATAGCTAAAAGTAAAAATATATTTGATAATAAATCTGCTAATCAGATTGATTTATTCTCAGAAGATGAAAGTGCGCAGGATGATATTTTGATTAAGACCGAAGATTGGAAATTTGAAGAAAGATTATCAAAAGAATTTGAATCTGTAGGTTTTTTTATTTCAGACCATCCATTAAATCAATTTACAGAAATTTTTAATGATTACAAAATAACAGATTATTCAAATTTTGTTTCAAAAGGTGATTCAAAAGACTCAAATATAGCTGCAACATTATTAAAAGTTCAAGAGAGAAAAACTGCAAAAGGCAATTCTTATGCTGTTTTAAAATTGACAGACTTATCAAGTGTATTTGAACTATTTGTTTTCTCAGATATTTTAGAATCTAATAGAGAAATTTTAAAAGAAGGAAGTTCTCTTATTTTAACATTATTCAAAAACATTTCTAATGATGAAAACCGACTTACTAGGATTAATGTACAAAAAATAGCCTCACTTAAAGATTTATTTAATAGTCCTATAAATGAAGTTTCATTCAAAATTAAATCCGAGTTAGAAATTGAAAAAATATCCACAATTTTAGAGAGCAAAGGTAAAACAATTGTAAATATTAATCTTAATTCGGGAGACAATATTCTTAAATTTAGATTAAAAAATAGACGTAAATTAGATAGAAAAGCCTTAAATCTTCTAAGAAATCATGAAATTCAGGCTATAATTAACTAAATAATCACTTGTTAAATTTAGTAAATATTTGTAAATATTCCCTAAATTAAATTAACACGCACACAGTTATTGGTTTTATACCTCCGGTCCTTAATTGGAAATTACTGTGGTGGCTTAACCGGGAATAAATATGAAAATACCTAACGTTACAATACAACAATTATTAGAAGCAGGCGTTCATCTTGGACATAAAACTTTAAGATGGAACCCAAAAATGAAAAAATACATTTTTGGAAAAAGAGATTCAATTCATATCATAGATTTAACACAAACACTTGAGTTGACAAAAATAGCTCTTGAAAAAGTTTATAATACGATAGCAAATAATGGAAAAATTTTGTTTGTTTCAACAAAAAAACAAGCATCAGAAGCTATAGCTGAAGTTGCAAAAGAAACAGATCAATACTTCGTAAATTACAGATGGTTGGGAGGTATGTTAACTAACTGGGGAACAATATCTAACTCAATTAAAAAATTAAAAAAAATAGAAAATGATTTATTGGCAGAAAATAGAGGTTTTACCAAAAAAGAACTGCTTAAAATGAGTGTAAAGAAAGATAAGCTTCAAAGATCTTTAGGTGGGATTGCAGAAATGAAAAAAGTTCCTGATTTAGTTTTTGTTATAGATACTAACTATGAGTCTTTAGCTATTGCAGAGTCTTCCAAATTGGGCATTCCAATAATAGCTATTTTAGATAGTAATTCTAACCCAGATAATATTGATTATCCAATTCCAGGAAATGATGATGCGAGAAGAGCTATTGATCTTTATTGCAACTTAATAAAAGAAACAATTAATAGTGCTAAATCTTCTTTACCTTCTGGAGAAACAAAAGAAGAAAATGTAAAAGATGTTAAATCCAAAAATAAAACAAAAACTATACAGGAATTAGATAGAGAAAAATTAGATAATAAGTTTTCTAAAGAAGATAAGGAGAAATTAAATTAATGAGTGATATAGAAAAAGTAAAAAAACTTAGAGAGTTAACTGGAGCTGGATTTAAAGACTGTAACCTGGCAATAAAAGAATCTGGTGGAGATATCAATAAGGCAATTGAAATTTTAAGAGTTAAAGGAATTTCAAAAGCTTCAAAAAAAATGTCTAGAGATGCCAAAGAGGGAGTTGTTGTAGTTAGTGGAGATAATATTAAAACATCAGTTATTGAAGTAAATTGTGAAACAGATTTTGTTGCTAAAAATGATGATTTTATTTCTTTTGTAAAAGAATTAAGTGAATTAAACAACGAAAAAAATTCAAACTTAGAAGAGTTAAAATCAACAAAAATGAATAATGGTAAAACAGTTGATGAAAATTTAGTTGCGCTAATTGCAAAAATAGGTGAAAAAATTACAATTGGTAAAGCTAAAACAATTCAAAATTTAGATGGTTTGAATAATCATTATCTTCACACTGTTGTAAAAGATAATGTTGCAAAATTAGCTGTAATGGTTTCATTAGACACAAAAGATAATTCAGATGCAGTTAAAACTTTTAGCAAACAACTATCAATGCATATTGCAGCATCAAATCCATTAGCGTTAGAATCCAATTCTATAGATCAATCAATTATTGATAAAGAACAAGAATTAGTTACAGAAGAATTAAAAAACTCAGGAAAACCTGAGGATATTGCAAAAAAAATAAGCTTAGGTAAGATGAATAAGTTTAAAGAAGAAAACGCTCTTTTAACACAAGCGTGGGTAATGGAACCAAAAAAAAAGGTTCAAGAAGTATTAAAGGAACTATCTATTGCTGATTTAAAGATTAAAGAGTTTTATAGAATTAAGATTGGAGAATAAATGTTTGATGAGAAATCATACAACCTTAAAATGGATAAAGCCATTGAGGTTTTCTCTAAAGAACTATCATCCTTGAGAACTGGGAGAGCAAACGCATCAATGCTGGACTTAATAAAGGTAGATGTTTATGGTCAACAAATGCCTATCAATCAGATTGGTAGCATAACAACACCAGAACCAAGAATGATTAATATTCAAGTATGGGACGTCAATAATGTTGCGTTAGTTGATGCAGCCATAAAAAAATCAGATTTAGGATTAAATCCTCAAATTGATGGACAGTTATTAAGATTACCTGTTCCCGAACTTAACGAAGAAAGAAGAATGGAACTCAAAAAATTAATAAAATCTATTGGAGAGAAATGCAAGGTCTCTATAAGAAATATTCGAAGAGAAGCTAATGAGGATTTAAAAAAACTTCTTAAATCTAAAGATATTGGTGAAGATGAGGAAAAATCTCATGAAAAAAAGGTTCAAATAATTACAGATGATCATATTAAATCAGTTGATGAAAAAGTTTCTTTGAAAGAGAAAGAAATAATGACGATATGAACCCTTTAAATCATGTAGCCATTATCATGGATGGTAATGGTAGATGGGGACTAAAAAATAAAAAATCAAGAAATGATGGCCACAAGGCAGGTTTAAGCACTGTCGAGAGAATTTTAAAAGAGTCATTAAGGCAAAAAATTAAATATATAACTCTATTCACTTTTTCAACTGAAAACTGGAAAAGACCAAAAAAAGAAATAAATTTTTTATTTAGTTTGTTAGAAACTTTTTTAAAAGAAAAGACCAATCAACTGAATAATCAAAAAATTAGATTAAAAATTATAGGAAAAATCAATTTTTCAAAAAAATTAAATCAAATCATCAAATCCTCAGAAAAAAAAACATCTAAAAATAAAAAACTACAAATAAATCTTGCTTTAAATTATGGATCTAAAAATGAGATAATAAATTCTATTAAAGATAATATTAAAGAAAAAAAAAAAATTAACGAAAAAAATATTACAAATAAATTGTATACAAGAAATATTCCTGACCCAGAAATTTTAATTAGAACTGGTGATACAAATAGATTAAGTAATTTTTTGTTATGGCAACTTGCATATACAGAAATTTTTTTTGAAAAAAAATTATGGCCAGATTTTAATGAAAAAGATTTTAAAAAAATAATTAAAAAATACAAAACTATTAAAAGAAACTTTGGTAATATTTAATGAATGAAAATTTACAAAAAAGAATTTTTACTTCAATTTTACTCTTATTCACGTTAATTATCGGTATTTTTATAAACAAATATATTTGGTTAATATTGCTAGTCTTAGTATCAACCGTTTGTTTTATTGAATTTAAAAATATATTGATAAAAATAAATATTAATCAAAAAAAAATTAAAATCTTAATATATTTAACTCTATTGTTTTATTTGTTATTTTTTATTTACTCAGCATTTCAATTACACATGATATCTAAACCATATTTAATTATAGTATTAATGATTTGTATTTTATCAGATACAGGTGGATACACAGTAGGTAATTTAGTTGGCGGAAAAAAACTTACTAAAATAAGTCCTAATAAAACAATATCTGGAAGTTTGGGTTCTTTTGTTTTCTCAATTTTTCCTCTTTCTATCTTTATAGTATTAGAACATAAATTTATAAATATTGATTTTATTAATTTTGATTTCAAATTATCTTTAATACTATGTTTAATTTTATCATTAGTTTGTCAAATAGGTGATTTATTTATTTCATATTTTAAAAGATTATCTGGTGTTAAAGATACAGGGAATATTTTACCTGGACATGGAGGTTTACTAGATCGTGTTGATGGTGTTATATTTGTTATACCTGTTGCTTTTATAATATTAAAAATGTTTTTAATTAAATGAAAAAAAATATAGCTATATTGGGATCTACAGGTTCAATTGGTGAGTCTTTGCTATATATACTCCAAAGTAATAGAAAGAAATTTAAAATACATTTATTATCAGCTGATAAAAATTATATTAAATTGTACAAACAAGCAAAAAAATTTAATGTTAAGAATTTAATAATCAAAGATAAAGAAAGTTATTTTAAGTTAAAGTCGTATAATAAAAATAAAAATATTAAAATTTATAATAATTTTAATTCCTTCGATAAGATTTTTAGTAAAAAAATGGATTATACAATGAATGCCATAACTGGAATTGATGGATTAACACCAACATTAAAAATTATTAAACATAGTAAAAAAATAGTGATTGCGAACAAAGAGTCTATAATTTGTGGATGGAATTTAATTAAAAATCAATTAAAAAAAAATAAAACATTATTTATACCAGTTGACTCAGAACATTTTACTATTTGGTATGCATTACAAAATCAAAGTACTAAAAATATTGAAAAGATTTTAATCACTGCCTCAGGCGGATCTTTATTAAATATACCAAAAGATAAATTCAGAACTTTAAATATAAAAAAAGTATTAAATCATCCTAACT
>CACJQX010000017.1 GCA_902595595.1 uncultured Pelagibacteraceae bacterium | reverse complement strand
ACAGAAATTAAACCTAATAATTTGTTATTAAATATTTCATTTGAAAATTTAAAAACATAATAAAAAGATATAATTACAAAAATTTGACTTAATAAATAATAAACCCAATCTTGTGGTCCAAAAATTTGATATAAAACTTCAGGAAAAAAAGCACTCATAGGTGGGTGTTTATTAAATCCCCATTCTAAATTACTTCCCCAAGCTAAAGCTTCAATTGTATCCAGTGGTAAATTCTGATTTGTAATTGATGGAATCAGTGTCCAAAAAATTAGATGAGCTGTAACAAAAATATAAAAAACATTATTAATATTTTTGTTATTAATGGTCATTTATAAATATTTATATCAATTAAGCTTGCTTGACACCCCTAATTTGCTGAATATACTGCGAGCGATTATAATTAAGCTATGCCAAAGACTGCTAAAGCAAAGAAAAAAGTATCAAAACCAAAAACTAAAGTTGCAAGTAAAATAAAACCAACTGTAGCTAAAGTTGAGTCTAAAGGTCCTATAAAAATTTCAAAAACTTATGTTCCAAAAGATACTGAAAAATATATGTGTGAAAAACATAAAGTATTTTTTAGAATGAGACTAACTGAATGGAAAAAAGAACTAATCAAAGCTAATAATGAAGCTCTATATAATGGTGGGATGGATGACAATAATATTTCTGCAGATATTGTTGATCAAGCAAACTCCTATATTGATAGTAATGTAGAGATGAAAGCAATCAATAGACAAATTAAATTGATATCTGAAATTGATAAAGCCTTAAGAAGAATTAGAGAAGATACTTATGGTTATTGTTTAGATACCGCTGAGCCAATTGGATTAAAAAGATTAATGGCAAGACCTGTTGCAAAATACACTATTGCAGCTCAAGAAAAGCATGAAAAAGAGGAAAAAGTTCATGCAGATGACTAAAAATGAAAAAGAAATCATCTAAGCAAAATTCAATTTCATTCCTATTTGCTAAGAAATATATTTATTTTTACTATCCTTTCTTTTGGATTGTGCTGTTGCTATATTTGTTTTTAAAATGAATAAAAAATTAGTTTTAATAATTATAATTATTGTTGCTATTGAATTTTCAGGTTATGGAATTCTTAGTACTCTTTATAGATTATTTGGGTAAATTTTTAGAATTTAGGAATTTTAGCATTCTTATCCATAAAACTATAACCTCTAACCACTGCTTCTCTCTCAGAAATCTCTAAATACCATCTTGATAGATTTTTGTAATTTTTTAAACCAATATCATGCCATTCATGTCTTGCCATCCATGGCCAAGTAGCTATATCAGCAATTGTATAATCTGGACCTGCAAGAAATTTAGATTCTTTTAATCTAGTGTCTAATTCTCCATAAATTCTTTTAGTAATTTTAAAATATCTTTCTTCCCCAAATTCACTTTTGCCAGGATTGTAGTGATGAAACTGGTGATGTTGACCAATCATAGGCCCAACGGTTCCCATTTGAGCCATCAACCATTGATTAATAACTAATCTATCTTTTTCATTATAAAATTTTCCACTTTTATCACCTAGATACATCAATATTGCACCAGACTCGAATATGCTTTTATTTTTCTCATGATCAATAATTACAGGGATTTTTCCAAATGGACTAATTTTTAAATACTCTGGTTTAAATTGTTCATCTTTACCTAAATCAACTTTGGTTACTTTGTACTCATAACCAATTTCTTCAAGCATAATACTTATTTTCCATCCATTAGGAGTATTGGCAGAAAAAAGCTCTATCATTTTTTTATACCGAGTCTTTCTTGTGCAGCTTTAGAAGTTGTTGTGAATTCAAATCTTAATTTTTCATCTGGTTTAGCATATTTAAAGCAACCTCTTGCTGCCAATGCGCCTTCGTGAAAGCCTGAAAGGATTAATTTAAGTTTTCCTGGATAAGAACAAATATCACCTATAGCAAATATTCCGCTAACATTAGTTTCGAAGTTTTCAGTATTAACTTCAACAGTTTTTTTATTAATATTTAAGCCCCAATCTAAAATAGGACCAAGTTGCATAATTAAACCAAAGAAACCCAATACATAATCAGATTTAATCTCTTTAATTTCACCTTCGTCATGTTTTATTTTAACAGTTTCAATTTGTGTATCTCCACTTACAGAATCCATTTGATACTTTGTATATAAATTTAATTTTCCTTGATCATTAAGCTCTTTTACTTTTTGAACACTAGATTCTGCTCCACTAAATCCATCTCTTCTATGAATTAAATTTACTTTAGATGTATTTGATAATTCAATTGCCCAATCTAATGCCGAGTCCCCTCCACCAAAAATTGAAATAGTTTTATCTTTAAATATTGATTTATCTTTAATTGAGTAAAATAAAGAATTTCCCTCAAATTTTTCACATTCTTTTACTGAAAATTTTCTAGGCTCAAAAGAACCAACACCACCGGCTATTACAATTGCTGCAACATCAAACTCTACTCCACCAGAGGTTTTAATATGCCATCTATTTTGATTTTTTTTTAATTCTTCTACTCTTTCATTTAGATGAAATTTGACATTGAAAGGTTTGATTTGTTTTAAAAGATTATTGGTTAGCTCTTCCCCAGTGCACTCTGGTACAGCTGGGATGTCATAAATGGGTTTATCAGGATAAAGTTCTATACATTGACCACCTGCTTTATCAAGATTGTCCACTATCTCACAACTTAATCCTATAATTCCAAGTTGATGAGCACAAAACAACCCTGTTGGCCCTGCTCCAATAATTAATACATCTGTTTTATTCATTTAACCTTGCTTTGATGGAATGCTCACTTCTAATCCATCTAACTCATCTGAAACTATTAACTGACAACTTAATCTACTATTGTTTTTTGGTTCAAAAGCCATATCAAGCATATCTTCTTCACCATCTTCTTTTACTGGAAGCTTATCTAACCATTCTTCTTTGACATAAACATGGCAGGTAGCACACGCCATTCCACCCCCACAATCTGCATCAATTCCTGGAATATCGTTTTGAATAGCTCCTTCCATTACAGTTAAACCTTTTTGAACATCTATCGTATGAGTTTTGTTATCGTGAGTATGATATGTAATTTTTGCCATGCGTTATATATAGTTTCTTATCTAAATAGGACAAGTAAGTAAAATCATACTTAGTATATTTTTAAATATTTTGAAGTTCGGGTAACTCTTTTTTTATAAAATAGCTAGTATCTTCTTTTTGTTTCATTAACGCAGGGATAATTTCTTTATAAGCGTCTATTAATCCATCATTTGGCTTTGGTAATTGATCTTTTATATGGTGGTGCAATTTATCAAGATTATATGACGGAACAGTTGGAAACATGTGATGAGTTAAATGGTATTCCATTTTCCAATATAAAAAGCTTAGTATCGGATTTAAATACATCTCACGCGATGTAACTCTATGATCTTTTATATTTCTAGCTAAACCTGCGTGCTGAGTGAATGCAACAAGTTTATGTAAAGTTTTTCCATAAAATTGTGGTAATACAAAATATAATAGAGGCATCCAAGAAGAAACTAATATAGACCATAAAATAATTGAAAGCCAAATAGTAACATAAATTCTTGAAATAAATATTGCTTTTGCTTGAGCATTTTCTGGAATGCTATCTTGCATAACTTTAGTTTTAATTCCTAAAGCATGCTGAATGATTTCAAAAGAAATATGTTTTTTAAAAAATATTAAATCTAAAAATGGAATAATATTTATAATTAATCTCTTTGGTGTTTCTTTTAAATCATTTCCATATTCAATTTCATGATCAAAAGGATTTTCTGTTGAGTAGGTATTTCCATGATGAACAAAATGAGTGTATCTCCATCTTGTAGGTTCAAAATTGGCCATGTATGATGAGATATAATAAAAAAGTTCATTTAAAAATTTTGATTGAAATGCGGTTTTATGTCCGGTCTCATGCCATAAAGGATTAGAGAAGGAATAAATATTTCCATAAACTAAAAACCAAAATACCGACCACCATGTGCCCCAGGTTTGATATGCAAAAATTCCAGTTATCAATAATAGTCCAAAAAAAACTGAAACATGTTGAAGTCCTTTTAAATCAGATTTTTTCGAAAGTTCTTTTAGGACCTCTTTATCAATTTGGCATTTGTGCCACTTTTCTAATTTAACATCCATAGACAAGATTATGTATAGTTATTATACATAATTTTAATAAAGGTAAAAAAAAAGGGCAAGTACATAATTGTACCTGCCCTTAATTTAAATTTTAGCTAATTACTTAGCTCTTCTTCCGCTTGAACTAGTTGCAGCAGCCCAAATTACTAGACCGAATGCAATTTTGTTAATGAAGTCAGCTAAGTTGTAAACGACGTTTAGTGAGTTAGCGTCTACACCACCAGTTAAGTAACCAAATACATAACCTAATGGGTAAATTGCCCAACCTACTGTAACGATCATTCTCATTGCACCAAAAGCAGTTACAAGAGCCTTGTTACCACTTTTCGCTGCAGCTTTACCAGCTTCACCTGAGAATACTTCATAAAGAATGTATACCCAACCTGCCATTCCGATGATGAAACCTAGTGTAGCATTAATGTATCCTGCTTCACCTAAGTATCCACCGATTAGCATCACTAATGAACCGATTAACAATCTCCAGAACATTCCAGAGTTTGCTTTGTTAATAGCTGCTAGAATTAAATAGAATTCTACCATTTGTAATGGCACAGTGATTAACCAGTCAATGTATCTGTAAACAGTTGGCGAGTCTCCAGTAGCAACCCATACTTCTCTCATGTACATGTAGTGTATGAATGCAATACCAGTTACTAGACCAGCAACAATAACTGATGTTCTCCAGCCTGATGCGACATTGCCCGCTTCCATGAAAAAGAAAGCAGTAGCTGCTAACATCCCCATAGAGATAACCCAGAATGAAATTCCTACGAAGTCATCTTGGCTCAACATCGTTGCGTCTGCTGCAATAGCTATACCTGAGAAACCTATCAAGGCCATAGCTGCTAAAGCAAACAATTTAAGTTTTTTCATAAAAAACTCCCTCTTCGTTAGTTTTTATTTTTAGTTTATATAAACTAGACTCAGGTTTCCCTAAGCCAAAGTTGTGGTTAAATAGCAAATTAAAATAGTTTTATGAAGACTTAATTGCCACTAATAAGCATTGATTTTACTTAATTTTTAAAATTAAATACAATTTACAAGTTAAAAACCAAAAAAAATAAGGAATTCGAATCAAATTTTTATGTTTTCTAAGTTTAGTCAAATTTACGATAATTCCATAAAAAATCCTGAAAAATTTTGGCAAGAAGCCTCTGAAGATATCTTTTGGTTTAAAAAACCAACAAAAATTTTAAATAAATCCAATCCACCTTTCTACAAATGGTTCGAAGATGGGGTTACAAACACCTGCTATAACGCTTTAGACATCCATATTGATCAAGGAAGAGGTCAAAAGATAGCTTTAATCTATGATAGCCCTATTACGGGTATCAAAAGTCAGTTCACTTATGAGGAATTGAGATCAAAGGTTTCTAAATTTGCAGGAGCATTAAAAGCTCAAGGGGCTAATAAAGGTGACCGAGTGATTATTTACATGCCAATGATCCCTGAAGCAGTAGTTGCAATGCTAGCTTGTGCAAGAATTGGGGCAATTCACTCAGTAGTTTTTGGTGGATTTGCATCAAATGAACTAGCAAGCAGAATAGATGACAGTAAAGCAAAATTATTAGTGACTGCTTCATGTGGTTTTGAGCCTGGAAGAACAGTAGAGTATAAACCACTTGTTGATGAAGCTATTAAAATAGCCAATCATAAAATTGAGAAGATGATTTTGTTTCAAAGACCTGGTCATGAAGTTAAATTAAATGCTCCAAATGAGGTCAGCTGGGAAAAAGTTGTCTCTAGTGCCAAAGATGCTGACTGTGTTGAGATGAACTCAAATGAGTTTGCGTACATTTTATATACTTCAGGTACAACTGGTACTCCCAAAGGTATAGTTAGAGACATTGGAGGCCACATTGTTGCTCTCAAATGGACTATGAAAAATATTTATAATATTGATGCAGATGATATTTGGTGGTCAGCAAGTGATATAGGTTGGATTGTTGGGCATTCTTATATTGTTTATGCCCCATTGTTTAAAGGATGTACTACAGTTTTATTTGAAGGAAAGCCAGTTGGTACTCCAGACGCTGGTGCTTTTTGGAAAATTATTTCTGACTATAAAGTAAAATCTCTTTTTACTGCTCCAACAGCTTTTAGAGCTATTAAAAAAGAAGATCCTGAGGGTAAATTTTTCTCAAAATATGATTTATCTAGTTTTGAGAGTTTATTTCTTGCGGGTGAGAGAGCAGACCCAGATACTATAAAGTGGGCTGAGAATTTACTTAAAGTTCCAGTGATAGATCATTGGTGGCAAACGGAGACTAGCTGGGCAATTAGCTCAAATTGTACTGGTATCGAAATGATGGAAACTAAATATGGTTCAGCATGTAAGGCTGTACCTGGTTATGATGTAAAAATAATTAAGCCAGATCAATCTCTAGCAAAACCAAATGAGATGGGAGATATAGTCGTGAAACTTCCATTGCCTCCAGGGACATTTCCAACATTATGGAATGCAGATCAAAGATACAAAGAAAACTATATGTCTAATTATGAAGGATACTACCAAACATATGATGCCGGTCACATCGATGATGATGGTTATATTTGGATTATGTCTAGAACTGATGACATCATTAATGTGGCAGGTCATAGATTATCTACAGGTGCCATCGAAGAAGTATTATCTGAACATCAATCAGTTGCTGAATGTGCGGTACTTGGGATTGCAGATAAATTAAAAGGTCAATTACCTATTGGATTAGTAGTTTTAAAATCAGGTGTGGATAAAGATCATGACACTATATCTAAAGAATGTATTCAGATGGTACGAGATAAAATTGGCCCTGTTGCTGCATTTAAAGTTGTAATTGTTATTAAAAGATTACCAAAGACAAGGTCAGGAAAAATTTTAAGAGGAACTATAAGAAAAATCGCAGACGGTGTTGATTATAAAGTACCGCCTACAATTGATGATCCTGTAATTCTAACTGAAATCACTGAGGATTTAATTAATCACAAAATCTTAAATAATGATTAAAACTTATATATTTTTAATCGCCGCAATATTTTGTGAAGTTGCTGGTACAATGCTACTTCCTGTTTCTCAAAACTTTACAAAACTAATTCCAACAATTGCTTTATCTATATTTTATCTTACAGCCTTTTATTTATTAACTTTTGTGGTTGACAAGCTTCCAATAGCAATTGTTTATGCAACATGGAGTGGTTTAGGAATTTTTACAATCGCAATCCTCGGGTATATATTTTTTAAACAAACTTTAGCTTGGCAAGCAATAGTAGGATTATTTTTAATAGTAATTGGTGTGATACTTGTAAATAGTTTTACTGGAAAGCTTAGCTAAACTGTAAAGGAGTTCCGTCAGGATCACCTAAAATTTTTCCATCCTGCATCTTAATGTTTCCTGAAATTATTGTATGTGTAGGTGTTCCTTTAAATTTAAATCCATTAAATGGTGACCATTTACATTTACTTTCAATATTCTCATTTTTAATCTCAATTGTTTTATTCATATCTACAATTGTAAAATCTGCATCATAACCTTCTTTAATAAATCCTTTATTTTTTATTCCAAAGATTTTCACTGGATTTTCACAAACAAGTTTCATCAATTGGTTAAGTGTCAATTTTCCATCATTGATGTGATTTAACATTACTGGCATTAAAGTTTGAACCCCTGGCATCCCTGAAGGAGTATTTGGATATACCTTATCCTTATTCTCTTTTAAATGAGGGGCGTGATCAGATCCAATAGTATCATTGAAGTTGTTTCTCACTCCATACCATAATCTATCATAATGAGATTTGTCTCTTAGTGGTGGGTTCATCTGAGCATAAGTCCCAAGATTGTCGTAACAATCTGGAGCATAGAGAGTTAAATGCTGGGGAGTAATCTCAAATGTAATGTTTCCTTTGTGTTGTGATAGAAAATCAATTTCTTCTTTTGTTGTAATATGAAGAACATGAGCTTTTTTATTATACTTTTCTGCAATTCTAACAATTCGTCTTGTAGATGCTATTGCACATTCTGCACTTCTCCATACAGGATGTGTATGAACATCGCCCTCTTTTATTAATTTTTTGTTTGCTTTTAAAATTGCCTCATCTTCAGAATGGACTGCTACGACTTTTGAGGCATTTTTAAAAACCTTATCTATGTCATCCTCATCGGCAACTAATAAGTTACCAGTTGAGGATCCTGCAAAAAGTTTGATACCACAACAACCTTCCAAACCTTCTAAACTTGCTAGATCATCTGCGTTATCTGCCGTTGCCCCAAAATAAAAAGCGTAGTTGCAATACATTCTATTTTTAGCAAGATCTAATTTTCTCTGAAATTCCTTCATATTAGAAGTAGGTGGGTTGGTATTTGGCATTTCAAATACACTTGTAATACCACCTGCTATTGCTGCCCTACTTCCTGAATGAAGATCCTCTGTGTCTGTTGATCCTGGTTCTCTAAAATGTGTTTGGGTATCTATGCAACCAGGTAATACTGTATCGCCTTCTATATTAATTGTCTTTTTTGCTTCTTCTGAAATTTGCCCAATCTTTTGGATTTTTCCATCTTTTATAGCAATATCTACATCTTTTAACTCACCATCAATGTAACATTGTCCGTTTTTAATTATAAGATCTAACATTTTGAAAAATTGTTATTATATTACATCCTATAATTAATCAATTATGAATATAAAAAACGTTTATATTTTAGATGATAGAGCAATTCTTTATATTAATGGAAAAGATGCAACAGAGTTTCTTCAAAATCTCATTAGTAACGACATAAACAAAGTAAGCGATTTAAATAGTTGTTTTAGTTCATTACTTACACCCCAGGGTAAATTTTTATATGAATTTATAATCATAAAGCATAAGTCTGGATATTTTTTGGATTGTGAAAAACCTCAAGCAGAGGAGTTATTCAAACAATTATCCCTATATAAGCTAAGATCAAAAGTTGAAATTCTCAATTTAAGTAATGAATTTGTTGTAGCAGCATTTTCTCATGAAAAATTCTTAACTTTTGATGAGGCGAAAGATCAACCTGGATACACAATTAAATATAGAGAAGATCCAATTTTTTTAGATCCAAGAAATAAGAATTTGGGTGCTAGATTAATTATTAATTTGGAAAAACTTTATTTATCTTTAAAAAAACTAGATCTTTATGATGCAAATCTTAATGAATATTATTCATTAAGTCATAGCCTTGGAATAGTTCCAAAAGACTTAAATAAATTAAAAGACAAATTATTTGGTATTGAATGTAATTTTGAAGAATTAAATGGAATTGATTTTAAAAAAGGTTGTTATGTTGGACAAGAAAATACAGCGCGAATTAAATTAAAGAACAAGCTTTCAAAAAGGTTGTTTCCAATAAATGTAATTAATGGAAAACTGCACGAAGGTGAAAGTATTTATAACAATGAAGTTGAAATAGGTAAGGTTTTAATCGATAGCGACTACCCTTTTGCTTTAATTAAATATTTAAACGAAAACTTTGATGATAAAGCAAATTTTAAAACTAAAGAAGCCTCAATAAATATCAGTAAACCTGATTGGATAAAAAACTAATTTTCTTATTTAAATAAATAAACAATTATTAAAATTATAAAAACTACAACGATCCAAATACTTAGATTTTTAAGAAATTGCTTTAAATGAGAATTTGATTTTAAAAAACTTGGTAAGACTAAAAATAAAATTCCAACCATTAATATTACTGAAAGTAATTTATCCATAAAAACTCATATATAAAATTCATTTTGGTATGGTCGGATAGACTCAAACTCCTTGGGACATTGTCTTTTAGCTTGAATAGAAAAATTTTTTGACACCGATTTATATATATAATATTTAAACCTTATGTTTTTAAAATTACCATCAAATAATAACAAATACTTAAATTTTCATTATCTAGATTTTTTCTCAAAAGAACAGATCCTTGATTATAACTATTTTTATCAAAAAAATTATAATCAAATAAATAAAAAAATAAATTTTTGTAAATTTAGGCCCCATAAGCTTTGGAATAATTGGAATAAAAATTATTTTTTATCTATATCACATAACAGAATTTTAGACCTTACAGCTTTTGGAAATACTAAAGATACATCATTTAAAATTTCTAATGCGGGGGCAAATATTAATTTTTTAGATTTTCAAGTAAATATTCAAAAAAAAGGAATTTATTATAATGACCCATCTTTCAGACTTGAAAAAAATAAAATATTAATACAAAGAATTAAAAAATATTTTAAAAATCCAGTAAAAAATATTAAAAATTATATAATAATTGGTAGTGGTAGTGCTTATGAGGTTATCACTATTCTTAAAAATTTTCCGAAGGTAAAAATAGCTATAATCGATCTCCCTGAAATTATAAATAGTGGTTATCTTACAATTAAAAATTTTAAAAAAAAAATCAAAATTAATTTACCTGATAAAGCAAAAAAATTTTCTAAATCTGACGCTCAAATTAATTTTTATTTTCCTTATCAAACAAATTTAATAGATGAAAAATTTGAAATTGGAAACAATATGGGTTCTTTTCAAGAAATGAATATTGAGGTTGTGAACAATTATCTAAAATTTATTTATAATAAAATGAAAAAGAATGGAATATTTATTTCAATTAATCAGGAAAATTCTAGATATATTAAAGGTAACTCGTTAAAAAATTACAAATTAAAATATTATAAAATTTTAAATAAAGATAATATTAATGATCATATTAATTATAAAATCTTAACATTGAAAAAAACATAAATTTAAATAAATTCACCTTTCTCATTTTGGTGCGGTCGGAGAGACTCGAACTCTCATGGACTTAGTCCACACGGCCCTCAACCGTGCCTGTCTACCAGTTTCAGCACGACCGCGATATGTCCCATAATAAATGAATGACAATCATGATTCAAATTGGTAAAAATCCTCATGGAATTTACACAAGAAGTACGTAAAGCAACAGATCCTATCTATCAAAAAATTTCTAAGGTTATGCCTGAAATTGAATGGTCAGTGCATGCTCCGTATATTCATAAAATAAATAAATTAAAAAAAGAAAAGAATGCAGTAATTTTAGCCCACAATTATCAAACTCCAGAGATTTATCATGGTGTTGCAGATTTTTCTGCAGATTCTCTTGCATTGGCAATTGAAGCCTCAAAAACTTCAGCTGATATTATTTTAATGGCTGGTGTACATTTCATGGCAGAAACTGCAAAATTAATGAGCCCTAATAAAAAAGTTATTCTTCCTGATATGGATGCTGGCTGTTCTTTATCATCATCTATAACAGGTAAAGATGTTAGGTTGTTAAAAGAGAAATATCCTGGAGTACCTGTTGTATCTTATGTTAATACATCAGCAGAAGTTAAGGCTGAAACAGACGTTTGTTGTACATCTGCTAATGCAGTCAAAATAGTTAAATCACTTGGTACGAAAAGAGTAATATTTTTGCCTGATGATTATTTAGCTAAATATGTTGCTTCTCAAACTGATGTTGAAATTATTTCTTGGAAAGGAATTTGCATTGTTCATGATCAGTTTAATAAAAAAGAAATAGAG
Organism: uncultured Pelagibacteraceae bacterium; assembly: GCA_902595595.1. Classification (GTDB taxonomy): domain Bacteria; phylum Pseudomonadota; class Alphaproteobacteria; order Pelagibacterales; family Pelagibacteraceae; genus Pelagibacter. The sequence goes on along the minus strand of CACJQX010000017.1, from coordinate 2,529 downwards.
GATATTAGAAAAAATAATCCAGGGATTAAAATTATAGCACACCCAGAGTGCCCACCTGATGTAATTGAAGCAAGTGATTTCGCTGGATCAACATCTGGAATGATAAAATATGTAAAAGATAATCAACCAAAAAAAGTAATGATGGTTACTGAGTGCTCAATGAGTGACAATATCCAAATAGAAAATCCAAATGTAGACTTTGTTAAACCATGTAATATGTGCCCTCACATGAAAAAAATTACACTTCCAAAGATATTAGATTGTTTAGAAAATGAGACTGGTGAAATTATTATGGACAAAGAAACAATTGATAAAGCCAGAATATCTGTAGAAAGAATGGCAGCCATTGGCAGATAATTAAGTGTCAAAAATAAAATTAAGTAAAGAATTTATTAAAAGCACTGTTAAGCTAGCTTTAAACGAAGACCTTTATCCCTCAGGAGACATTACTTCAAGTTTAATTAATAACAATAAAGTTGTGAATGTTAAATTAATTTCAAATCAAAGCGCTATTGTTGGAGGATTATTATTTGCCAAACAAGCTTTTGCATTAATTGATGATAAAATAAAATTTATTGTTAAGAAAAAAGATGGTACAGGAGTAAAAAAAGGTTCTATAGTTGCTTTAATTAAGGGAAAAGCAAAAAATATTCTAATTGCAGAAAGGGTTGCTTTAAATTTTTTGTCTCACATTTCTGGAATAGCAACTAAAACAAATGAATTTGTTAGATTAGCTGGTAAAAAAACTAAAATTTGTTGCACAAGAAAAACAATTCCAAATTTAAGAGTTATCCAAAAATATGCTGTTAAATTAGGAGGAGGTACAAATCATAGATTTAATTTAAGCGATGAGTATTTAATTAAAGATAACCATATCGCGAGCTCAGATTTAAAAAGCTTAGTTTTAAAAGCAATTAAAAATAAAAAAGGAAAAAAAATTACTGTTGAAGTTGACACAATCAAACAACTGAAATCTATTTTAGGTCTAAAATTTAATATAGTTTTGCTTGATAATATGAGTGTTGGAAATTTAAGAAAGAGTGTAAAAATTGCAAAAAAATTTTACGAAACTGAAGCTTCAGGTAATGTTAGTTTAAAAACCATAAAAGCTATTGCATCTACAGGGGTTAATAGAATTTCCGTTGGAAGCATTACTCATAGTGCCTCTGCTATTGATTTTAAACTAGAGATTTAATTTACAAACTTAGTTAGATCTGGTTTAAAATAGTTAGGACCTTTCATTACTTTTCCAGACTCATTGTAGATTGGTTTTCCATTTTCATCTAACTTGCTCATATTTGAATTTTGGACCTCATCAAAACATTTATCCAAATCAATTCCAAAAGCGTGCCCTGCTCCATAAGTTACATATAATATATCTGTTAGCGCATCTGCTACTTCCAATAAATCCTTGTTATTCATTGCTTCTGTAAGCTCTTCAAGTTCCTCTTTGATTAGGTCTAACCTTAATTTATTAATTTTATCAGTACTAAATGACGGTTTCGTTTTAACTTCTTGGCCAAAAGTTTTCATGAAAGTACCTACTTTGCTAAAATTCGACATAATGCTCCTGTATGTTTTTATATATTTGTTGTATGTTAATAATTATTTGTTACTTAAAAATTAATCAATGAAATTAAGAAAAGAATTTGACAGTATTGGAAGTATAAAAGTCCCAAATGATAAGTATTGGGGTGCGTCTACTCAAAGATCTAATAAATTTTTTAATATTGGAAAAATTTTAGTAAATATTTCAATCATTAAATCGATAGCTATCATTAAAAGATCAGCTGCTATTGTACACGCTAAAGACAAATTAATTGATGGTAGAATTTCTAAAGCAATAATTAAATCGTCAGACGAAGTAATTAAAGGTAAATTAGATGAAAATTTTCCATTAAAAGTTTGGCAAACAGGATCTGGTACACAGACAAATATGAATGTAAATGAGGTTATTGCTAACAGAGCAATAGAAATTTTAGGTGGAAAAAAAGGAACAAAAAAACCTGTTCATCCAAATGACCACGTTAATAAATCACAATCTACAAATGATGTTTTTCCAACTGCAATGCACATTTCCATTGCTAAAGAAACTATTTCTAAAATGCTACCAAGCTTAAAAATTTTAGAAAAAGAACTAAAAAGAAAATCTAATCAATTTAAAAATATTGTAAAAATTGGAAGAACTCATTTGCAAGATGCTACTCCATTATCTCTTGGACAAGAATTTTCTGGTTATCATTTTCAAGTAAAGAAAAGTATAGAAAGAATAGAATATGCTTTAAAAGAAATATTATTTCTTGCTCAGGGTGGTACGGCTGTGGGCACAGGTATTAATTCAAAGAAAAATTTTGACAAAAAAATTGTAAAAGAAATTGCAAAATTTACTAAAATAAAATTTAAACCAGCCCCAAATAAATTTGCTGAACTTGCTGCTCATGACGCAATTGTGAATTTTTCTGGTGCTTTAAATACGTGTGCGGTGGCTTTAATGAAAATATCTAATGATATTCGTTTCCTCGGCTCTGG
>CACJQX010000016.1 GCA_902595595.1 uncultured Pelagibacteraceae bacterium | reverse complement strand
ATTAATTTTTTTTTTTTTAAAAAATCGATAAATTCTGTTTGGATTGAGACTAAGTTTTTTATTCGAATTTTTTTTTCTAAGATTTAAAATTTTACTTCTTAGCTTAGATTTACTCACAGACCTACTTTGAAATGTTTTCTAATTTTGCTTTTTTTACAAAATTTGATATTTGATCAGCAGCTTCATCAATTAAATTTTCGTATTTTTTTTGATTATTGTCAATTTCTTGTTTTAAATTTTCATGATCAAGATTTAGTTTTTCAATTTCAGACTCTTTTGTGTCCCTATAATCGTAAATTAGAGATTTTAGTTCTTTGAATTTTTTTGATAGATCATTTAATTCTTCTTTTTTTTGATCTACTTTTTTCTTAGTTTCGTAATATTCATCCATTATTTTTACAGCTGTAATTAATAATAATTTATTTTCGCCTAGATTTCCCAAATCATTTTTTAAATTATTAAACTTTTTGTTAATCTGAATTAACAATTCTTCTAAGTGCTCCTCTTGTCCATCTTCACAAGCGAGCAAAAACTCTTTATTGTTAAATTTTATACTTACATTTGCCATTTATCTATTTCATCCAATAGTGTGTCAGTTTCTTGATTAAGTTCGTCAATTTTTTCAGAAAATTCAATTTGTTTTCTTTCTTCCAACTTTTCTTTGTTTTTTAAATTCTCAAGTTTTTTTGATAGATTTTCATGTTCCTCGAGTAACGTTTTATATTTTTCTTCAATCTGTGTTTTTTCAATTTCTAATTGATTTTGTTTTGTGCTTAAATTTTCGATATTTTTTTGTAATTCAGGATTTGATAGATCTAAATTTTTTAATTCCTCTAATGCAATATTTAATTTTTTTTCTTTTTCGTTTATAGAATTCATATATATATGTTTATATTATTAAATAGATTCTTCTTAGTCTAGTCAGGATAATTTTGAGCAAACTACACAATGATTTAGCTAATTGCATCAGATTTTTATCAATTGATGCTGTTCAAAAAGCAAATTCAGGTCACCCAGGAATGCCTATGGGTATGGCAGATGTTGCAACAGTGTTATTCAAAAATTTTTTAAGATTTAATCCAAAGAATCCAGATTGGTTAAATAGAGATAGATTTGTTTTGTCTGCTGGTCATGGTTCTATGCTTTTATATTCTTTGCTTTATCTAACTGGATACAAAAGCATATCAATTAATAATATTAAAAAATTTAGACAGCTTAATTCTATTTGTGCTGGACATCCCGAATATCATTCGAAAACAGGTATTGAAACTACAACAGGTCCTCTTGGACAAGGTATATCTAATGCAGTTGGTTTTGCAATAGCTGAAGAAATTTTAAAAAATAAATTAGGTAAAGATTTAATTAATCATAAAACTTATGTTTTAGCTGGAGATGGATGCTTAATGGAAGGAATAAGTCATGAAGCGATGAGTTTAGCAGGACATTTAAAACTTAAAAATTTAGTTATGCTATTTGATAACAATTCAATTTCAATTGATGGTCCAACAAATCTCGCAGTTTCAGATAATTTTAAAAAAAGATTTGAAGGATATGGTTGGGATTATATTTCTATCAACGGTCATAATGAAAAAGAAATTTTTAAAGCACTAAAAAAAGTTCAAAAAGCTAAAAAACCTACTGTGATTTCTTGTAAAACAAAGATTGGATATGGTTCACCGAATAAATCAGGAAAAGCATCGTCCCATGGAAGTCCATTGGGAATAGATGAAATCAAGCTAGTAAGAAAAGCCTTAAATTGGAAAACCAAACCTTTTGATATCCCAAATCAAATTTTAAATGCATGGAGAAAAATTGGCCAAAGAGGTGAAACTTTAGAAAAAAAATGGAACAAAGCATTAAAAAGAAAAAAAATAAAATTTAATCAAACTGTAAAAAATAACTTTACTACATTGCTTAAGAAAGAAAAAGAAAATGCAATAAAGGAGCCAAAAAGTTTAGCTACTAGAAAATGTTCAGAAATGACATTGAATGCATTAACAAAACAAAAAAATAATTTAATTGGTGGTTCTGCTGATTTAGCGGGATCAAATAATACTAAAACTAAAAACCATAAAATAATTAAACCTGGAGATTTTAGTGGTGACTACATTCACTACGGAGTGAGAGAACACGCAATGAGTGGGGTTATGAATGGTATCGCACTTCACAGTAATCTAATTCCTTATGGAGGTACTTTTTTAATATTTTCTGATTATTGCAAACCTTCGATAAGATTGTCTGCCTTAATGAAAAAAAGAGTTATTTATGTAATGACTCATGACTCTATTGGGCTCGGAGAAGATGGACCTACCCATCAACCTATAGAACAGCTTTCGGGATTACGTGCTATACCTAACCTAAATGTGTTTAGGCCTGCAGATAGAATTGAAACTATTGAATGTTGGGAACATGCATTAAAAAGCTCAAAAACACCTAGCGTGCTATCTTTAACAAGACAAAATTTAAATCCAGTAAGAAAAACATACCCAAATAAAAACTTATGCTCATTAGGTGCTTATGAGGTTTTAAGAACAAATAAAAAAATTAATCTTACAATATTAGCGAGTGGATCTGAAGTTAATCTAGCGTTAGAAGTTAGCCATAAATTAGCCAAAGATAAAATATATTCTAAAGTAATATCAATGCCTTGTATGGAACTTTTTGAATTACAATCAAAAACTTATAAAAATAAAATTTTAAAAGAAACAAAATTTAAAATATCTATTGAAGCTGGATCAAGCGATTGTTGGAAAAAATATGTAGGTGATATCGGTATTGCTTTTGGAATTGATGAATTCGGAAAAAGTGCACCCTATAAAGATATTTATAAATATTTTGGACTAGAGAGTACGAACATTAAAAATATCACTAAAAAATTATTAAATAAATAAAATGACAATTAAAATTGGAATTAATGGAATGGGACGGATTGGTCGTATGGTTGTTAGGTCAATTGTCGAAAGTAAAAATAAAAATTTAAAAATTAATCATATAAACAACAGGTCAAATCCAGAAACTACATCTAAATTAATTAAATATGATTCTATACATGGAAAATTAAATGCTGATTTAGATTATGATCCAAATCATTTAATAATTAATAAAAATAAAATTACATTTTCTCAAGAAACAAAAATTGAAGACATAAATTGGAAAAAACATGATGTTGATTATGTTTTCGAATGTACTGGAAAATTTAATTCGAAAGAAAAACTTCTTGGACATATAAAAAATGGTGCAAAAAGGGTGATCGTTTCTGCTCCATGTAAAAATGCTGATAAAACAATAGTATTTGGTGTTAACGAAAATATAATTACAAAAGAAGATAAAATAATATCTGCAGCTTCGTGCACAACTAATTGTCTAGCACCAGTAACCAGTGTTCTTGATGAAAAATTTGAAATTGAAAAAGGTTTTATGACTACAATTCATGCATTTACTAGCGATCAGAGAATTTTAGATAATTCACACAAAGATCCAAGAAGAGCAAGATCAGCGAGTCAATCAATAGTGCCCACTTCAACAGGAGCTTCGAAAGCAATAGGAGAAATAATACCAAAACTCGAAGGAAAACTAGAAGGTGTAGCGATGAGGGTGCCCACTCCTAATGTTTCTCTTGTTGAATTAGTTTTTTGTACAAAAAAAGATATTAATATAAAAAAAATTAATGATGCCTTTGAACAAGCATCAAAAAATAAATTAAAAAACATCTTAGAAGTTACTCATGAAAAATTAGTATCTATAGATTTTAATCATCATCCTGCTTCCGCAATCATAGATGCTTCTTTAACAAATGTAGTTGGAAGTAATATGGGTAAAATATCAGCCTGGTATGATAATGAGTGGGGCTTTTCTAATAGAATGTGTGATATCGCTGAAACTTTGCATAAAATCTCTTAATGAGAAGTATTATAAACGAAAAAAATCTAAACAATAAAAAAATATTATTAAGACTAGATTTGAATGTCCCTTTGAAAAGAGACAAGATAACAGACACAACAAGAATCGATAAAATTCTTCCTACATTAAATTTTTTGATTAAAGAAAAAGCTAAAATTATAATTTTATCTCATGTTGGAAGACCAAAAGGTAAAATTGTTGAGGAGCTCTCTCTAAAACCAATTTGTGAAGAATTACAAAATAAATTAAGAAAAAAAGTAAAACTTATTAAAGAAAATATTAAAGAAATAAAAACTAAAAATTTCTTCAGTAAATACAATGAAGATATTTTTATTTTAGAAAATATTAGATTTTATTCGGAAGAAGAACAAAATGACAATAAGTTTGCTGAACAGCTATCAAGTCTTGGAGAGATATATGTAAATGACGCTTTCTCTTGTTCTCACAGAGCTCATGCCTCGATTTATGAAATTCCAAAATTCTTACCCTCGTTTTCTGGGTTACAGCTAGACTTAGAAGTGAATGCGCTTAAAAAAATAACTTCTGAAATTACAAGACCAATTACTTGTATTATTGGGGGATCTAAAATTTCAACTAAGATTAATGTTATTAAAAATTTAATTCCTAAATTTGACAATATTATAATTGTTGGGGGTATGGCTAATAATTTTATAGAATATTTTGGAAATAGTATTGGAAAATCTATCAAAGAAAAAAATTGTAATAAAATAGTTGAAGAAATCATCTCTCTTTCGAAAAAAAAAAAATGTAAAATAATCTGTCCAGAAGATGTGATTATATCTAAAGATTTAAATGGATCTCCTCAAAATAAAGAATTGAATGAAGTATTATCTGATGAAATGATATTAGATATTGGTCCAAAAACTATCGATAAAATAAAAAAAATTATTGATAACAGTAAAACTATACTTTGGAATGGACCCGCAGGATATTTTGAAAATCCAAGTTTCGCTTATGGAAGTATTCAAATAGCAAAAAAAATAATTGAAAATAAAAAAGCAAACAAAATTTATTCAGTAGCTGGTGGTGGAGACACAGTTTCTTTATTAAATAATTTAAAAGCTGTAAGTGAGTTTAATTTTGTTTCAACTGCAGGTGGAGCTTTTTTAGAATATCTTGAAGGTAAAAAGCTTCCTGGTATAACCGCATTAAATTAAAATGTCTGAATTAAATAAAATTGCACTTAAAATAATTTCCAACGGCAAAGGTATACTTGCGGCTGATGAAAGCAATGGAACTATGACAAAAAGACTTGAAGCAGTAAATGTCAAATCAACACCAGAAAATAGGCTTTCCTTCAGAGAAATTCTTTTTTCATCTCGTGGAATGAAGGATTATATAGGTGGTGTTATTCTTTACGATGAAACCATCAATCAAATTTCGAGCACAGGAAAATCAATACCAAATTTAATATCTAGTTCAGGTGCAGTTCCTGGAATTAAAGTTGATACTGGTGCAAAAGATTTAGCAAATTCACCTAAAGAAAAAGTTACAGAAGGATTAGATGGCCTTAGAGATAGATTAAAAAAATATTATGCTCTTGGAGCAAGATTTACAAAATGGAGAGGCGTCTATTCTATTGGTGAAAATTATCCAAGCAAACTGGCAATAAGTAGTAATGCTCATGCACTTGCTAGATACTCTGCACTAGTTCAAGAAAATGGAATGGTTCCAATAGTAGAACCTGAGGTATTAATGGATGGAAAACATTCCGCAGAAGTTTGTTTTAATAAAACCTCAGAAGTAATTAAAAAATGTTTTGAAGAACTAATTTTATACAAAGTTGATTTATCGGGAATTATTTTAAAACCGAATATGATTTTGTCTGGCAGCCTATCAGAAAATAAAATTTCTAGTGAAGAAGTTTCCACCAAAACGTTGGAATGCCTTAAAAATTGTGTACCTAATGAAGTTCCTGGAATAGCTTTTTTATCTGGAGGGCAATCTGAAATTGAAGCTACAGAAAATTTAAATTTAATAAATAAAAATAATAATACCAATTTTATAATGACTTATTCATATGGAAGAGCTCTTCAACAGAGTGCTTTAAAAGTTTGGTCTAATGATATTGAAAATATAGAGGCAACTCAAACTACTTTTAATCATAGAGCTAAAATGTGTACCTTAGCTGCTCAAGGAAAATGGTCAAGCGATCTTGAAAATAAATAAAAAAAAATTTATTTATCTTATTTCTCCTAACAAAATACCTAATTCTTTCTATAACAATCTAAAGCTGGTTTTAAAAACCGGAAAAGTAAGTTTCTTTCAGCTCAGACTTAAAAGTTACTCTAATAAAAAGAAAATGATAATTGGAGAAAGAATTAAAAATATTTGTAAGAAAAATAAAGTAAAACTTATAGTTAATGATGACCCTTTTCTTACTTTAAAATTAGATGCAGATGGTTGCCATTTAGGTCAAAAGGATATGAATATTAAGACAGCAAAAAAGATACTTGGTAAAAAAATTATAGGAATTACATGTCATAATTCTATAAATTTAGCAAAAAAAGCAATTAAAGCTAAAGCTGACTACATTGCCTTTGGTGCTTTTAATCAATCTAAAACTAAAAAAACCAAGTATGTAGCATCTGTAAAAATTTTAAATAAAGTAAAAAAATTTACAAAAACTCCAACCGTTGCTATTGGTGGAATTAATGCCATTAATTATAAAAATCTGTTATTGAATAATGCCAATTTTTTAGCTATTTCAGGCTACATTTGGAAAAATAAAAAATATAAACCGTTACAAGCTATAAAGAGATTAAAATGAAAATTAATGCTGGAGAAATTAGAGTTGGAATGCTCTTGGAATATAAAAATGACTTATGGCAAGTTTTAAAAACCCAACATGTAAAACCAGGAAAAGGTGGTGCGTTTGCTCAAGTTGAAATGAAAAGCTTAAACAAAAATACAAAGTTAAATGAAAGATTTAGATCAAGTGAGACAGTAGAAAAAGCTTCATTAGAAGAAACGACTTTCAATTATCTTTATAGTGACGAAGCTAATTATTTTTTTATGGATCCAAAAACATTTGAACAAATAGAAATAAAAAAAGAAACTGTAGGTGATAAAGGTAAACTTCTAACTGAAAATCTGCAAGTTTCTGTAAGTTTTTACAATGAAAACCCGCTATCAATTGAATTGCCTAACCAAGTACAGTGTAAAATTGAAACTACTGATGCAGCTCTTAAAGGACAAACTGTGTCATCATCTTACAAACCTGCAACTCTTGATAATGGTTTAAATATTCAAGTTCCTCCATTTATTGAAGCAGGTGATGAAATCCTAGTTGATACTAGAAATTTAGAATACATTAAAAAAATCTAAAATGATCTCTATATCTCCAAATTTAAATATTATGATTAAAGCAGCTGAAAAAGCCTCAAAATCTGTGATAAGAGATTTTGGAGAAGTTGAGAAATTACAAGTATCTAAAAAAGGACCGCGAGATTTTGTTACAAAAACTGACAAACATGTGGAAAAAATTATAATTGAAGAACTTTCTAAAACAAAAAAAAATTATTCTTTTTTATCTGAAGAAGTTGGTTCAATTGAAAATAAAGACAAAGATAACATATGGATTATAGATCCAATAGATGGTACAACAAATTTTTTACACGGCATTCCTCATTTTGCAATTTGTATAGCTCTTGAATCTAAAAAAGAGATAATTAGTGGTTTAATTTATGATCCTATTAAAGATGAAATGTTTTATGCAGAAAAAAACAAAGGAGCATATCTAAATAATCAAAGGTTACGAGTATCAAATAGAAATATAATAGATGAATGTTTGTTTTCAAGTAACCATGAAGGAGTCAAATTCAGCAATTTTAATATGAGATACAGTGGATGTGCAGCTTTAGACTTGGCTTATGTAGCTTCCGGTAGATTAGATGGTTTTTTTCATAATAAAATTAATATTTGGGATGTAGCAGCAGGAGCATTGTTAGTAGAAGAGGCAGGTGGAATAGTTAATGATTTAAATAAATTCGATCAGAATAATATTGATATTCGAGCTTCAAGTGGGGCAATTAATGATAAAATGCGTGAAAATTTAAAGAACTTTTAATTGTGTTCTAGTTTTCTTTTGCTATAAGTCTCGATATGAAAAAAGACATACATCCAAACTACCACTCTATTAAGGTTGAAATGACTGATGGTACTCAATTTGAAACTAAATCAACTTGGGGTGCTGAAGGAGATTTATTAAAATTAGAAATAGACCCCAAATCTCATGCAGCCTGGACTGGTGGAAAGCAAAAATTAATGGATAAAGGTAGAATAAGTAAATTTAATAAAAAATTCCAAAATTTTAAATCAGAAAAAAGTAGCTAAATGTCAGATGCACCCTTAATGCCAATGGCAACTGCCGTATGGTTAGTTGAAAATACCACTTTAACTTTCAAACAAATCGCAAATTTTTGTAAATTACATGAAGTTGAAATACAGGGAATTGCAGATGGTGAAGTGGCAAAGGGTATTAAAGCATATAATCCAATTATATCTGGTCAACTTTCAAGGGAGGAGATTGAACTATCATCAAAAGACGAAAATAGACCATTAAATATTAAAAGTAATGACATTGAAATTTCAAATAACGAAAAAAAAATAAAGAAATATATACCTCTATCAAAAAGGCAAGATAAACCTGACTCTGCTTTGTGGCTAATTAAACAACACAATATATTGAAAGATTCTCAAATAGCCAAATTAGTTGGCATTACTAAAAATTCTGTAACATCAATTAGAAATAAAAGTTATTGGAACTATAATAATTTAAATCCAAAAGATCCAGTTGCTTTAAATTTATTTACTCAAAAAGATTTAGTTGAGGCTATTGAAAAAGCTGAAAGAAGAATAAAAAGAGAAAAAAAAGAAAAAGAAAAACAAAATAAATTAAACCAGGCATCAGTTTGATGAATAAAATTAATAGACATAAATTTATAAAAGTGGTATCTAGGCGCTTTTTTGGAGGTAGTTATTAAAATAGAAGTTAAAGATAATAATGTTGAACAAGCTTTGAGGGTTTTAAAAAGAAAACTTCAAAGAGATGGGTTCTTTAAGGTTATTAAATTAAAGAATACTTATGAAAAACCATCAGAAAAGAAAAAAAGAATTCTTCAAGAAAATATAAAGAGAGTTAAGAAGTTAAATAAACTCAAAAATAGAATTTAAAAATACCGCGGGGTGGAGCAGTCTGGTAGCTCGTCAGGCTCATAACCTGAAGGTCGGCGGTTCAAATCCGTCCCCCGCAACCAATTCAGTATTTGAATTAAAATTATTTATGGTAATTATAACTTATGAATAAAAATATAAGAGTTCCATACGGTTTAAGTGTCCATGGCAAAGAGGAAATTAGAGCTGTAACTAATGTTTTAAAATCAAGTACTCAAATGGGAAAAAATGTAAGTACTTTTGAAAAAAAAATTTCAAAATTATTCCAAAAAAAATATGGCTTAATGGTAAACTCTGGTTCTTCAGCTTTATTACTAGCAATGGAAACTTTAGATTTTCCTGAAGGTAGTGAAATAATAACTCCAGCATTAACTTTTTCAACTACAGTTGGTTATATAGTTAGAAATAAATGGACTCCAGTTTTTGTTGACGTTGAAGAAGGCACATACTGTATCAATGAGAAAAAAATAAAAAACCTGATTACAAAAAAAACAAAGGCTGTAGTAGCACCACATCTAATGGGAAACATAGTAAATTGGAAAAAAATTTCTCCATTTTTAAAAAAAAAAGGAATTATGATTGTTGAGGACTCAGCGGACACTCTTGGTGCTACTTATAAAAATCAATCTACTGGAAGATATGCGGATATAAGTATTACTAGCTTCTATGGTTCTCATATAATTAACTGTGCTGGAAATGGTGGAATGGTCTGTTTTAATGATAAAGCACAATACACTAGGGCAAAATTACTGAGATCTTGGGGAAGAAGTTCCTCTTTATTTGATGAAAAATCCGAAAAAATAGAAAACAGATTCAACATTAAATTAGATGGAATACAATATGATAAAAAATTTGTATTTGAAAAAATAGGACATAACCTAGAACCCTCAGAGTTGGGAGCAGCTTTTGGCCTGGTCCAATTAAAAAAGCTTAAGCAAAACTTAATTAAAAGAGAGAAAAATTTCAATTTACATACTAAATTTCTAAAAAAATATAATAAATATTTTATCCTTCCAAAACAATTGCCAGGTTCAAGATCGGGTTGGCTCGCATACCCTATAACTATTACAGATCAGGCTCCATTTTCAAGAACTCAAATGCAAATATTTTTAGAAAAGAAAAATATACAAACAAGAGTGGTATTTACTGGCAATATTCTTAGACAACCAGGTTTTAGAAAAATAAAATGTAAAAAGGATAAACAAGGATATCCCGAAGCAGATAAAGTTATGAAAAAAGGAATTTTATTAGCTTGTCATCATGGACTAACAACAAAAATGATAAAACATATTCATAACTCTATTGATGAGTTTATTAAAAAAAATTCTTAAGAAGATATTTTAAAATTTGATTTCCTACTATCTGCTAAAAAAGCTTTAACAGTATCTTTAGTCAAACTATCAAAAGTTTTTCCGAAAGACTCAATTTTCTCAATTATTTTTGGAGGTACTGTAATTATATGACATCCTAGTTGTTTTGCTTGAATGTAATTATATGGCTCTCTTACGCTAGCCCATAATATTTGAACATTTTTAAATTTTTTTGAAATTTTAATACTTTTTTTAAATTCTGGCACAGGATCTTTTCCTGCATCTGATGCTCTTCCTGCAAATATAGAAATTATAACTTTAGTTTTTTTATTTAAATTTTTTAAGATCTTCTCTGTCTGTTTTGCGGTATATACTGCAGTTATATTAAGCTTTATATTTTTTGAATTTAATTCTTTAATTAACCTTCCCATAAATTGACCTTTAGAATTTATAACTGGAATTTTAACATAAACATTTTTTCCCCAATTATTTATATTAATAGCTTGATCCATCATTTGAGAATATTCATCTGCAAACACCTCTAGTGAAACAGGTTTGTTTTTACATATTTTTAAAATTTTTTTTGAGTATGATTTATAATCTTTCGCACCTGCTAATCGCATTAAACTTGGATTAGTTGTAAATCCCTTAACTATTTTTTTTTTATTGAATTTTTTAATTGTTTTTAATTCAGCAATGTCACAAAATATTTTTATATTCAATTTTTTCCTACAAATTTTTAGTTATATCTTCAGTCATTTTTTTTGCATCTGCAAATAACATTAGAGTATTTTCTTTATAAAACAAATCATTATCAATTCCTGCATATCCAGGGGATAAACTTCTTTTTACAAATAACACAGATTTGCATTTTTCAACATCAAGAACTGGCATGCCATAAATTGGGCTTTGAGGATCAGTCTTAGCTACTGGGTTTGTTACATCGTTTGCGCCAATTACAAAAGCTACATCGGCATTTGCAAAATCATTATTTATTTCCTCTAATTCAAATACTTCATCATATGGAACATTCGCCTCTGCTAACAAAACATTCATATGACCTGGCATTCTTCCTGCCACTGGATGGATAGCGTAAGAGACTTTGATATCATTTTTTTTCAATGTATCTACCATTTCTCTTAAAGCATGTTGAGCCTGAGCTACAGCCATTCCATAACCTGGAACAATAATAACTGATGAAGCATTTTTCATTAAAAAAGCTGCATCATCTGCGTTACCACTTTTCACAGGTCTTTGTTCTTTGTTAGACTTGCTTGACGTTTCCTCTGTTGCACCAAATCCACCTAAAATAACATTAAAAAATGAACGATTCATCCCTTTGCACATAATATAAGAAAGTATTGCTCCAGATGAACCAACTAATGCTCCAGTTATTATTAAAGCTGTATTTTCTAAAGTAAAACCGATTCCAGCAGCTGCCCAACCTGAATAAGAATTAAGCATTGAAATTACTACTGGCATATCTGCTCCTCCAATTGGAATAATTAAAAGAAAGCCAATCAAGAAAGAGGTAACTAAAAGTATCCAAAATAAATTAGATGATTGAGTTGAACATAACAAATAAATTAAAATAATTATTGAAATCAAAATAATTGCATTTAATGGGTGCTGACCTTTAAATGTGATTGGTGAACCTGACATGATCCCTTGTAATTTTAAAAATGCAATTATTGAGCCTGAAAAAGTTATTGCTCCTACAGCAGCACCAATAGACATTTCAATCAAACTACCAAGTTTTATTTTTCCAACAGTGCCCAAGTTAAATGCTTCTGGGTTTAAAAAAGCTGAAATTGCAACAAAAACCGCAGCAAGTCCGACAAGGCTATGAAAACCAGCAACTAATTCTGGCATAGCAGTCATTGGTATTCTGTAAGCTATAAAGGCTCCAATAGATCCGCCTAGTAAAATGAATACTAACACAAATACAAATCCATTAGAAAAATTACCAATAGATAAAAAAGTTACTGTTATAGCAATAATCATTCCTAAAATACCAAACAGATTACCTTGTCTTGATGTTTCAGGTGAAGACAGTCCTCTTAAGGCCAAAATAAATAGTACTCCTGAAATTAAGTAAAAAATTGCAGATAAGTTTGCAGATATCATTTTTATTTATCTTTCTTCTTTTTTTTATACATTGCCAACATCCTTTGAGTGACAAGAAATCCTCCAAAAATATTAATTGCTGCCAAAGCTATTGCCAAAAAACCAAAAATACTCGAGGTGTTAAAGATAGTATCAGAATTACCAGAAAGACCCGCAATTATTGCTCCAACAATAATCACCGAGGAAATTGCATTAGTGACAGACATCAAAGGAGTGTGTAATGAAGGAGTAACACTCCATACCACATAATATCCCACGAATATTGAAAGGATAAATATACTTAATCTAAATATTAAAGGATCTATTTCCATAATCTATTTTATTAATGTCTTTTCTATGATTTCATCTTCTAGGTTAATGTTAATTTTTTTATTATCCTTATCGAATAAATTATCAACAAAATTAAAAACATTCTTTGCATATAAATTTGAGGCAGAAATAGGAAGTTTGTTTAGTATATTGCTCTCTCCCATTATCTGAACTCCATTTCTTTCAATAATTTTATCCACTTCTGTAAATGCGGTATTCCCTCCTTGAATTGCTGCTAAGTCATATATAACAGATCCTGCTTGCATGTTTTTGATCATGTTTTCTTTAATTATTAAAGGGGCTTTTTTACCTGGTATCAAGGCCGTGCAAATTACAATATCAATTTTTTTCAAAGTTTCAGATAAAAGTTCCTCTTGTTTTTTTTTAAAATCATCTGAAGCCTCTTTCGCATAACCACCTTCTGTTTCTAAATTTTCTGCACCTTCAACTGTTAAAAATTTACCACCTAAGCTTTCAACTTGCTCTTTTGAAGCCATTCTTACATCGGTAGCAAAAACTATAGCACCCATCCTCTTTGCGGTTGCAATTGCTTGCAAACCAGCAACTCCAGCACCAACAATTAAAACTTTTGCAGCCGGGACTGTGCCTGCAGCTGTCATCATCATTGGTATAGCTTTTTCAAAATTTGCGAATGACTCTATAACAGCTTTATACCCAGCTAGATTTGCTTGTGAGGACAATATATCCATAGATTGAGCTCTAGTAATTCTAGGAAGCAGTTCTAGTGAAAAAAGATTAATTTTCTTTTTAGCTAAATTTTCTAATTTTTCTCTATTATTGTAGGGATTTAAAACTCCAATGAATATCTGATTTTCTTTTAAATTTGAAAATCTTTCCTCAGATAAAATTCCAAGTTGAACAACCATATCGCAAGAATTTAAAATTTCTTTCTCGTCTTTTAATATTTTAACACCCACTTCTTTGTAATGTTCGTCTTTAATACCAAGATGAGCACCATAATTTTCACTTAAAAATATTTCAAATCCAAGAGATGCATATTTTTTTACAATCTCTGGAGTTATTGCAATTCTTTTCTCAACTTTTTGATTTTCTAGTATTGACCCTATTTTCATTTGGGAACCTTACAATAAGAATATTGCCATTAATACCAAAACACACACAACAGCGACAGTTCCCCACAGAACAAACTTTGTAAAATTATTCCATGTGTTTTTATGGTTTTCATTATCCATAAAAATTATTTCTGTCTAGCTTTAAATTTAGGGTTTGTTTTGTTTATAACGTACACACGTCCACGTCTTCTAACAAGTTTAGAATTTAGATCTCTTTTTTTAATTGATTTGAGTGAGCTTTTTATTTTCATAATTTAATTTTCAATGCCGGCGATGTCCTACTCTTCCATGTCTTAAGACAAAGTACCATCGGCGCAGAAAGGCTTGACTTCCGAGTTCGGAATGGGATCGGGTATAACACTTTCGCAATAATCACCGGCGCTAGTGTTATACAGAAATAAATTATATTGTAAACAATGAAATAAATGTCAAAATAATTTGATATTTGTTAGTTTGTTAAGTTTTTAAGGAATTTTGATACTAATATACAAATATGATAAATTTTTTACGGTTTAAATTAAAGAGAATTTTTTTTTTATATAATTTAATTATCAAAATCAAATTTGCACTTGACCTTGGGCTTGAGGAAGAAGCTAAATTTATTAAAAATAAATATAAATTTAATGTTGCTGTAGATATAGGTTCAAATGCAGGTTACTTTACAAAAATGTTGAGTAAAATAAGTAAAAAAGTTTACTCATTTGAGCCTATAGATTATTTAGTTAAAAGCCAGAAACATTTATTTAAAGGTGCCAACATAACAATTTTTAAACTAGCTTTAAGTTCTGAAAAACTTGTAAAAAAGTTTTATATTCCAGTTGGCAATGATCCTGAGGCATCATTTATTAAGAAAAAAAACTCAACAGTTATAAAAGTATTAGTAAATAAAGGTGACAATATAATAAAGAACAAAAATATTGATTTTATAAAAATTGATGTTGAAGGTTCTGAGCTAGAAACACTTTATGGATTAAAAAAAATTATAAAAA
>CACJQX010000015.1 GCA_902595595.1 uncultured Pelagibacteraceae bacterium | reverse complement strand
TTCTTAACACTAAGGCTGATGAAGTTAAAATGTTAAAAGACTTTACTGACACTGTTACAACTTTGACAGGTGGATCTCTTAAGTTTGAAATTATGCCTGCAGGAGCAGTTGTTGGTGTAAAAGAAACTTTAGATGCTGTTGATAAAGGACTTATCGACTGTGGATTTGCTTGGACACACTATTGGTCAGGTGATCATCCTGCCGCTATGTTATTTGGTTCGCCAGTAGCAGGTGGTGGTGTTGGTATTGACAACATCGCATTCTTATCATGGTTTCAGTATGGTGGAGGAAAAGAGCTATACGACAGACTATGGAAAGAAATGGGAAGAGATATTAAAGGATTTATGATTCAACCAGTTGGTCCTGAAGCTTTAGGTTGGTTTCCAAAACCAATTAAAGATATGGCTGATTTTAGAAAATATAAATTCAGAACTCCTCCAGGAATTCCAGGACAAACTTATAAAGACATCGGTATAGCATCTGTTGCTATGGGTGGTGGAGATATTCTACCAGCTTTAGAAGCGGGAACTATTGATGCTGCTGAATGGTGTTGTCCAAAACCAGACTTAACGTTTGGTTTCCAAAAAGTATTAAAGCACTACTACCTACAAGGTTTACACCAAGTAGTCGTAAATGCTGACTTTTATATTACTGGAAAAACATATGAAGCTATGAGTGCTCATGAGAAGAAGTCTCTAGAAGTTGCAGCAAATGCTTCACTAGCGAAATCTCTAAGTTACAGAATCTATGAAAACGGAAAAGCTTTAAAAGAGCTTACAGAAGTTCATGGTGTAAAATTAGAAGATACTCCTTCTGATTACTTCACAGAATACATGGCAGCTGCTAAGAAGAGTTTGGAAACAAACGCAGCTAAAAATGCATTCTTTGCTGAAGTTTGGGATTCTATGAAAGAATTTGCTGATATCGCAGTTCCTTTCTGGAGTGGTGCTCAAATGTCTAATGCGAAGCTAGGAATGGCTCACGCAGCAACATTAAAGTAATCATTAAATAATCTTTATGTTAGAGCGGACTATTAAGTCCGCTCTAATTTTTTTATATAAAATTTTATGGCAAACGAACCAGGTAAATTAGATATATCAGATGAAATGATTGCCGAAAGGCGAGGTGGTTCAGGAAAAATGCCAAGTGATATGCCACCATGGATGGCAAGTTCAATTGTAAATATTGATAAATTTAGCAAATGGGTTGGTAACGTTGTTTGTTGGATATTGATGCCGTTAATTCTTGCAATGACTTACGAAGTTCTTGCTAGAAAATTATTTCATGCACCAACAATATGGGCTTATGACATCAGTCGATTTTTATATGGTGCACTTTTTATGTTGGGTGCTGGTTATGCACTTTCTAAAGGTGTTCATATAAGAGCTGATTTTTTATACAGAAATTTTAAAACCAAGAATCAAGGCACAATTGATTTTTGGTTATATATTTTATTTTATTTTCCAGGCTTACTTGTGTTCCTTTATATGACTATTGGATATGTAGGAGAGTCTATCCAAAGAGGTGAGAGAGGAATGGATACTACTTGGATGCCATATATGTGGCCAATAAAAACTTGCTTACTAATTGGTATAATATTTTTACTAATCCAAGGTATTTCAGAATTATTAAAAAGTTATTGGGCCGCTACAAAAGGTAAGTGGCCAGGAGAAGATGAATGATAGCTGAATTTATAGATCCAGCATACTTAGGTTTTATTTTAGTTGGAGTAATGTTGTTTGCTATCTTTGTTGGATTTCCTATTTCATTCACATTAATTTTCTTAGGTTTTGTATTTGGTTATTTAGGTTTTGGAAAATTAGTCTTTTATTTAATGACCCTCCAGTTCTCGATGGTCATGACCGAACAAACTCTCGCCGCTGTCCCGCTCTTTGTCTTTATGGGCATAATGATGGAGCAGGCAGGACTGATGGAAAGATTATTTTCATCTTTTCAAATGATGCTGGCTAGAGTGAGAGGTGCATTATATTATGCTGTTTTATTTGTTTCAGTTATCTTCGCAGCTGCAACAGGAATTGTTGGTGCCTCAGTAACTATTCTTGGGATAATGGCTGCAAAATCAATGAATAGATCTGGTTATGACGTAAGACTTGCGGCAGGAACAATTACTGCCGGAGGAACTTTAGGAATTTTAATACCACCAAGCATTATGCTTGTTGTGATGGGTCCAATAATGGAAATCCCTGTAATTGATCTATTTGCTGCAGCTATAATTCCTGGAATTCTTCTTGCAAGTTTATACGCTGGTTACACAACAATAAGATGTATGATAAATCCTAAACTAGGTCCTGTAATTCCAGAAGAAATGAGAGCAGCGAGCATGAAAGAAGTTTGGATTGAATTCTTCTTAGGTTTAGTTCCTCCTGCAGCTCTAGTTTTTGCTGCTTTAGGAAGCATTTTATTTGGTTTTGCAACACCAACAGAGGCTGCTGGTTGTGGTGCAATGGGTGCATTGTTACTTTCATTAGCATATAAAAAATTAACTCTATCTAAACTCCAAGAAGCACTTGTTAAAACTTTAGAGATTACTGCTTTAATAATGGTTTTAGTTGCTGCATCAAACTTTTTTGGAGCTGTATTTGCAAGACTTGGTACTCCAACATTGTTAACTGAATTTTTGTTAGGTTTAGAGATGAACAAATATTTTATTTTAGCAATTGTAATGGTTGCTATATTTTTATTAGGTTGGCCATTGGAATGGGTTCCAATTGTGATGATCATTGTACCAATTATTTTACCATTAATTGAAGCTTTGGGCTTTAATTTAACTTGGTTTGCAATATTGGTTGCTGTCAATCTCCAGACCGCCTGGCTATCTCCACCTGTAGCTTTGTCAGCGTATTTCTTAAAAGGCGTAGTTCCTGAATGGGATTTAAAAGATATTTATTATGGAATGATGCAATTTATGGTTCTACAAATTATAGGCTTAATTTTAATTATAATATTTCCTAAGATTGCCTTATGGTTGCCAACTCTCTTATATGGACAGTAGAATTTATTAGTTTAAAATAAATTTAGTGAATCAGCCAAAAGTAAAATACTCTCTTTCTAATTGGGACCTAGTCACAGTTAATCCAAATTACAAAACTTGGAATTGGAAAGATTTATTTTGTTTTTGGGGCGCTAATGTACAAAGTGTAATTGGTTTTTCTTTAATATCCTCTTTATACTTAATGTATAGTTTAAATATTTTTGTAGTTTTTTTTGGAATAATACTGGGATCTTTTTTTGTTTATTTATTTTCAAATATTATTGGAAAACCTTCTCAAAAATTTGGTTTACCGTTTGCAGTATTGTTAAGATCTTCATTAGGGTTTAATGGTGCTAAATTTTTTGGATTAATCAGAAGTTTAGTTGGAATTTTTTTATTTGGAATTCAAACCTATTTTCTATCTAAAATATTAGTTTATTTAATTAGAATTCTAATTTTTTCCATAGATAATTCTTTATTACAGCAGGAAATATTTATTTTTTATTATTTTGGCATGAACATTATTGATTGGTCTGCAATAATAATTTCAATAATTTTACAAACTTTATTTTTTTCTGTTGGGATGCAGTATAATAAAAAAATAATTAATTTTTCAGCGATAACAGTTTATGTTGGAATGTTAATTTTTTTCTTCGTTGTTTTATTAAGTGATGTAAAAATAACTACTGAAGCTTTTTCAAATATTTTTAATCTTAATAATTTTTTAGACGTCAATAATTTAGCACCTCTGTTAACAGTTGCAGGTACAATATTTGCTTATTTTTCAATTTTAATCATTAGTTTTGGTGATTTTTCTAGGTATGTTAAAAATGAAAAAGAATTAAAAAAAGGAAACTTAAGTTTAATTTTGAATTTAATTATTTTTTCTTTTTTATCTGTTTTTATTGTTACAGGTTCTGATGTTTTTCTAAATCAAAAATTTTCAGATATAGATAGAATTTTTACTAATCCTACAGATATAATTGGGAAGTTTGATAATATACAGATAACAATAGTAGTTTTGTTTTTTATTATAATAGCTTCAGCTTCTACAAATTTAGTTGCCAATTTCATCCCATCTCAATACTCTCTAATAAATTTTGCTCCTTCAATATTAAATTTAAAAAGCGCTAGTTATTTAATTGCTTTTTTTGGTTTGTTGATCGCAATATTCTGGCTGACTATATTGAGCCAAATAGGAATTTTATCATTTGTTGATACTTTTGGTGCTTTCTTTGGTCCTTTATTTGGAGTGATGGCAGCTGACTATTATTTAATTAAAAATCAAGAATTAAGTAATAAAGATTTATATTCTATAGATAAAGAGAGCGCTTATTATTATTCAGGTGGTTGGCATATAAAAGGTGTTTATTCTTTAATTATTGGATTTATATTTTCAGCGTCTACAATTTGGAACACTAATTTAATGTTTTTACAGTCCTACGCCTGGATAATAGGTGCATTTGTTGCTTGGATAACATATTACTTATTAGCAAAAAAGTAATATGAAAGCTCTAGTATATACAGGTACTCAGGAATTAGTTTATAGAGACGAACCAAACCCAATTGAAGTTTCAGGAGAAAGTATTTTAAAAATACATGCCTCAGGGATATGTGGCTCGGATATGCATGCTTATCATGGACATGATGAAAGAAGAGTGCCCCCATTAATATTAGGACATGAGGTAAGTGGAGAAGTTCAGAATGGCAAATTCAAAGGAAAAGATGTTGTTTTAAATCCTTTAATTACTTGTGGTAAATGTGAATATTGCACAAGTGGAAGAGAGCATCTTTGTCCAAACAGAATTATTTTAGGTATGAATAAACCAATTGAAAGACAAGGTGTTTTTGCAGAATTTGTATCAACTCCTGATCAAAACATTTATGAAATTCCAGAAGGTTTAGATAAAAACGAGGCACCAGTAGCAGAGCCAACTGCTGTTTCTTTACACGCGGTATTAATGGGCGAGCAAGCATTGAGCAAACCTTTATCTGAATGCAAAACCTTAATTCAAGGTGGTGGTGCGATTGGTTTGTTATGTGGACTAATATTATCAAAAATTAAAGGCAACAAAGACATAATTCTTTCTGACCCAAATAAATTAAGACTAAAAGAATGCTCCAAATATTTGGAAGCAAAATATGTAGCTCCAAATGACAAGGAAATAGCTAGCAATAACTTTGATATAGTTTTTGATACGGTTGGACTAGAAATCTCAAGACAACAGGCAATCGAAGTAGTCAAACCAGGTGGAACTATCATTCACATAGGTTTAACTCAGCCTGCTGGAACCTTTAATTTTAGAAAAATGACCTTACAAGAAGTGACAGTTATTGGCACTTATTGCTATACAAATAAAGATTTTGAACAAACTTTAAAGATTTTAGCAAATAAAGATATTGGATCACTAGATTGGATTGAGTTTAGAGAATTAAAAAGTGGTGGAGATGCCTTTAAGCAAATACACGATGGCACATGTGTTGCCCCAAAAATTATCCTTTTACCTTAGGAATTAAGTCTATTTTTGAATTAAGAGCTCTTGATCCGCCTGTTTTAAACTCCTTAGATACAACAGGAGCTGATATCATAAACGACCAGTAAACCAAAAGTATAAATACAGATATAATTTTCACAGTATTCATTTAACAATCAATTTTGAATTTAGAATGTTGAAATTGTGACTGAATATTGAATTTATAAATAATCTATCTATAAGAAGAACATGTTAAAAATTTTTTATATTTTTATTACATCATTAATCTTTCTTAGTTCTACACATGCAGAAACTGTAAAAGTTTTTGAATTTACTGAAAAAGAATTGTCAGTACTTGAAATACGTAAAGTAAGAGGAGCAGATAACAAAACAGTTTATTCTGTTGGATCAAATGAGAATGGTAATTATTTAAAAGCAGTAGCTGATAATGCTGCTTCAGGCCTTGGAAAAGAGATCAAAATTGACCTAAATAAAACACCTTTTATCAATATTACATGGAAAATTGAGAAAGACCTTCGTGGAATTAAAGAGAATACGAAAAAAGGACATGATTATGCCGCCCGTGTTTTTGCAATTAAAAAAACTGGAGCTACACCTTTATCAAATAGAGCAATTAATTATGTTTTTTCAAGTAATAGTGAAGTTGGTGAAAATAGACCCAGTCCTTACACAAAAAAATCTATAGACAATGTATTAGCAACCACAAAAGATAACCTAAATGAATGGGTGACAGTAAAAGCTAATGTTCAAGAAGATTTTAAAAAATTTCATGATTTAAATGTAAATGAATTAGATGGCCTAGCTATAATGGCAGATACCGATAACTCAAAAATGAAATCAATTTCTTATTTTCAGAATATTTATTTTTCAGCAGATTAATTACAATTTTTTAAATACTTTTTTAATCCAATACTTAAAAACGACAATAAAATAGCCGCGATAACATCAGCAATTGGAATTGCATTTGGAAATCCAAAGTTCCATAAAACTACTCCGATTAACCAAATTATATAAATTTTCATCTAAGATATTATATCTTAGTTTCTATTAAATTTTTATTTATTTGATATTATTAATTTATGCATAAAAACTTTAGTCATAATGTTAAAGTGTATTATGAAGATACAGATGCTGGTGGAGTCGTTTACTATGCTAACTATTTAAAATATTTAGAAAGAGCTAGAACTGAAGCGTTATCAACTATTGGATTAAGCAATATAAAAATAAAAAATGATTTTAGTGCTCTTATAATAGTTAAATCATGCAATATTGAATATAAAAAATCTGCATATTTAGAAGATAATTTACAAATTAAATCGTTTGTAGAGTCTACATCAAAAACTTCTTTCATAATGAATCAATCTATATTTAAAGATGAGGAATTGATCATAGAAGCTAAAATTCACCTAGTATTTATTAATGAAAAATTCAAGCCAGTAAAAATTCCAGAAAAAATCTTATCAGACTTTAAACCCTATACTTCTAGTTAATAGATATTTTCCTAGCCTTTTTAAATAAATCAACAATCATTCTTTCAGATACAAGCTTAGTGTTTACATTTCTGGGGCTAGGGTGATAACAGGCAATCAGTTTAATATTTCCTGGTAGTAAATAGGATTTTCCATGAATAAATTTTATCTTTTGATTAAAAGTATATTTTTTTTTATAAAATTTAACACAATTATCAAATGCCACTTTTCCTAAAGCGATAATAGTTTTTAATTTTTTTAAATTATAAATCTCACTGTCAAAATATTTTGAACAATTATTGAGTTCTTCTATTTTAGGTTTGTCTTCTGGAGGAACACATTTTAAAATATTTGTAATATATGTTGATTTTAATTTAAGACCATCATTTAAGTTTACAGAATAAGGTTGGTTTGAAATTTTAGCTTTAAACAAACATTTAAACAAAAAATCTCCGGATTTATCACCTGTAAAAGCTCTTCCTGTTCTTGTCCCCCCATGTGCTGCTGGTGCCAATCCAATTATTAAAATTTTTGCATCAATTGCACCAAAACCCGTAACTGGTTTTCCCCAGTAATTTTCATTTATATTCTGCTTTCTTTTTTCTGTTGAAATTTTTTTTATAAAATTAACAAGTCTCGGACATTTTTTACATTTAAGAATTGTTTTATTTAAATTATCTATTTTAATATTCATATATGAAAATTTTAAATTATTTAATTATAATATTTATATGCATTAATCCCTCAGTTAAAGCAGATTCAAAACAAACTTTAATTAATGAATTACAAAAGGGTGGAAAATTAATTTTCATAAGACATGCGTATGCACCTGGTGGTGGTGATCCAGATAATTTCGATATTAACGATTGTACAACTCAAAGAAATTTAAGTGATAGTGGTAGGGTTCAATCACAAAAAATTGGTAATTTTTTTAAGAAAAATAAAATTTCAATTGAAAAAGTTTATTCTAGTGAATGGTGTCGATGTAAAGAAACAGCATCTATTGCATTTAAAGAATATCAAACTAAAAATTTCCTAAACTCATTTTTTAGTGCAAAATTTGCCAATAATAGAAAAAAGCAAATTATTGATTTTGATAAATTTATTAGTACTTGGGATAAAGATCAAAATTTAGTTTTTGTTACACATTATGTAGTGATTTCTGAAATTTTAAATTACACACCATCATCTGGAGAGATTGTTGTATCGGATAAAAGTTTAAAAGTTATTGATACTTTAGAAATTGAATATTAAACTAAATTATCATGTCATCTAAAAGAGCAATGAGACAAGCACAAAAACAAGCATACGCAAAGCATCGTTCAAATATTACAAATAGCAGATTTGAACTTAAGAAGAAATTTATTACCAAAAATAAAGAAGAAAAAAAAAATAAAAACTAACTTTCTTGATCAAATTTCTCTATTTTTTTACAATTAGAAATTTTAGATAAACTTTCGACATCATTTAAAACAGCCTTAACAAATATTTCTGGTTTATCTTTTTCAAATAAAATTTGAGTGTAAAACTGAGGATAACCATGTTTTAATGTAAGTATTTTTCCATCTTCTTCATAAATATTTCTCACATAGGAGTTTTTCTTTTTTACGCTTAAATCGGTGATCTTATATTTTT
Organism: uncultured Pelagibacteraceae bacterium; assembly: GCA_902595595.1. Taxonomy (GTDB): domain Bacteria; phylum Pseudomonadota; class Alphaproteobacteria; order Pelagibacterales; family Pelagibacteraceae; genus Pelagibacter. The sequence continues at coordinate 12,990 of CACJQX010000015.1, read as the reverse complement.
GATAAGTTTTTTCATTATAAACGTAATTACGTGTCATGATTAGTTCATTAAGATTTAAAATATATTCATTTTTTAAAAAACCGTCCTCTTTATGATCACATTTGCTCAATACAATAATTTCTGATTGAGAATTAAAGGATATAAAAAAAAATGATAAAAAAAATATTAAAAACTTATTTTCTCTCATTCTTGTCTACAAAAAATAAAGCTATAATAAATAGTACAGTCCAAGCAAATACAGACAATGTTTTTAAAGGAGTGGTATCTGCTCCCCAAACATCAAAGAACAAAGCACCAATAATTATCCCTATAGCATAGATAATACTTACGATTTTAACTTTACTCATAGTTTATATTACTCTTTGATTAAATTTTTCTTGAAAAGAGACATACCATTCTTGATTTTATAAGAATAAGACTCTTTAAAACTCTCAAGTTGCCAACCAGTAAGCCTTTTTTCAATTTGTATTATATTTTCTTTTTTCCAATCATCAGTTGTTTCTTCTAGCTTCCAAAGTCTTTTTTCCTCATTGCTTCTTCCACAACCATAACAATAGCCTGTTGATGGGTCAGTTTTACAAATGCTTATGCAAGGTGAAATAATCATTTTTTATAAATTAGTATAAATATTATTACATAAATAGATAATTTTTTAACAATTGTCATTGGACAAATAGTTTCAATAATATATAAAACCTCGTAATTTGTGGGGCGATGGCGGAATTGGTAGACGCGTTGGTCTTAGGAACCAATATGGCAACATGTGAAGGTTCGAGTCCTTTTCGCCCTACCATTAAAATATTATGAAAGTTACAGTAGAAAATAAAAAAGGACTAAATAAAGACCTTAAAGTTTTTATCGATAAAGAGACAATGAACTCTTATATGGATGAAAAATATGAAGAGATCAAAGGTAGTGTAAATCTTAAAGGATTTAGACCAGGCAAAGTCCCAAAAGAAATTTTAAAAAGACAATTCGGTAAAGCCGTTTTTGGAGAAGTCTTAGATAAAGTTTTAAAAGAAACATCAACTAAAGCATTAGAAGAAAAAAAGATTAAACCAGCTGGTCAACCAAAGCTTGACCTAAAGACTTATGGTGAAGATAAAGATCTTGAGTATGTTTTATCAGTCACGGAGTTACCAAAAGTAGAAATTAAATCTTTAGAAAATATCAAATTTGACGAATACACTGTAAAAATTGATGATAGTGAAACAGATAAAAGAATTAAAGAAATTGCCAAAAACCAACCAAATTTTAAAGAAGTAAGCGCCGATACAAAAGCTAAAAAAGGTGATTTAGTTTCTTTAGATTATAAAGCAACAGTTGATGGCAAGGATTTTAAAGGAAGTGAAGGAAAAAATACTCAATTGACCTTAGGTAAAGATTTATTCTTAAAAGGCTTTGATGAACAATTGATTGGAGTTAAAAAAGGTGATGAAAAAATTGTAGAAGCAACTTTGCCGGAAAATTTCCCTGAAAAAGAATTAGTAAATAAAAAAGCTAAATTTAATTGTAAAATTTTAAGTGTTAAACAATCAGAAGAAGTAAAAATTGACGATGATTTTGCAAAAAATTTAGGAGCAAAAGATTTAAAAGATTTAAAAACGTTAATCTCAAAACAAATTAATGATGAATATAAAAACTCTCTAGATCAATTATCTAAAAATCAAATTTTAAAAGAAATAGAGAAAATTAAAGTAGATGAAGTTCCTGAAAATTTAGTTGAAGAGGAAGTAAAAATTCTTTCACAAGGTATGTCTGATGAAGAAGCAAAAAAAAATAAAAAAAACTTTGAAGAAAAAGCAAAAACAAGAATAAAAACTGGATTAATTCTAAATGAGTTTGGTGAAAAAAATCAAATTAAAGTAACAGAACAAGAAATTCAGGCTGAAGTGCAAAAACAACTAAGAATGATGCCTGGACAAGAAAAAATGGTTATGGATTTTTATCAAAAAAATCCATCTGCATTAGCGAGTTTAAGAGGTACTGTATATGAAGAAAAAATTTTAAATTTAATTAAAGAAAAAGGTAAAGCAAATAAGAAAGAAATTACAAAAGAAGAAGCTGAAAAGATTTTAAAAGAAGCTCATAAGCATGACCATGACCATGATCATAGTCATGGTGAAGAAAAAAAAGAAACCAAGACAAAATCAACCTCAACATCTGCTAAAGAAAAAAAACCTACAACTAAAAAGGCAAAATCAAAGCCAGCAGCAAAAAAGACAAAAAAAGTTAGCAAAAAGTAATCTCAAGTTGTATAAGTAGAACGAATCAACTTATGACAACAAAATTATCAGAATATATGAGCAATCTTGTACCTATGGTTGTTGAACAATCAAGTAAAGGTGAAAGAGCTTATGATATTTATTCAAGATTATTAAAAGAAAGAATTATTTTTTTAACAGGTCAAATCAATGACAACGTTGCATCATTAGTTACCGCTCAATTATTATTTTTAGAGGCAGAGGATCCAAAAAAAGAAATTTATTTATATATAAATAGCCCAGGAGGCTTGGTTACAGCTGGTCTTGGTATCTATGATACAATGCAATATGTTAAACCAGATATTTCTACTTTATGTATTGGTCAAGCAGCTTCAATGGGTTCCTTTTTACTTGCAGCAGGTACTAAAGGAAAAAGATTTTCATTACCAAATTCAAGAATAATGGTTCATCAACCATCTGCAGGTTTTCAAGGTCAAGCAACTGATATTGAAATTCATGCCAATGAAGTTTTATCTTTAAAGAAAAGGCTTAATGAAATTTATTCAAAGCATACAGGTAAAAGCGTTGAAGAAATAAAATCTGCTCTTGAAAGAGATAATTTTATGACTTCAGATGTCGCACAATCTTTTGGTCTTATTGACGAAGTAGTAGAAAAAAGATCTTAATACACAATATATTGAGTCATCATTAATCGAAACTTGATTAGTGTGAGTCTTATATAATAAAGTAATTAAATTGATTCGTTATAAATATTAAAATGACAACAAATAATAAAAATATTCTTTACTGTTCTTTCTGTGGTAAGAGCCAACACGAAGTAAGAAAGTTGATTGCTGGTCCAACTGTTTTCATCTGTGATGAATGTGTTGAGCTGTGTATGGATATTATAAAAGAAGAGAGCAAAGATACTTTTGTAAAACACCAAGACGGCCTTCCATCTCCAAAAGAAATTTGTTCAGTATTAGATGATTATGTAATTGGCCAAGCTCATGCAAAGAAGGTATTATCTGTTGCAGTACACAATCATTACAAAAGATTAAATTATGAGGGCAAAACAAGTAAAAATGTTGAGCTTTCAAAATCTAACATACTTTTAGTGGGTCCTACAGGTTGTGGAAAAACATTGCTTGCACAAACCCTTGCTAGAATTCTTGACGTTCCATTCACTATGGCTGATGCAACAACTTTAACAGAAGCAGGTTATGTTGGAGAAGATGTTGAAAATATAATTTTAAAATTATTACAAGCATCTGACTATAATGTTGAAAAAGCTCAAAGAGGTATAGTTTATATTGATGAAGTAGATAAAATTAGCAGAAAATCTGAAAACCCATCGATTACAAGAGATGTTTCTGGTGAAGGTGTCCAGCAAGCACTTTTAAAAATAATGGAAGGAACAGTTGCAAGTGTTCCGCCTCAAGGAGGCAGAAAACATCCACAACAAGAATTTTTACAAGTAGATACTACAAATATTTTGTTTATTTGTGGTGGTGCTTTTGCAGGTCTCGATAAAATTATTTCTCAAAGAGACAAGGGGACATCAATTGGTTTTGGTGCAGATGTAAAAAATACACAAGATAAGAAAACTGGTGAATGGATGAAAGGTTTAGAGCCAGAAGATTTATTAAAATTTGGATTAATCCCAGAATTTATTGGAAGGCTTCCAATGATAGCAACACTTGAAGATTTAGATGAAAAATCTTTAATAAAAATATTACAAGAACCAAAAAATTCATTAACAAAACAATATCAAGAACTGTTTAAATTAGATGGTGCTAAATTAATATTTAAAGAAAATGCTCTTAAAGAAATAGCACAAAAAGCTATTAGCAAAAAAACTGGAGCAAGAGGTTTGAGATCAATTCTAGAAAATATTTTGTTGAAAACAATGTACGATCTTCCGAGCCAAGATAATATAGAAGAGGTTATTGTTGATGCTGGTGCTGCAAAAGGACAATCACAACCAATTTTAGTTCATGCTAAAGGTGACAATAAATCCAAGTCAAATAAGACCACAGCGGCTTAATTTCCTTAATAAGTAATAAATACCTATTGCATTATAAAATATAATATCCATATTGTTCATATGGACGTCAAAATTTCACTGCCGTTACTCCCATTGAGAGACATTGTAGTCTTTCCAAGTATGGTAATCCCTCTGTTTGTAGGAAGAGATAAATCTATTTCAGCACTTAATGAAGTGATGAAAAAAGATAAAAAAATTATTTTAGTAACTCAAAAAAATTCTGAAATTGATGACCCTAAAAAAACAGATGTATTTATGTATGGTTGTGAAGGAAGTATTTTACAACTATTAAAACTTCCTGATGGAACTGTTAAGGTTTTAGTTGAAGGTATCAAAAGAGTAAAAATTTTAGACTTTAAGGATAATGAAAAGTTTATAACATGTGATTACACACACTATAATGATGTTTCTCCGAAGGATGAGGATTTGTTTCCTTTAGCTGCTACAGCTTTAAGAAGATTAGAAAAATTAACATCTATAAATAAAAAAATTTCTAATGAAGCTATAAACACAATTAAACAATTGAAAGACCCGTCACACATTGCAGATAATATTGCATCTCATATAACAGCTACTATCTCTGAAAAACAACAAATATTTGAAACTGTAGATGTAAAGAAAAGATTAAACGCCATTATTAAAATAATGGAAAATGAAACAAGTATTATTGGTGTTGAAAAAAGAATTAGGGGCAGAGTTAAAACCCAGATGGAAAAAACACAAAGAGAGTATTATTTAAATGAACAACTAAAAGCTATTCAAAAAGAACTCGGTGAAATTGAAGATGGTAAAGATGAAACAACAAGCTTGAATAAAGCAATAACAAAAGCAAAGATGCCAAAAGAGGTCGAGAAGAAATGTTTACAAGAATTAAAGAAACTAAAAAACATGAGTCCAATGTCTGCAGAAGCAACAGTTGTTAGAAATTATTTAGATTGGATGACTGAACTTCCATGGCATAAAAAAAGCGAAGTAGATATAGATTTAAAGAAAGCTCTAGATATTCTTGATAAAGACCACTTTGGATTAGAAAAAGTTAAAGAGAGAATAATAGAGTTTTTAGCGGTGCAAAAAAGAATGGAAAAAATTAAAGGACCAATTTTATGTTTAGTTGGACCTCCAGGTGTTGGAAAAACTTCATTGGGAAAATCAATTGCAAAAGCAACAAATAGGGAATTTGTTAGAATGTCAGTTGGTGGAATGAGAGATGAAGCAGAAATACGTGGACACAGAAGAACATATATCGGATCTCTTCCAGGTAAAATTATTCAAATGATGAAAAAAGCAGGAACTAAAAATCCATTAATCTTGTTAGATGAAATAGATAAAATAGGAAATGATTATAGAGGTGATCCATCTTCAGCATTATTAGAAGCTCTAGATCCAGAACAAAACACAACATTTAATGATCATTATCTAGAAGTTGATTATGATTTATCTGATGTGATGTTTGTAACTACTGCTAATACCTTAAACATTTTACCTCCTTTATTAGATAGGATGGAGGTAATTAGATTAGCAGGTTACACTGAGGATGAAAAAATTAGTATCGCAAACAAGTATTTATTACCAAAACAAATTAAAGATAACGGTGTCAAAGAAAAAGAAATGAAGCTGGATGATGAAATTATAAAAGAAGTCATTAGAGGATACACAAAAGAGTCAGGTGTAAGAAATCTTGAAAGGGAAATTTCTAAACTTGCAAGAAAAGTTGTTAAAAAAATTGTTGCAGGTGAAGAAAAAGAAGTTGGAATTAACAATAAAAATTTATCTGATTTTTTAGGTGTACCTAAGTTTAAGTTTGGAGAATTAGAGTCTGAAAATAGAGTAGGTATAGTAACAGGACTTGCTTGGACTGAGTATGGTGGAGAAATTTTAAAAATTGAAACCGTTACAATGCCTGGTAAAGGAAGAATGCAAATTACTGGTAAATTAGGTGACGTGATGCAAGAGTCAGTTAAAGCTGCAAAATCTTTTGTAAGATCAAAATGTTTAGAGTATGGAATTATTCCTCCTATTTTTGAGAAAAAAGATTTTCACATCCATGTTCCTGAAGGAGCTACACCAAAAGATGGTCCATCTGCTGGTATTGGTATGGTAACCTCAATTGTTTCATCAATAACAAATATTCCTGTAAGAAGAGATGTCGCTATGACTGGTGAAGTAACTTTAACTGGACAAGTATTGCCAATTGGTGGTTTGAAAGAAAAATTATTAGCCGCACATAGAGCTGGAATTAAAGAAGTTTTAATTCCTAAAGAGAATGAAAAAGATCTAGTTGATATGCCTAAGAAAATTATAGACGATATTAAGATCACTCCAGTTGAATATGCTGATCAGGTTATAAAAATAGCTTTGACAAAAGAACTTAAACCAACCGAGTGGGTTGAGGTCGATATGTCTAAAAAAGATGATAAATCTCAAGCTAGTATTCAATAATAATTAATTTACATTATTTCAGTGTTGATGTAATAAGTAGCCTTGTTTTGGGCGGTTAGCTCAGTTGGTAGAGCATCTCGTTTACACCGAGGGGGTCAAAGGTTCGAGTCCTTTACTGCCCACCAAAACATTAGAGTGGGGGTGTAGCTCAGTTGGTTAGAGCGATCGCCTGTCACGCGATAGGTCGAGGGTTCGAGTCCCTTCACTCCCGCCACTTTTACCCATTTTTTAATGTTAATATTAATAAAAATGTGACGTATCAGCCCTTCAACAACAGATAAAAACTGATATATAGATTTCCATGTTATCTGATTTTTTAAAAGATTACTTACCAATAATAATATTTTTAGTATTAGCTCTCGGTTTGAGTTGCGCTTTTGTGGTTGTAAATTTTATTCTTTCACCAAAAAAACCTGATCCAGAAAAACTTTCAGCTTATGAGTGTGGATTTGAACCTTTCGAGGATTCAAGAATGGAATTTGATGTGAGATTTTATTTAGTTGCAATTCTATTTATTATCTTTGATTTAGAGATAGCATTTTTATTTCCATGGGCAATATCACTTGGAAATATTGGATTATTAGGTTTTTCATCAATGATGATTTTTTTGTTCATACTTACTATCGGTTTTATTTATGAATGGAAAAAAGGTGCATTAGATTGGGAATAAAAATTATAAAACCATAATGAATAATAAAATAGATCAAGTTCCTGAGGAATTTAAACAACTTGCAAAAGATTTTAGCAAGAATGGTTTTATAACTACATCACTTGATAATTTAATTAACTGGTCAAGGTCAGGATCACTTCATTGGATGACTTTTGGATTAGCTTGTTGTGCTGTTGAAATGATGCAAACAGCTATGCCAAGATATGATTTAGAAAGATTTGGAGCAGCTCCTAGAGGCTCTCCAAGACAATCAGATGTTATGATAGTTGCAGGAACTTTAACAAATAAAATGGCACCAGCTTTAAGAAAAGTTTATGATCAAATGCCAGAACCAAGATATGTTATTTCCATGGGTAGTTGTGCAAATGGAGGTGGATATTACCATTACTCATATTCAGTTGTAAGAGGATGCGATCGTATTGTTCCTGTAGATGTTTACGTTCCAGGGTGTCCACCTTCAGCAGAGGCTTTGTTGTATGGGATACTTCAATTACAAAAAAAGATTAGAAAAAAAGGATCTTTTATCAGATAGTTATGAAAAATTTAGAAGATCTAGAAAAAAAAATTAATTCTGAATTAACTACCAAAATTAACAATACAGAAATAAAACATAACCAAATTTATATTGAAACAGACAAAGAAGATATTATTGATGTTGCTTTATTTTTAAAAACAAACCAAGATACTAAATTTAGGCAACTTATAGATATAACAGTTGTTGATTACCCTGAACAAAATCAAAGGTTTGAATTAGTATACTTGTTTTTAAGCCATGAATTTAATCAAAGATTGATTGTAAAATATTCAATTGCTGAAAATGAAGTTGTTCCGTCATTAACTAGCATTTTTCCATCAGCAAACTGGATGGAGAGAGAAGTGTTTGATATGTATGGAGTATCTTTTAAGGATCATCCTGATTTAAGAAGAATACTAACTGATTATGGGTTTGAAGGTCATCCACTAAGAAAAGATTTTCCATTAACTGGTCACTCAGAAGTTAGATATAGCGAAGATCAAAAAAAAGTAATTAGTGAACCAGTGAAGCTTGAGCAAAATTATAGAAACTTCGATTATGAAAGTCCTTGGGAAGGAACAAAATATATTAAAGAAGAAATTGAGAATAATGACAAAAAAAATTAAAAATTTAAATTTAAATTTTGGCCCTCAACATCCTGCAGCTCATGGTGTTCTTAGATTAATTTTAGAATTAGATGGCGAAGTAGTTGAAAAGGCTGATCCTCATATCGGTCTACTTCATAGAGGAACAGAAAAACTCATAGAAAACAAAACTTATATGCAGGCAGTTCCTTATTTTGATCGTTTAGATTATGTTGCTCCAATGAATCAGGAGCATGCTTTTGCACTAGCTGTCGAAAAAATACTCAAAATAGATGTACCAATTAGAGCGCAATACATAAGAGTCATATTTTGTGAGATTGGGAGAATCTTAAGTCATATTTTAAACGTTACAACTCAAGCTTTAGATGTCGGTGCTCTAACACCTTCTCTTTGGGGCTTTGAGGAAAGAGAAACTTTAATGACATTTTATGAGAGAGCTTCAGGATCAAGACTTCATGCAAATTATTTTAGAGCAGGAGGTGTTCATCAAGATTTGCCAAAAGGTTTAGAGGAAGATATTGGAAAATTTTGTGAAACGTTTCCGAAAATAATTAACGATTTAGAAAGTTTGTTAACTGATAATAGAATTTTTAAACAAAGAAATGTCGATATAGGAGTAGTCACAAAAGAAGATGCCTTAGATTATTCTTTTTCAGGAGTTATGATTAGAGGATCTGGTGTTCCATGGGACTTAAGAAAATCTCAGCCTTATGATTGCTATGAAAGTTTAGACTTTAAAATTCCAGTTGGAAAAAATGGAGATTGTTACGACAGATATTTATGCAGAATTGAAGAAATGAAAGAAAGTGTTTCAATTATTAAACAATGTCTAGCTAAAATGGAAAAGGGTCCAATTAAATCATTAGATGGCAAGATTAGCCCTCCACCTAAGGCAGAAATCAAACAATCAATGGAAGCTTTAATACATCATTTTAAACTTTTCACAGAGGGATATAGAGTTCCAAAAGATGAAATTTATACAGCTGTTGAGGCACCAAAAGGAGAATTTGGTGTTTACTTAATATCTGATGGATCAAGTAAACCTTATAAATGTAAAATAAGAGCACCAGGGTTTTCACATTTACAATCAATGGATTATCTAATCAAAGGTCATATGTTAGCAGATGTTCCTGCGGTATTAGGTTCTTTAGATATTGTTTTCGGTGAGGTAGACAGATGAGTTTAAGAAGGCCTGCTAAAGATCAGCCAGAAAGTTTTGAATTTAATGCTTCATCATTAGAAGCAGCAAATGTTATTGTTGCAAAATATCCTGAAGGTAAACAGCAAAGTGCTGTAATGGCTTTGCTATATATTGCTCAAAAACAAAATAATAATTGGATACCATTAGCTGCAATGAAATATATCGCTAAGTTTTTAGATATGCCTTACATTAAAGTTTATGAGGTAGCTACTTTTTATACAATGTATAATTTAGCACCTGTAGGCAAATACTTTGTTCAAGTATGCACAACAACACCCTGCATGATAAGAGGTGCAAATCAATTAGTTGAGGCCTGTAAGGAAAAAATTTCTGAAAATGAGTGTGAATTATCTAATGATAAAAGCTGTTCTTGGATGGAAGTTGAGTGTTTAGGAGCATGTGTCAATGCTCCAATGATGCAAATTAATGATGATTATTATGAAGATTTAGACAAACAAAAAACTTTAGATATTTTAGATAAAATTTTAAATGGAGAAACACCAAAACCTGGTTCGTACAGAGGAAGAGTAAATAATGAACCAGAAAATAACAGGAAAACCTTAATGGATTTAAAAAATGCTTAAAGATCAAGATAGAATTTTTCAGAATTTATATAATGACAAAGGCTCAGATGTATCTTCATCACAAGAGAGAGGTGATTGGGTAAATACAAAAGAAATTACTGACAAAGGAAGAGAATGGATAATTAATGAAATTAAAGAATCTCAACTAAGAGGTCGAGGTGGTGCAGGATTTCCTACTGGTTTAAAATGGTCATTTGCGCCAAAAGAAGTCGGATCTAGACCACATTACTTAGTTATTAACGGCGATGAGTCAGAACCAGGAACTTGCAAAGATAGAGATATTTTAAGATTTGAACCTCACAAATTAATAGAAGGTTGTTTAATAGCATCTTATGCAGTGCAAGCACATGTTTGTTATATTTATATAAGAGGAGAATATTTTGTTGATGGTCAAAAACTTCAAGCAGCAATAGATGAAGCTTATGAAAAAAAATTGTTAGGTAAAAATGCAGCTGGTACAGGATGGGATTTAGATATTTATATTCATTACGGAGCTGGTGCATATATTTGTGGTGAAGAGACTGCACTACTTGAGAGTTTAGAAGGTAAAAAAGGTCAACCTAGATTAAAACCACCTTTCCCAGCTTTGATTGGTCTGTATGGATGTCCTACAATAATAAATAACGTTGAAACAATTGCAGTGGTTCCAACCATTTTAAGAAGAGGAGCCAAATGGTTTGCTTCTTTAGGAAGAGAAAAAAATACTGGAACCAAAATTTTTTGTATTTCTGGAAATGTAAACAATCCTTGTAATGTTGAGGAAGAAATGAGTATTCCTCTAAAAGAATTAATTGAAGTTCATGCTGGTGGTGTAATTGGTGGATGGGAAAATTTGCAGGCTGTAATACCTGGAGGTTCTTCAATGCCACTAATACCGAAAGAAAGATGTGAAACTTTAAAAATGGACTTTGATGCTTGTGTTGAAGAAAAAAGTGGGCTCGGTACAGCTGGTATTGTGGTTATTAACAAAGATCAGGACATAATTAAATGTATGGCAAGGATTGCAAGATTTTACAAACATGAGAGTTGTGGTCAATGTACACCTTGTAGAGAAGGTTCTGGTTGGATGTGGAGAATGCTTGAGAGAATGGCAAAAGGTGATGCAACAAAGGATGAAGTAGATATGTTAGGTGATGTTACAAATCAAATTGCAGGACATACTATTTGTGCTTTTGGAGAAGGCTCATCATGGCCAGTTCAAGGATTGCTTAGACACTTTAAAAAAGAAATTGAGAAAAGAAACAATTTGGATCCTATTGTTCAAAAGAAAAACAATATTCCATATTTGGTAGATCAACATTTATTGGATAAAAAAAATGCTTAAATTAAAAGTAAATGAAATTGAAGTTGAAGTTGAAGAGGGTTTAACTGTTCTTCAAGCCTGCGAAAAAGCTGGAGTAGAAATTCCAAGATTTTGTTACCATGAAAAATTATCGATAGCAGGTAATTGTAGAATGTGTTTAGTTGAAATGGAAAAATCTCCTAAACCAATTGCTTCATGTGCTATGCCAGCTGCTGAGGGTATGAATATTAAAACAAATACTGCTATTGTTGAAAAGGCTCGTAAGGGAGTAATGGAATTTTTGTTAGCTAACCATCCCTTAGATTGTCCAGTATGTGATCAAGGAGGTGAATGTGATCTTCAAGATCAATCAATGTACTACGGCGTAGACAAATCAAGATTTAAAGAAAACAAAAGAGCAGTTCCTGAAAAAAATATGGGACCATTGATAAAAACTCAAATGACAAGATGTATTCACTGTACGAGATGTGTAAGGTTTGCAACGGAAGTTGCGGGGGTACCAGAACTTGGTGCTATTGGAAGAGGTGAAGATATGCAAATTACAACTTACCTAGAGCAATCAATGCAATCTGAATTATCTGCAAACGTTGTAGATTTATGTCCAGTAGGAGCCTTAACATCAAAACCTTATGTATTTGAAGCTAGACCATGGGAACTAAAGAAAACTGAAACAATTGATGTAATGGATGCAATTGGATCAAATGTAAGAGTAGATACATATGATTGGGAAGTCAAAAGAGTACTTCCAATTATTAATGAAGATATCAATGAGGAATGGATATCAGACAAAACAAGATATGCTTGTGATGGTCTTTTGCATCAAAGATTAGATACCCCATTTATCAAATATAACGGTAAGTTTGAAAAGGCCTCATGGAATGAAGTGTATAAAATAATTAAATCTAAATTTGAAAACACATCAAAAGAAAAAATATGTGGTTTTGTTGGTGATTTAACTAATATGGAGACTAGTTATATTTTTAAAGAATTTTTTGATCGAACAATTGATACTAAAAATTACGACTCAAGATCTGATAACAGATTTATAAATACTTCAAAAAGAGAAAACTATTTATTTAATTCTTCTATAAATGGCATTGAAGAAGCAGATTTAATTTTGATAGTAGGTGCAAACCCAAGATATGAAGCAACTATTTTAAATGCTAGAATTAGAAAAGCTTACTTAAACAATAATACAAAAATTATTTCACTTAATAATGTTGGTGATTTAACTTATCCTTATCAAAGTTTAGACGGTCAAACGCAAACTTTAAATAATATTCTTGAAGGAAATCATGACGTATCTAAAGAAATTATAAATTCAAAAAAACCAATAATCATTATTGGTGAGTCTCTACTTAGATTAAAGTCATCAGAATTTTTGTTTAATAAAACAAAAGAATTTTTGTTAAAAAATAATAAA
>CACJQX010000014.1 GCA_902595595.1 uncultured Pelagibacteraceae bacterium | reverse complement strand
AAGTGCCAACAAGGCCATCGGAGTTAATGAAATTAGAGAATATTTAAAAAAACAAAAAGATTTGAATGATACTAAAGAAAAAATAGCCATAAAAACTAGACAATACGCCAAAAGACAAAGTACTTGGGCTAGAGGTAACATGATTAGTTGGACTAAATTAAAGCCACAAGACATAAATAATTTTTTGAAAAAAATTTAAAATTTCCATTCTTAAACTTGACCAATGAGTACAACTTCAGCTAGATTGCCTAATGCCAAAATTATTAACTGGAGCAGAAATTGTATTTAAATGTCTTGAGGACCAAAAGGTAGAACATATCTTCGGTTATCCAGGTGGCGCAGTATTACCGATTTATGATGAATTGAAAAATCATCCTTCTATAAAACATATTTTAGTTAGACACGAACAAGGTGCTGGTCACGCAGCTGAAGGTTATGCGAGGTCATCAGGCAAACCAGGTGTAATTTTAGTTACATCAGGTCCCGGCGCAACTAATGTTGTTACAGCTTTAACAGATGCTTATATGGACTCTGTCCCGTTAGTTTGTATTTCTGGTCAGGTTCCAACACATTTAATTGGAACTGATGCTTTTCAAGAATGTGATACTACAGGAATTACAAGACCTTGTACGAAACACAATTGGTTAGTTAAAGATATTGATGATCTTTCCAAAGTTATTCATGAGGCTTTTAGAGTTGCAACAACTGGAAGACCTGGACCTGTCTTAATTGATATTCCAAAAGATATTCAGTTTGCAAAAACAAAATACAAAAAACCAAATAAAGAAAAAAAATTAAATGGAAAATCGCATAATAAATTTTCTCAAGATCAAATTGATGAATTAGTTAAATTATTAATCAAGGCTAAAAAACCAATCATCTATACCGGGGGCGGAGTAATTAACTCTGGTCCAAAAGCAAGTCAGGCTCTAAGAGAATTTGTTGAGCTAACTGGTTTTCCAATAACTTCTACACTTCAGGGATTAGGTGCGTACCCTGGAGATGATAATCAATTTTTAGGAATGCTTGGTATGCACGGTACTTATGAAGCAAATAATGCTATGCATGATTGTGATCTTTTAATTAACATTGGTGCAAGATTTGATGACCGTATTACTGGAAAAATTGATGAGTTTTCACCAAATTCAAAAAAGGTTCATATTGATATAGATCCATCATCAATTAATAAAATTATTAAAGTGGATCTTGCGATAGTTGGGGACGTTACGAGTGTTATCAGCAAAATTAATAAGACAATTTCTAAAAGAAAAAATGGTCATAGCAAATCAAATAAATCAAATATAGCTAAGTGGTGGGAGAGAATCGAAAAATGGAGAGAAAAAGATTCTCTTAATTTTGTAAATAGTGATGAAAGTATAAAACCTCAACATGCTGTTAAGAGACTTTATGAATTAACTAAGAATAAAGATACCTATGTTACTACCGAGGTTGGACAACATCAAATGTGGGCTGCTCAGCATTATAAATTTAATAAGCCAAATAGATGGATGACATCTGGTGGCTTAGGAACTATGGGTTACGGATTGCCAGCAGCAGTTGGTGTACAAATTGCTCACCCTGAAAAATTAGTAATTGATATTGCTGGAGAAGCCTCAGTTTTAATGACTATGCAAGAAATGTCTACGGCAGTTCAATACAATCTTCCTATAAAAATTTTTATTTTAAATAATCAATATATGGGAATGGTTAGACAATGGCAGGAGTTGCTTCATGAAAAAAATTATTCTGAAAGTTATTCTGAAGCATTACCAGATTTTATGAAAATGGCTGAAGCATATGGATGCAAAGGAATCAAAGCAGACAATCCAGCCGATCTTGATGATAAAATTCAGGAAATGATTGATTATGATGGGCCTGTTATATTTGACTGTCATGTGGATCCTAACGAGAATTGCTTTCCAATGATACCATCTGGAAAACCTCATAACCAAATGATCTTGGGCCCAAATGATCAAGAAGAAAATAAAATTAAAGGAAAAGGCAAAGCCTTAGTATAATCATAATGCCGAAATCAAAGTCAGCTTACAGCATACCTACGAAGAAACAAAAACCAGATACATATATTTTTGTAGTATGGGTAGATAATGAGGCTGGAGTTTTGGCAAGAGTAGTTGGTTTATTTTCTGGTCGAGGTTACAATATCGAGTCTTTAGCTGTTGCAGAAGTTGATGCGGTTAAAAATATTTCAAGAATAACAATTGTTACCACTGGAACACCTCAAGTAATTGATCAAATAAGACTCCAATTAACAAAGTTAGTGCCTGTTCATAAAGTTGCTGAATTTAAAAGAGAGGATAAAGGCGTAATTTTTAAAGAAATGGCTTTATTTAAAGTTGTAGGAAAAAGAAATAAAATTGAAAAATGCTTAAATGCTTGTAAAAAATTTAATCCCGTAATATTAGATGAAACAAAAACTTCAGCAGTAATTCAAATAACTGCTCTTAGAAGAGAAATTGATAAAATGAATAAAAAATTAAAGCCCTTAGGACTTATTAGTACTTCGAGAACTGGGGCAGTAGCAATGACTAGGGGTGCTAAAATATTTAATTAATTTAAAAGGAGAGATGATATGAAAATGTTTTATGAAAAAGATGCAGATGTTAATCTAATTAAAAGCAAAAAAGTTGCTATCTTCGGTTATGGAAGCCAAGGGCACGCTCACGCATTAAATTTAAAAGATAGTGGAGTAAAAGATATTGTTGTAGCATTAAGAGAAGGTTCATCGAGTGCAGCTAAAGCAGAATCAAAAGGATTAAAGGTAATGAATTTATCTGATGCTGCAGAGTGGGCCGATGTAGTAATGATTCTTACACCAGATGAACTACAAGCGGAAATTTATAAAAATCATATTGAACAACGAGTAAGAGAGGGGACAAGTATCGCTTTTGCTCATGGTTTAAATGTTCATTACGATTTAATTAAAGCTAGAAAAGATCTGGATGTTTTTATGGTTGCTCCCAAAGGACCTGGTCACTTAGTTAGAAGTGAATATGAAAAAGGAGGTGGAGTGCCTTGTTTATTTGCTGTTCATCAAGATGGTTCAGGAAAGGCAAGAGACTTAGCTTTATCTTACGCTTCAGCAGTTGGTGGAGGAAGATCAGGAATTATTGAAACTACATTCAAAGACGAAGTTGAAACAGATTTATTTGGTGAACAAACAGTACTTTGTGGAGGTTTGGTTGAGCTAATTAAAAATGGTTATGAAACTTTAGTTGAAGCTGGATATGAACCAGAGATGGCATATTTTGAAACAGTTCATGAAGTTAAATTGATTGTTGATTTAATTTATGAAGGTGGAATTGCGAATATGAATTATTCTATTTCGAATACGGCTGAATATGGCGAATATCAATCTGGCCCTAGAGTAGTTAATAAAGAAGAGACCAAAAAAAGAATGAAAGAAGTTTTGGCTGAAATTCAATCTGGAAAATTTACTAAAGAATGGATGGATGAATGCAAAAATGGTCAAAAAAACTTCCTTGCTACGAGAGCTAAATTAGCCGAGCATCCAGTTGAAAAAGTTGGTGCAGAATTAAGAGCTATGATGCCTTGGATAGGTAAGAAAAAATTAGTTGATAGCGATAAAAGTTAAATTTTATCAGTAAATTATTGCTACTATAATTCAATTATTTCACTTATACTTTTTTAAATAAATTTAAAAAACGAGGGGAATAATGAAGACTAAAAATATAGTAAGAATACTATTGTCATTAGTTCTAGTATTCGGATTTTCTTCAGCATGGGCAAAAACTATTAAATGGTCTATGCAAGGAGACAGTTTAACACTAGATCCACATGCGCAAAATGAGGGTCCAACTACTCAAGTATCTAGACAAGTTTATGAAGCTCTAGTTCAAAGAGGCTTGGACATGAAAATAGGACCTGCTTTAGCAACAAAATGGAAAGCTACTGATCCAAATACTTGGATTTTTACTTTAAGAGAAGATGCTAAGTTTTCAGATGGTTCTGGAATGACATCAGCAGATGTTGTTTTTAGTATATTAAGAGCTAAGCAAAGAACATCTGACTTTAAAGAATACATCAGCACTATTGCTAATGTTGAAGCAGTTGGAGATTACTCTGTTAAAATAACTACAAGTAAACCTAACCCTATTCTTTTAAACCAATTGTCTAACATTTTTATAATGTCTAAAGCTTGGTCAGAGAAAAACTTTGCAATGTCTCCACAAAATTGGGATGCAGGACAAGAAACTTTTTCTGCTACTAATGCTATGGGAACTGGTCCTTTTAAAATAACTTTAAGAGAGCCTAACACCAAGACAGTGTTTAAAAGAAATAAACATTGGTGGGGTGAAATGAAGGATAAAAAAGTAACTCAAATTGAATTAATGCCTATTAAAAATGCAGCTACAAGAGTAGCAGCATTATTATCTGGTGAAATTGATATAGTTACTGATGCTCCTGTTCAAGACTTAAAAAGAATTGGATCTTCTTCAGGTCACAAAGTTGAAAGTACAGCTCAAATGAGAACAATTTTCTTAGGTATGGATCAAGCAGCTGACAAATTAAGAACTGGTAATACAGGTGATAATCCATTTAAGAAAAAAGAGGTAAGACAAGCTCTTTATCAAGCAATTGATATTGAAGCGATCAAGAAAAAAGTTATGAGAGGTTTAAGTGAACCAGCAGGAATTATAACTTTTCCAGGTGTAAATGGATATACAGCTGATCTTGATAAAAGATTACCTTACGATGTTAATGCTGCAAAAAAACTTTTAGCTGATGCGGGTTATCCTAATGGTTTTGACGTTGAACTTAGATGTCCTAATGACAGATATGTAAACGATGAAGCAATTTGTACTGCAGTTGTTGGAATGTTGGGTAAAATTGGAGTTAACGTAAACTTATTTGCTCAAACTAAAAGTAAACACTTCAAAGAGCTTAAAGATGATCAAGGTGATTTCTATATGCTAGGATGGGGTGTTCCAACTTTAGATAGTCACTATGTTTTCCATTACCTATATGAAACTGGTGCTAGCTGGAACAAAGTTAACTTTAGTAACGCTGATGTTGATGCTGCAATTAGAGTTATGGAAGGTGAAGTTGATTTAGATAAAAGAAATGCTGCAATTGCAAAAGCTTGGAAAATTGTAAAAGATGATATTTCTTATCTTCCTTTACATCACCAAGTAATTTCTTGGGCATCTAAAAGCAATGTTAATGTTCCTATCAGACCGAATAACGAACCGTTATTCAGAACTGCTAGTTTTAACTAATTAAAAATTATTATAAGCCCTTTAAAAATTTAAAGGGCTTATAAATTTAAACCTTCACAAATTGATAAAATATTTTTTTAAAAGGCTGTTTCAATCCGCTTTGGTGATGTTGGTTGTCGCCTTTGTGTCTTTCTCTTTATTTAATTTTGTTGGAGATCCAATCAATAACATGGTTGGAGAAGAAACTTCTGATGAGGAAAGAGCAGAATTAAGAGAAACATTAGGTTTAATGGATCCAATTCATGTACAGTTTTCAAGATTTATAGTTAATGCTTCTAAGGGTGAGTTTGGAATTTCATATCAATTAAGAAGACCTGTTTCAGAATTAATAGTTGAAAGATTGCCTGCAACTATTGAACTTGTGGTTATTTCAGCACTAATTGCACTAATTACTGGTACTTTGTTAGGAGTTTATACAGGCATAAATCGAAAAGGTTTTTTAAGTGATTTTGTCTTAGCCGTCTCCTTGCTTGGAGTTTCACTCCCCACATTTGTAATTGGTATATTATTTATATATTTGTTTGCAGTAATCTTAGGAATATTACCTTCTTTTGGTAGAGGGGAAGTTGTTGATTTAGGTTTTTGGACTACAGGTTTTTTAACAGTTTCAGGACTAAAAGCAATTATACTTCCTTCAGTAACATTAAGCCTTTTCCAAATGACTTATATTATCAGACTTGTACGAGCAGAGATGATGGAAATATTACAAACAGATTATATTAAATTTGCACGTGCTCGAGGCATTAGTGAAAATAGTATTAAATACAAACATGCATTAAAAAATGGATTGATACCTGTAATAACTATAGCAGGAATAAATATTGGAACTTTAATTGCGTTTTCAATTATTACTGAAACTGTTTTTCAATGGCCTGGAATGGGCTTCTTATTTATTCAAGCAGTTCAATTCGTTGATATACCAATCATGTCAGCTTATTTAGTATTTATAGCTTTTGTTTTCGTAATGATAAATTTTATAGTTGATATTCTTTATTATTTAATTGATCCAAGAATAAGAGTTAAAGGAGATACTGCAAGTGGATAACAAATCTTTAAGTACTTGGGAAAGAATAAAAGATAGTGACATTTATCATAGCTTTATTAAATCGCCAACCGCCATTGTATCATCTACTATCTTGTTTATAATTTTTTTCTGTTCTTTTTTTGTTGAGCTCGTAACACCTTACAATCCCTTTGACCCATCCTCTCTATCATTGATGGATGCATTCACACCACCATCATGGACAGAAGATGGTCTAGCTAAATTTATTTTAGGTACCGATGGACAAGGAAGAGATATGTTGTCTACAATTTTATACGGATGTAGAATTTCTCTGATTGTAGGTTTCTCTGCAATAATTTTTAGTTTAATTCTTGGTGTTGGATTGGGATTAACGGCTGGATTTTTCGGTGGAAAATATGAAATGATAGTAATGAGGTTAACTGATGTACAATTAACAGTACCAAGTATTTTGATGGCATTATTGGTTGATGGAATAGCAAGAGGATTAATCTCTAGAGAAATGCATGATGAAATGGCAATTTATGTTTTAATATTTGCAATCGGGATTTCAGAGTGGCCACAATTTGCTAGAGTTTCAAGAGCTGCAACTTTGGTGGAAAAAAATAAAGACTATGTTTCAGCATCAACAATAATTGGGGTTTCTAATATAATTATTATGTTTAAACATATTTTACCAAATATTTTAAGACCGGTGTTAGTAATTGGAACTATTGGTTTAGCTCTTGCTATTTTAGCTGAGTCTACTTTAAGTTTTTTAGGAGTTGGCGTACCTCCAACAACACCTTCTTTAGGGACATTGATAAGACTTGGTAATGACTTTTTATTTTCAGGAGAATGGTGGATAACTTTTTTTCCAGCAATTTTCTTAGTTATTTTAGCATTTTCAATTAATTTATTAGGGGATTGGATGAGAGATACTTTAAATCCAAAATTAAAAAAATGACATTTTTAAAAATAAACAATCTTAGTGTTGATTACCAAATGAGAAAAGAAACAGTTTATGCTGCTAAGAATGTGAATATTGAGGTTAATAAAGGAGAAATTTTAGGATTAGTTGGAGAGTCTGGTTCAGGAAAAAGTACAGTAGGAAATGCCATTATAAATTTAATTGATGAACCGGGCAAAGTATCTAGTGGGTCAGTTATTTTAGGTGATCTTAACATTCACGAAAATTCTGAAAGTATTGTTAAATACAGGGGAAGTAAAATTGGATTGATATTTCAAGATCCTCAAACTTCACTTAACCCAATTCTTACTGTGGGTGAACAGTTAATTGAAACAATTCAAACTCATCTTAAATTAAGCAAAGAAGAAGCAAAAAATAAATCTATAAATTTATTAAAAGAGGTTGGTATTAAAGATGCAGAGGCAAGATTTGATAATTATCCTCATCAATTCTCAGGTGGAATGAGACAGCGACTAGTAATTTCTTTAGCTCTATGTTGCGAACCAGAATTATTAATTGCAGATGAGCCAACAACAGCATTAGATGTATCAATTCAATCTCAGATTTTAGAACTTATAAAAAAATTAACAAAAGAAAGAAATCTTGCTGTTATTTTAATTACTCATGACATGGGAGTTATAGCTGAGACAGCAGATCGTGTAGCAGTTATGAAAAATGGTAATTTAGTTGAAATCGGTGAAACTAAAAAAATATTAACCAATCCACAAGAAAATTATACCAAAAGTTTAGTGAGCTCAGTTCCTCCAACAAATAAAAAAATTTCAAGATTTGTAATAGTTGAAAAAGAACACAATAAAAAAAAAGAAAATAATATCAAAATATTAAATAGATGGTCAAAGAAAGAAATTATAAATCAAGATTTAGTACAGATAAAAAATCTTAGTAAAAGTTTTGATGATAACTTTTTTTCTGAAAATTCTAAAAATTCTGTAATGGCTGTTAATGATGTTTCATTTGAGATAAAAGAGGGCGAATCTTTTGGTTTAGTCGGAGAAAGTGGGAGTGGAAAATCTACAATTGCTAAAATGATTGTAAATTTATTTAAACCTACATCTGGCGATATCTTCTTTGACAACGTTTGTATAACAAAAATTAAACAAAGATCTGAATTAATGAAATTTAGAAAACAAATTCAAATGATATTTCAAGATCCTTATTCTTCATTAAATGGAAGGTTAAAAGTAAAAGATATAATTGCAGAACCAATTACACTTCACAATCCATCTATATCTACTTTAGATTTAAATAATTATATTTATGATCTGCTAGAGTCTGTAGAATTAACTCAAAAATCTGCAGATCGATATCCGCATGAATTTTCAGGAGGACAGAGGCAGAGAATATCAATAGCAAGAGCACTTGCCACACAACCAAGACTTTTAGTTTGTGATGAACCTACCTCTGCTTTGGATGTAAGTATCCAAGCCCAAATATTAAATTTACTTAAAGATCTTCAAGAACAATTAAATTTAACAATTTTGTTTATTAGTCATGACCTACCTGTAGTTAGACAGATGTGTGATAGAATTGGAGTTTTAAAAGATGGCAAATTATGTGAAGTTTCAAACACTGAGCATTTATTTTTAAAACCAACACATGAGTACACAAAAGAACTTTTACGATTAATGCCTAAAATTGAGTCTATTTATAATTAATTTTTCGTAAGCCTAAAATGGTCCATTAAAAGTGATTATTTAACTAATTATTTTGCAATCTCTCTCATAGATTGTATTATAGATTTTCTAAAATTTTAGTTATGAGCAATAAAGATAGAGTCTTTATATTTGATACGACTATGCGAGATGGTGAGCAGTCGCCAGGCGCATCTATGAGTTTAGAAGAAAAAATTCAAATTGCCAGAGTGTTTGATGAACTAGGTATCGATATTATTGAAGCAGGTTTTCCAATAGCTTCACCAGGGGATTTTGAAGCCGTTTCAGAAGTAAGTAAAATTTTAAAAAATTCTATTCCTGCAGGACTTTCAAGACATTCAGTAAAAGATATTGATAGAGCTTATGAAGCTCTAAAACATGCACCAAGATTTAGAATACATACATTTATTTCTACAAGTCCATTACACATGAAGCATAAATTAAATATGTCTCCTGAAGATGTTTATGAATCAATTGGTAAACATGTTGCTTATGCAAGAAAGTTTACTGATGACATTGAATGGTCTTGTGAAGATGGAACAAGAACTGATATGGACTACATGTGTAAAACTGTAGAACTTGCAATTAAAAATGGTGCTACAACAATTAATATTCCTGATACAGTCGGTTATACAATACCATCTGAGTTTACCACAATCATAGAAACTTTATTAAATAAAGTTCCAAATATTGATAAAGCAATTTTATCAACCCATTGTCATAATGACTTAGGTTTAGCAGTAGCTAACTCTTTAGCTGGAGTTCAAGCTGGAGCAAGACAAATTGAATGCACAATAAATGGATTAGGAGAAAGAGCAGGAAATGCTGCCCTTGAAGAAGTTGTTATGGCAATTAAAACAAGACCTGATTTAATGCCATATGAAACTGGAATTAATACAACACTTTTAAGCAAAGCTTCAAAAATTGTTTCAAACGCAACAGGATTTCCTGTTCAATACAATAAAGCTATCGTTGGAAAAAATGCTTTTGCTCATGAAGCAGGAATTCATCAGGATGGAATGTTAAAAAATAGACAAACATATGAGATAATGACACCTGAAAGTGTAGGGGTTAAACAAACATCTTTAGTGATGGGAAAGCATTCTGGTCGACATGCATTTAAAGATAAGTTAAACAGCTTAGGCTATCCAGATTTAACTGACGATGTAGTAGGAAATGCATTTGCAAAATTCAAAGTCTTAGCAGACAAGAAAAAACATGTTTACGATGAAGATATTATTGCCTTAGTAGATGATAGTTTAATTGTAGATAATAAAGTAAATGCAATAACTCTTAAATCTTTAAAAGTTTTTGCTGGAACAGGAGAACCACAAAAAGCAGAAATGACTTTGGATGTTTACGGTGATGTTAAAAATGCAACAGAAACTGGAGATGGTCCAGTGGACGCAATATTCAAATGTATTAAAACTTTATATTCTCATGATGTTAACTTACAGCTTTATCAAGTTCACGCAGTTACAGAAGGAACAGATGCACAAGCAACAGTAAGTGTTAAAATAGAGGAAAAGGGCAAAACAACTGTAGGTCAAGCAGCTGATACAGATACTTTGGTTGCATCAGCAAATGCTTACATAAATGCATTAAATAAAATGATAATCAAACGAGATAAAACAGCTCCTATGGAGCAAGAAAGTCAGAAAGTAAGAGGGATATAATGGGGTTATTTAGCAGTGTTAAAAAAATATGGAGCCAAGATATGGCAATTGATCTTGGAACAGCAAATACACTTGTAGTTTTAAAGGGTCAAGGTGTAGTTCTTAATGAACCTTCAGTTGTTGCGATAGTTGATCAAGGTGGAAAGAAAAATGTATTAGCTGTTGGAGATGAAGCGAAAACAATGCTTGGAAGAACTCCTGGTAACATTAGTGCAATTAGACCTTTAAGAGATGGTGTTATCGCAGATTTTATAGTCACTGAAGAAATGATCAAACATTTTATTAAAAAAGTTCACAAAGGAAGTACATTTGCTAACCCTAGAATTTTAATTTGTGTACCAACTGGTTCAACACCAGTTGAAAGAAAAGCAATTCAAGATAGTGCTCTAGCAGCGGGTGCAAGAAGAGTTCAGTTAATTGAAGAACCAATTGCAGCAGCTATTGGAGCAAATCTGCCAATTTCTGAAGCAACTGGTTCAATGATTGTAGATATTGGCGGGGGTACAAGTGAAATCGCAGTAATGTCTTTAGGTGGATTAGTTTACTCTAAATCTTTAAGAGTTGCAGGTGACTCAATGGATACAGCAATCGTAGATTATATGAGAAAAGAATATAATTTATTAATTGGCGATACTACTGCTGAAAAAATAAAAAAAGAAATGGGAACAGCTGTACCAACGGGAACAAATACTTATCCAGTTAAAGGAAGAGATTTAAGATCAGGTACTCCAAAGGAAGTTAATATTACAGAGGAAGATACCGCTGAAGCACTAAACGATATTATGAAGCAAATGGTTGGTGCAATTAAAGATGCGTTAGAAAATACTCCACCCGAGTTGTCAGCTGATTTAGTTGATATGGGTTTAACTTTAACAGGTGGTGGTGCTTTGTTAAAAAATATCGATAAAAGGTTTTCTAAAGAAACAGGTTTACCAGTTCATATAGCAGATGATCCATTATCTTGTGTAGCTGTTGGTACAGGTAAAGCTTTGGATCAGGAAGAAACTTTTTCTACTATGTTATCTGAATATTAGGAAAAATGGCTACTGGCAGAGATGATTTTGTAATTGCCATTAGGTCAGCTTTTTTAAAAAAAAAAGATAAGCAAAAATTTTCTTTACTAACTTTAATTGTTTTATCAATTTTTGTAATTGTTTTAAGTAATTTAAATTTTAAAGCAATACAATTTGTTAAATTAGGAATTAATGAAGTAATTTATAGATCATCTCATATTGCATCAATCCCAGAAAATAAATTAAAAGAAATAACCTCAAAATTCAAATCACATATGGATTTGTATGAAAGTCATAAGAAAGAATTAATTAAAATAGAAAATTCTGACCAACTTAAATTACAAAATGAGTTTTTAACTGCAGAAAATGAAAAGCTTAGAGAGTTACTTGATGAAAGTATAAATTCACAAGAAATATTTGCCAGAGTTTTAATTGATAAAGACAGTCCATATTTAAAATCAATAGTATTAAATAAAGGCACAAAAGATAAAGTAAAAATTGGAATGGCTGTTATTGATGATGTTTATCTAGTTGGTCAAATAATCGAAGTAAATTATACTAATTCAAGGGCATTACTATTGTCTGATCTTAATAGTAAAATACCATCTGTATTAGAGCCAGATGATATACAAGCTGTAATTTCTGGTACAGGAAGTGATTTTGGAAAAATTGAACATACTCAAGAAGAATTTAGAGAAGATTTTAAAAATAAAGAAGTTTTTGCTTACACCTCGGGTCTTGGTGGTTTATTCAAACCCGGTATACCAATTGGAAAAATTGACAACATATCAGAGGGAAAAATTAATTTTTTTTCTGATTTTACACAACTCAACTATGTAAAAATAGTTTCTTATAAAATAGGTGGAGAAGAATAATGTCATCACTTAATAAAAGTCCTTTTTTAAAAATATTCTTATCCTACGTACCATTTATAATGTTATTTTTTTCTGTATTTAATGAATTTGATTTTAATTACTTAAAACTTGATTATTTTGCTTTTAATTTCGTTCATCTATTAATTTTCTTTTGGACTTTAAGAAATCCTGATCAATTAGGTTATATAGCAATTTTTTTTGCAGGAATAATTAATGATGTTGTAATAGGTATACCAATAGGAATTAGTAGTTTTTGTTACCTTATTCTTTGCTCAGTAACAGCCTATATAAGAAATATTACTTTATCCCCAAACTTTATGAAGGACTGGATATCATTATTATTCACAATTTTATTAATAAATTCAATTCAAGTAATTATTTTGGATTTAGTCTTTTTAATTAAAGTTGATTACACTAATTATTTGATTAACTCAGGTTTTACTTTTTTATTTTATCCAATATTTTTTTTATTTTTTAATTTTTTAAATGAAAGAATTTCGTATCAAACAAATGATTAAATCTAATTCAGGAATAAGAAAAACAGATGTAATTAATAGAAGGATGTTCATAATTGGAGCAGCAAAAGTAGTAGTTTTTGTTGGTATCGTTGCTCGTTTATTTTCTCTTCAAATTAACGAAAATAAAAAATATTTAACACTTTCAGACAAAAATAGAATTAGAGAATGGAAACTCCCACCTACAAGGGGAAATATTGTTGATTATTTTGGAAATGTAATTGCAGGGAATTTAAAAGTTTATCAATTACATATAATTCCAGAGCAAGTTGAGAATTTTAATTATTTACTAGTTAGATTGAAAAATCTTTTAAATCTAAGTGACAAAAGAATTGCAAGAATAAATAAATTAAAAGCAGAGCTAAAACCGTGGGATAGTATTATTGTTTCTGAAAACTTAAGCTGGAGTCAATTTGTAAAAATTAATAATTATTTATACGATCTTGTTGGAGTTAAACCAGTAATGACAATCTCCAGAAACTATCCATTTAATGATGTGTACACACATGTGCTTGGATATGTAAGTCAACCAAATGAACAAGAAATTTTAGAAAATGAAATTATCCAAGAAAGATTTGTACCAGGAATGAAAATTGGAAAACTGGGCTTAGAGAAAAGACTTGAAAATCATTTAATTGGAACAAATGCTATTCAAAGATATGAAGTTAATGCTTACGGTAAAAGAATTAATCAACTTGAGCATCAAAAAGGTGAGCAAGGATCAAAAATACGTTTAACTGTAGATACAGAAATACAAAAAGCTTGTGGAGAATTATTAAATGAAAAAGCAGGATCTATAAGTGTAATGGATATCTATACTGGAGATATAATAGCAATGTATTCATCTCCATCTTATAATCCAAATTTATTTTTATTCGGAATAAGTCAAGATGAATGGCAATTAATTAGAAATAATCCATTAAAACCATTAATAAACAAAACTCTTTCGGGTCTATACTCACCAGGTTCAACAATAAAACCTATCGTTGCGCTTTCAGCTTTAGAAAACAAAGTAATAGATACAAAGTTTAAAGTTAAATGCACAGGAAAAATGGAGTTATATGGACAAACATTTCACTGTTGGAAAGAAAAGGGACATGGTTGGGTTAGTCTGAAAAATGCAATGAAACAATCTTGTGATACATATTTTTATGAGGTTGCTAGGTTATTAGGTGTTGATAGATTAAACATTACAGCTGAAAAGTTTGGCTTAGGTAAAAAAGTTCTCGGCGATTATTTTGATAATGAAAAAAAAGGATTATTTCCAAATACAAAATGGAAAAAAAATAATCTAGGTAAAGGCTGGGTATTAGGAGAGACCTTAATAACAGGTATAGGACAAGGCTATATACAATCAACTCCTTTACAACTTTGTATGATGACTGCACAAATTGCTAATGGAGGTTTTGCTGTAAAACCGAAAATAATTGTTGATAGTAACCCAATTTCTTACGAAGATGCAAAACAATCAATGGAAAGCGGGTTATTCTTTGATGCCAACTCTGAGGAATTGATAGACAAAAAGTTATTTAAAAACCAAAGAAATATTAAGATTGTTCAAGAAGCAATGTTTGCTTCGACCAATGAAAGATTTGGAACTTCTTATAAATCAAGAATTGATGACCCTAAATATCAATTTGCAGGAAAAACAGGAACAGCCCAGGTAAAGAGAATTAGTAAAAGAGAGAGAGAATTAGATTTAGAATTGGAACAAATACCATACAAAGATAGGGATCATGCTTTGTATGTTGCCTATGGTCCATATGTTAATCCGAGATATGCGCTTAGTATTATTGTTGAGCATGGTGGTTCGGGAAGTAAGGCGGCAGCACCGATTGCAAAAAAATTATTTAAATTAATCATCGACAGACATGATTTAAGAAATAAACAATCAAATTTTGAGAGGATTAACGTTTAAATGTTTCAGCAAGATAGATTGAGTAATGAGATTACATTATTTCAAAAAATAAAAAACTTAGATTATATACTATTAATTTCTGTCATCCTTCTTTCTATATTAAGTGTTTTTGTTATGTATTCTACAGATGGTGGTGAAATACTTTTTCATACAAAAAATCATTTTGTAAAACTTGCAGTTTTTTTCCCCTTAATGATTTTTGTGGCTTTCTTTAACATAAAATTTTGGCATAACTTTTCTTATATAATCTACTTTATAGTAATACTTTTATTAATTTATGTTTCATTTTTTGGAATAAAGTCCTCTGGTTCACAAAGATGGATGGATCTTTATTTATTTGTTCTGCAACCGTCAGAACTTATGAAAATAGCAATCATAATGTGTCTTGCAAAATATTTTCATAGAATAAAAATAGAAAATGTTAATTCATTTACAAGTATAACTATTGTGTTATCGATTATAATAATTCCAATAATTTTTGTAATTTCTCAACCTGATCTTGGTACATCTATATTAATTGCTTTAAGTGGATTAATTATATTGTGGTTAGGAGGCATGAAAATTAAATATTTTATATATTCATTTATTACTTTCCTAATTTCGCTCCCATTTATAATATCATTTCTTAAACCATATCAAAAACTAAGAATATTAACTTTTTTAGATCCAGATAGAGATCCATTGGGTGCTGGATATCAAATTATACAGTCAAAAATAGCCATTGGTTCAGGTGGCCTTAACGGAAAAGGTTTTTTAAAAGGGACCCAGAGCTATTTAGATTTTCTACCTGAAAAACATACAGATTTTATATTTACTTTATTTTCGGAAGAGTTTGGTTTTATAGGCTCAGTTGGTCTTTTGATATTATACTCAATAATAATTTTTAGAATTGTAAGAATAGGAGCAATTTCTAGAAGTAATTTTGCTAGACTTTTTTGTTTTGGTTATGCTTTTGCTATCTTTATTTATATTGTAGTAAACTTATCTATGGTTTTGGGTCTACTACCTATAGTTGGTTCTCCACTACCTATTATGTCTTATGGAGGTTCTTCAATGTTAGCTACCATGATTGGTTTTGGCATAGTATTAAGTGCAAAAATCAATCATAAACAAATGATTGCATAATTTGTCACTCTGATAATTTAATATTTACTTGTATAACAATTTTATGAATAAAAATCTTAAAGTAGGAATAGTTGGAGCCGGAATTCAAGGTGTATCTAACGCTTTGTTCCTTCAAAAAAAAGGTTTCAACGTGACTATTTTTGATAGAGATAATCCAGGGAGCCAGGCTGCATCTTATGGTAACGCAGGTCACTTTTCGCCATATGCATCTCTTTCTTTAAACAGAACTGATGTTTTAGCAGATGTCCCAGCTATGTTACTCAGTTCCACAGGTCCACTTGCCTTAAAATGGAACTACGTTCCTAAAATGATTCCATGGTTTTTAAAGTTTATAATGAATACTTCTAAAACTAAGATGATGCATACTGCTAAAAACATGCACCAAATTTTAGATTTAGCTTTACCTGCATATGATGAATTATTTGAAGAGGTAGATTTGGAAGGTTTGGTAGAAAATAAAGGAATTCTTTATATATGGAACGACAAAGATTTAAAAAGTAGAGAATTAGAAATTAAAGTAAGAGAAGAATTGGGTGTTGAACAACAACTAGTAAACAAAGCTGAGATTCATGATCTTGAACCACATATAAAACCATTTTATCATGCAGGAGTATTTTATCCTTATGCAAGACATGCAAGAAATCCAAAAAGAATTCTTTTAAAATTATTTGATTTATTTTTGAAAAAAGGTGGAAAATTTAACAAAGTAAATATTAAAGAAATTAGTTTTGATGAAGAAAAACCGGTTTTTAAAACTGAAACTCAAAGTTATGTTTTTGATAAAGCAGTAATAGCTTGTGGAGCTTTTTCAAAAAAATTAACAGATAATCTTGGTGAAAAAATACCCTTAGATACTGAGCGTGGATATCATGTTCATTTTAAAAATTGTGATCATTTATTAAGTAGACCCGTCATATTTTCTAACCGTGGATTTGGAATTACACCGATGGAACAAGGTTTAAGAGTTGTTGGAACTGTAGAATTTGGTGGACTAGATAATCCATTATCTAAATCAAGAGTTAAAAATTTGATAAATAATGCAAAATATATGCTTGGTGATTTACCTGAGCATGAGGATGAGTGGCTAGGATTTAGACCAACTTTACCAGATTTTTTACCTGTTATGGGACCATCAAAAAATTACAAAAATATTTATTATTGTTTTGGGCATCATCATTTAGGATGGACTTTAGGTCCAATTTCTGGAAAGATTGTTTCAGGGATGATAGCGAACGAAAATACAAATTTAGATTTAAAACCTTATAGTTCGCTTAGATTTAGTTAAGTGACTAAAGATAACAATTTTTTAGCTTATTTATATCTATTTTTAACAGTAACTTTTTGGGCAGGAAATTTTGTAGTAGGTAAACTTGCAAGTTTTTATGAAGTTCCTCCTTTTTCATTAAATTTTTATCGCTGGCTTTTTGCTTGGTTAATTTTAGCACCTTTTACAATTCCTGAAATATTAGAGAAAAGAAACTATATAATTAAAAACTATAAACTTTTTATTGTTTTGGGAGTTACTAGTATAACGGTATTTAATTCAATTGTTTATTATTCATTAAATTTTACTCAGGTGATTAGTGGAGTTTTAATGATTTCAACTATACCTGTGATGATCATGTTGTTTTCTTCAATTTTAAAAATTGAAAAGACAAATATTTTTCAAATTATAGGGGTAGTATTTTCTTTTGCAGGTGTAATTATGATTATAACAAAAGCAAATATAGAGATATTAAAAAATTTAGATTTTAATAAAGGAGACATAACCATGGTTATAGCAATGTTTTCATGGGCATTATATTCAACTTTATTAAAGGGAAAACAATATGAGTTATCTCAAATATCATTACTTCAAGTAGTAATTACTTTTGGTTTAGTGTTTTTAATACCAGTTTATTTTATTGAATATCAAATTGGCTTTAGAATTAATTTAGAACTACCTTTTATTTTAATTTTATCCTATGTAGTTTTGTTTCCAGGTTTGGCATCTTTTCTTTTATGGATAAAAGGAATATCCATGATTGGCGCTAATCGCTCTGGTGTTTTTTTACACTTAATGCCAATATTAAGCGCAATTATGGCAATGATTTTTTTTAGTGAAAAATTTATGTTTTATCATATTTTAGGCGCTTGTTTTATTATTACAGGAATATTGTTATCAAATAAGAAAGTTAAAAATGCTTAAAGTTGCTATATTAGATGATTACCAAAACGTTGCTCAACAGTTTGTAGATTTAGAAAAACTATCTGGGAAATATGAGTTTAAGATTTTTAGTGAACCTTTTTTAGATGAGGCCGATGCAATTGATCAGTTAGCTGATTTTGAAGCTTTATTAATAATGAGAGAAAGAACTCCAATCACAAAAAATTTAATTGATAATTTAAATGATTTAAAATTTATAATCACCAGTGGATTAAGAAACAAATCTATTGATTTAGAGGCTGCAAAGAAAAGAAAAATTATTGTTTGTGGTACAGATATAAATTTAAACCCAACACCTGAATTAACATGGGCACTAATTCTTGGTTTAGCTAGAAATTTTAAAGAAGAGTTTGACAATATGTATCAAGGGTATTGGCAAACTACAATTGGAGTAGAATTGAAAGGAAAAATCTTAGGTTTAATTGGTCTAGGTAGAGTAGGTACAGAAGTTGCAAAAATTGGAAAAGCATTTGGAATGCAAGTAATGGCCTGGAGTGAAAACTTAAGCTTAGATAAGTGCAAAGAATTAGATGTGCTCCCTTGTAGTAAAGATGACTTAATTACAAATTCAGATGTGCTTTCAATTCATGTTCAAGGAGGCGAAAGATACAAAGACTGTATTACCATAAAAGAATTTGATAAAATGAAAAAAACAGCATTTTTGATAAACACATCTCGTGGACCTATTGTTAATGAGGATGATTTAATTATTGCATTGTCAACAAATGTAATTGCAGGAGCTGGAATAGATGTTTATGACAAAGAACCACTACCAGAGAATAACAAACTTAGATTTTTACCAAACGCCTTGCTTACTCCTCACATAGGCTATGTAACAGCTGAAAATTATAGCATTTTTTATAACCAAATGATTGAAGGACTAGAGGCTTGTGTAAATGGAAAGCCTATCAGAGTTCTAGAGTAAAAATGGATCTTCCTGTTGTTAATCATGAGGATTATTTTGCCAAAATTGGCGATGATCATAAATTTCCAATTAATAAATTTGGAGAGTTAGCAAACTACTTAACTCAAAACAAAATAGTAAGTAAATTTCATAAACCTTCAGCCTGTTCATTTGAAACATTAAGCTACGCACATTCAAAAAATTATATATTGGATATTAAAAATAAAACTTTAAGCAAAGAAGGAGTAAAAAAAATTGGATTTCCACTTGTAGATAGTGTTGTGCAAAGATCCTTAGTTGCTACAGGAGGAACTGTTCTCGCATCTAAACTTGCAATAAATTATGGTATTTCATGCAATACAGCAGGTGGTAGTCACCACGCAAGTTATAATGGTGGAGCAGGTTATTGTGTATTTAATGACGTAGCAGTTGCAGCACATTATTTACTTAATAGAGGTCTAGCAAATAGAATTTTGATTGTTGATCTAGATGTTCACCAAGGTAATGGCAATTCAGAAATCTTTAGAGACAACAGAAGTGTTTTTACATTCAGCATGCATTCCAAAACTAATTATCCTGCTAAAAAATCAAATAGTGATTTAGATGTAGAACTTGAGGATAATTTAGAGGATGACGCTTATATCAAAACACTTAAACATTATTTAAAAGAGCTAAATCAAGAAAATTTTGATTTTATTTTTTATATAGCAGGTGTTGATATTCATTTTAATGATAGATTGGGTAAATTAAAAATCTCTGACGAGGGAATAAAACTTAGAGACGAGCTTGTGGTAGAAAACTTTTTTTCTAGACGGATACCATTTTGTGGAGTTTTGGGTGGTGGTTACAACAAGGATTTTAATAAACTTGTTGAATTACATTCAATGTTACATCAATCTTGTGCTAAATATATAAGATCATGACAAAAAAAATAAATCCCAATTTAACTGCTGAGCAAAAATTAATTTTATTTGAGGAAGGTACTGAACGTGCTGGATCAAGTGAGTTAAATCATGAAAAAAGGGAAGGAAGTTTTCATTGTGCTAACTGTGGTGAAAAATTATTTGACTCGAAAACGAAATATGAGAGTGGATCAGGCTGGCCTTCTTTTTATGAGTCTCTACCAGATGTTTTTGAAACAAAAACAGATCACTATTTAGGTTACGCAAGAACCGAGTATCATTGTAAAAAATGTGGCGGACATCATGGTCATATATTTGAAGATGGTCCTAAACCAACAGGAAAGAGATTTTGCAATAACGGAGTATGTTTAGTTTTTAAACCAAAGAGCTGAATTTAATGTTTGAGAATATCGATATTAAGAAAGTTAAAGAAGAGCTCAGAAATCACTCAAAAAATTATAAAGAAAATTTTGCTAAAATTGAAAAGTTCATAGAAAATGAAATACAAGAAATATTAAATCTCAAAAAAAACAATAAATCTATAATTCCAGAAATTAGTATTAATGAGATAGATCAAAAAAAAACAAAGGTAATAGAAGATATAAAAAAAAGAGGTTGTGTAATAATCCGAGATGTTTTTGACGACAAATTCATTGAAAATTTAAACTTTCAATTAGAGAAGTATATTGATGAAAATAATTATTATGAAGATCAAAAGAAGAAAGCTGATTTAGATAAATATTTTAGTGAACTTAAATCAGGTAAACCTCAAATATATGGTCTTTATTGGTCTAAAGCACAAATAGAAATAAGACACTCAGAGCAAATGGCTAAAGTAAAAAAATGGCTTAATAATCTTTGGTTATTTGAAAACTCTGAATATAAAGTTTTTGATCCAAATAAAGAATTGTCTTATGCAGATAGAGTAAGAAGAAGAGAGCCAGGTGATGATACTTTGGGACTTTCTCCTCATTGCGATGCTGGATCTATTGAAAGATGGACCGATAGTCATTATCAAAAAATTTATAGAGATATATTTTCTGACAACTTTGAAAAATATAATCCATTTGAAGCAAAGTATAGAGATAGAACAATAGAGTTCGAGTCACCTGCAGTTGCACATGTATTTAGAACATTTCAAGGTTGGACAGCTTTAACAGAACAAGGTCCTAACGATGGAACTTTACAATTAATACCTATTGCTAAAGGAATTGCTTATGTTTTAACCAGAGCATTACTAGATGATGTTGAAGAAAATGAATTGTGCGGATCAAAACTTGGTAGAGCTTTATCAGTAAATAAAGATTATCATTCATTACTGTTAAAAGGTTTAGTTTCAATTCCAAAAATGAAGCCAGGTGACACTGTTTGGTGGCATCCAGATGTTGTTCATGCCGTTGAAGACAAGCATTCAGGAAAAAATTATTCAAATGTTGTTTACGTTGGTGCAACACCTTATTGTAAAAAAAATCTTGATTATACGGTAAAACAATCAAAAAAATTTCTAGAAGGTAAAAGCCCACCAGATTTTTCTGCTGAGGATTATGAAATAAATTATAAAGGAAGAGTTAAGTTAGAAGATTTAAGCTTATTAGCAAAGAAACAGTTAGCTTTAGAGGAATGGAATTAATTATTTAAAAGATCCTGAAGTTTATTTTCTTTTTCTAAGGCTCTAACTTCGTCATAACCACCAATATGTTGGTCATCAAAAAAAATTTGTGGAATAGTTCTTTTACCATTAGCTTTTTTGATCATTTCATCCATTGCTCCATCAACTTTTGAAATATCAATTTCATTATAAGGCGCATTATTTCTAGCTAATAATCTTTTTGCAGCCTCACAATAATTACATAGTGGACCTGTATACATGGTAATTTTTTTCATGAACTATAAATAGTCACCTTTTTTAATTTTACTAGCTATTTCTTTTCTAGAATATTCAAATTTTTTTCGATGTTTTATACTTTTTTGATTTACTCTTTTTCTCCATAACCTGAAAGATGAAGGTTTTAGAGATCTTCGCATAATTTTAATTACATCAGATTCTTTCTTCCCTGTTTTTTTTTCAATTTCCTCGAAAGTGATCCTATCTGCCCAGGCTGCCCAAATGATCCAATCCGGATCGTCCATTTTGGGCTCTGGGTTTTTGACTCTGGTAATTGGCCTGTGACCTTTTTTTTTCA
>CACJQX010000013.1 GCA_902595595.1 uncultured Pelagibacteraceae bacterium | reverse complement strand
GGTCTAAAAAAAGCAGGTTTTTCAGATACCGAGACACATGGAATACTTGGAAATAACTGGTACAATTTTTATAAATCTATTTAATAATGAAAGTTGAATTAAGAGACCCGAATAAGATAATGAAATTATCAAGGCTAGGATCTTTTCATCAATCAAAATTATCTTTTTTAAGAAGTTTTCTTAATGAATTTAAAGATTGGGAATATAAAAGAGATTTATTTAATTTAAATGAAAATGGTTTTGGAGAAGCTGTCTATTCATTTAAAAAAAATAAAAGAGTTTATTCTTTAGTTTGTTTTGCAAATGAAATCAAAGATGAAGAAAGATCAGATAGAGTTATTGCTACAAAATGGGATGCAGCTTTTACATTACATGATGGTGTGCCTACAAAAAGAGATATTAAAAGATTAAAAAACGAAGTTCCAAAACAAGAAGTAGGTAGACTTTCTTATAAAGAATTAACTTTATCGAGAGCAAACAAATCAGTAAGAATTTATAATCATGTAGTTGAAAATTTGAGCAAAGGTCAGCAGCCAGATTTAAACTTATTATCAAAAGTAGGCTATTTATATAGGACTACAGCAGTATATGGCTCGGGTAAATTTGGTCTTGCAGATCGATTTAGAATTAAAAATCGTGAAGAAATTAATGGTCCATTCAGATTAGAAATGATGTTGGTATATTTGGTAAGACAATTTACTTTTGATCAAGTTAATCATGTTGCTTATTATAAAAATCCAAAAACAGCTGTTAAACTAGATGATAATATTTGTAAAAACTTGGGAATAGGTAATTCCACAGGCTTGGGCATGGCTCCATTTATAGTTAATCACCCAACTCTATTAAATAATTGGATTTTAAGTAGAGAAAAAGCACTTAAGAAAATTAGAGAAATCAAAAAAGTAGAAAGTCAAGATAGTGATTTGTTTATAGATTGTGTAAAAAAATCTTTAAAAAATATTACAAGCTGGAATACTGATAGTGAATTTCAGAAAACAAAAATCACATCATTACTAAAAGATGTCGAAAAATTTTTAAATTTTATAGACAAAGATTTTAATTTCGAGAGCGAATATCCTTTTAACAAAATCTATCAATGGTTAGAGGACAATACTTCCGAGGAATGTATTGAATACATAGTTTCAATAATGATGGAACCCTACAATAATATTGTAAATCCTCTGGTTAAAGAAATGAGTTCAGATGAAGAGAAATATTTTAATATTCCAACTTATAGAAAAGTTGAAGAATTGCGAAATATCATTGAAGCAAAGTATCCAAACATTTTAGATATTAATTTTGAAGAAAAAGAAAATAATAAAAACTTTTGGTTTATTTCAAAAAATAAAGAGGAACCTAGATTAGCTGATCGTTTTGAGGAGCATGGATCAGAATTAGAACAGCCTTTAGCTATAGCAAGAGATATAAAAAAACTTTATGACAAATTATTAGTTTCAAAAAATAGTTTAACTATTGCTGAGTTTTTAACAACAAATTCTGAGTTAAGACATGTTGTAAGGAGAGCATTCATTGTAGAAAAATTTCCTTATTCAGAAATACAAGATAATACAATTGGTAAAGATTTAATGCCAATTGATATGCTAAGATTAAAATTATCTTTTTTTGGGGCATTAAAATTTGATCCACGATCTGACAAATGGTTAAGAATTTGCATGTTTCAAGGAGCTCCACTTCCAAATGAATTAAAAAGTTATGACGAGCATTGGGTATATAAAACCAATATTTAATAATGAAATCACTGAGTGAAATTGAAACTACTGTTAAAAGAGCTTCAAAGGCGGCAGGATATTCTTGGGGAGTTTCCGAGGAAACAGGAAAAAGTATAAGATTGTTAGAGCTATTTAGTTTACCGGGTATTAAGCACCTTAATGAGTATTTTAATCAAAAAAATAAAAGTAAATTTGAAAATTTAAATTTAATTAGTGAAAATAATTCTTCATCAAATAATCCTTACTGTCCAATTACTTTAGGTGTTAGTTTTTTAGATCAAATAAATGTTTTAGAAAATTTAAAAAAAATTGAGTTTAAAAATGTTGCTTATCCAATAATTTTTATTTCCTTTATAAGTCGTTCATCAGAGATTATTGGAAAAAAAATTTATGTAAAAATAGATGAAAAAAAAATGTTACTAAATTTAAATGTAAATATTAGTTCAAATTTTATTGATCAAGAATTTCCAAAGATAGCGAATACAATTGAGGTTAATCTACTTGAAAATGAGGATAACTTTAAAGAAGATGAATGGAATAATTTATACAAGTTATCCGAAGAAACTTTTGTTGAAGAGAGTGACAGTTTAAAAGAGGGTGCGGCAGGTGCTGGTTTGACAGATAATGATTGATAAAATTGATGAAAAAAATCTAAAGGTAGATACTGAAGAATTAAATAATATTTGTGATGAATGCAAAGAGGAAGACGAAAGTGTTACTCAAAATTTAATTCTTACCGGGTTTAAATTATGTAAATCTTGTAGAGTATCTAAGACTATTTTTCCACTTTAACTGATTTGACTAACTGGAAGCATATTCATCCTACTCATCACAAATGAGATAGATAAAAATGCAATAATTAAAAAAGATAAAAGCACAATCCCAAAAGATTTAAAATTAGATTTTAAACTCAATATTTGTTTAGTTGAAATTATTAAACCTGCAAAAATCCAAAACTGGGTTAGAAAAATTATTGGTATCATTAAATCTGGTGTGACTGCAAAAAATCTTAATAAACCAGGAGCATGAGCAAAACCAACGGCTGTTAAAACTTTTTTAAAAGAAACTTTAGTTTGTTTGTCAGGAAATAATTTCACTCCTATTACAAATATAAAAATCGCCCATATTAGCCAAGTAACTATTGCAGTTAGACCAGACATTGCAATAGCTGTTTTAATAATGGTATTAGCTGCTACTGCGCCAGCGATACCATCTAGGATCATTATAATCCCTGCAAAGTATATTGATGCTTCTCCAAAATTTTTATTATCCGAATAAAGAGTTTTGTCTAATTTAATTGACTTAAAAATTATATTTAAAAATTCAGCAAACATTAATTTTTTTTATTTTTATTTTTTTGAGCCTTATAAGAAACAATTAATGGAAATATTATTAAAGCAATAGCAATGATAATGCAAACTGCTATTAGAAAACTTTTGGTCATTAGAATTGAAAAGGGGAGCTGAAATTAGCTCCCCCTTAGTAAATTTTAGCCTTTTACAACTTCTCTTGTATTTGCGTTGAAAGACTCTTTGAATGGAATATCCACTACTACAGCATCAACAGGTGTTCCTGGAGTTTCTGAGTATTCTGCAGGTAGATGAACTTTGAATTTAGTTCCTACTTTTCCTTTTGGAAAACCATTTGCATTTAAAGTTCCATCAAAAGGAACGTATCCCATTGCAATGTTTGTTTTCTTTTCAGGGTGCCACCACGGTGATGTTAAAAATCCTACTGGATCTCCACCACTTTCAGGAGAAACTAACCAAAAGTCAGGTGCATAATTATCAATAGGTTTACCACCTAATTCCATACCAACTAATTGAAGTTTGTATGGTTTTTTACCTGCTTTTAATTCCTCTTTCATCTTTTCTAGTGCAGCCTTACCAACATAATCAGCAGTTTTGTTCCATTCTCCTTTTCCAGACAAAGAAACTTGATAACCTAAATTACATTGAAACGGATTGTGTTGTTGATCCATATCTTGTCCCCATGAAAGAATTCCTGCTTGAATTCTTCTGTGGTGAGCAGGAGCAATAACCATTAAGCTGTGTTTTTTTCCAGCTTCAAGTACAGCATTCCACATATCTTCAGCATATAAAGTAGAGTTTCTTAGATAAATTTCATAACCAGCTTCTCCTGAGAAACCAGATTGTGAAATCACAACATCTCTTCCACCAACTTTTGCTTCAGCTAATCCATAGAAAGGCATATTGTCAAAATCTACTTGATCTCCACATAAATCTTTCATTAATGCTTTTGATTTAGGACCTTGAATTTGAACTGGACTGACATCAATTTCTTCAATTTTACAATCAAATCTTCCATCTGCATTTACACCTTGAAGATATAAACCAATATCAGAGTCTGATAATGAAAACCAAAATTCATCTTCAGAAATTCTTAAAAGAATTGGATCATTTAAAACTCCACCATAAGCATTACATAGAATTACATATCTTGCTCTCATTGGTGAAATTTTAGTTGCATCTCTAGTGATCACATAATCAGTAAATTTTTCTGCATCTGGACCCTTTACTCTTATTTGTCTTTCAACAGCAACGTTCCACATTGTAACGTGGTTTACGATCGCATCGTATTCAACCATAGCTCCACCATCTTCAGGTTTTACATAACCTCTTGGATGATAAATACGATTGTATACAGTTGCTCTCCAACAACCTGCCTGCATTGATAAATGCCAATAAGGTGACTTTCTTACCCTTGTTGAAATTAACATTTCAACTTTTGTTGGCCCACTTTGTCTTAAATTGTATGGTACTTCTCTATCTGATTGATCAACAGAAGTAACATGTTTTAATTTAGTATAGTCAAATTCTTTAGACATAACTATTCTCCCTCAACCACTTGTTAGTTTCCTTCAAGCCGCCGAATGTATAAATGTGGAAGTTATCAGTATGCGATTTAACTTTCCCAATTAAATCATTAGGGTCTTTAGGTTTCAATAAATCCAATGCCTTACTAAAATTAGATTTAAGAAAGTTTAAGGAATTTTTTGCCCCTACAATATTAGCAAATTTAATTAAGCTAGATATTTTTAAAGGCCCAGTGATTCCCACATGCACTGGTACGCTTTGCTTAGAAATAAAATCTATAATAGGCTGAGGATCTAGCAACCACTGTGTTACAATATAATCAGCGTAAGGCTTTTTATCTATCATAGCTTTTTCTAAATCTGAATCGGATATATCAGGACTCCCCTCAGGATGTCCAGCAATTCCTATTTTCATTTTTTCAAAATAACCTGTCTCCAAAAGTTGAAATGAACTATCAAATTTACCTGCCGGTTCTCTCCCGCCTCCAATAATTAAGGCCTGCTTTACGCCTCCATCTTTGCATCTAGAAACATAATCTTTAAGTTCTTTTTCATCATACATTGATCTAGCAGGAAAATGGGGTACGGGGTTAAATCCTTTTTTTACAAGTTCTACTGCTTTATCAGCAGTTTCTCTATAATCACCCCCAGGTAGCATTGTTATATAAATATCAGACAATGCTGGAACTGTATCAACATCCGTTTTAGGGCCTATTTCCAATGAAAAATTCATAGGGAAGATCTTTATTTATTTTGAAATATGAGTCTAGAAAATTCGATTGAGACTAATTTACTTTTTTAACTGACCTCTGTGCTTTTGAATTCGCTGTCCGTACTGCTGAGTTACTCTATCAAAGATAATTGCTAAGGCTACGATTGCTAAACCATTCATCATTCCAAGAGCTAAATATTGGTTAGAAATAGCTTGCAAAATAGGGACTCCTAAGCCTTTTACACCTATCATTGAAGCAATTACTACCATTGCTAAAGCCATCATAATCGTTTGGTTAATCCCAGCAAAAATAGTTGGTAGAGAAAGTGGGATTTGAACAGATCTTAATTTTTGCATTGGTGTAGCCCCAAAAGCTTCGCTGGCTTCTAAAGTTTCTTTATCAACTTCTCTAATCCCTAGATTTGTTAATCTTACAATAGGGGGGAGAGCATAAATACATACAGCAAGCAAACCAGGCACTTTACCAATACC
This sequence comes from uncultured Pelagibacteraceae bacterium, assembly GCA_902595595.1. Lineage (GTDB taxonomy): Bacteria > Pseudomonadota > Alphaproteobacteria > Pelagibacterales > Pelagibacteraceae > Pelagibacter. Next base: position 21,224 of record CACJQX010000013.1, on the reverse strand, counting down.
AAGAAGCATAATGATTGGAATTAAATATACAAAGCTTGGAATAGTTTGCATCATATCTAAAACAGGTAAAATTGCTTTTTCTGCTCTTGCTGATTTTGACATTAACACTCCAATTGGAATTCCCACAACAATGCAAACTAATGTAGAAACGGAAATGATTGCAACTGTAGCCATACAATTTTTCCACATTCCAAAGTAGCCAATTACCAAGAAACAAACCACTGTACCAATTACAAGCTTAATACTTCTTGATCCAATCCAAGCTAATAAAGCAAATACACCAATTACTAAAGGCCATGGACTGTTTACTAATAATTTTTCTAACCAAATTAAAAAATGTAACAGTGGATCAAAAAAACCCTCAATCCCATCTCCATAAGCTCTTGAAAATTCTTTGAAACTAGAGTCAATTCCTTTTTTAAGCTCTCTAAGAGCCGTTCTATCCATTACAGGAATTTTACTAAAGAAGTCCATAATTTTTATTAAATCAAACCCGCCGAAGCGGGTTTGATAATATTTTTAATTAAAGTGCTTTTTTGATTTTTTTTGCAGCATCACTTGAAACCCATTTACTCCAAACGCTCTCTTGAGTTTTAAGGAATTCAATTGCAGCATCAGCACCTTCTGCTTGGTTTTCACCCATCCAAACTAACATACCGTTCATAACTGGACCTGGGTATGTTCTCTTCTTAAAGTATTCCATACCAGCACTTCCAGCTGTATTTTTGAAATTTTCAGTTACGATTGTGTAAACTTCAGATTTTGTCCATGAAGTTGCTTTAGGGTCTCCACATTCTTGTTCTGGTAAAACTATACATTTATCCCAGTTATCTTTTCCACCCCAAGCTCCCATATCTACAGCTCTCATATCATATTTACCAATGATAGCTGTTGGTGACCAATAGTAACCAAACCAGTTTTCACCTCGCTCAGCAGCTTTAGCAATTGAACCATCTAATCCTGCAGCAGAACCTGTTTCAACAATAGCCCAACCTTTTGCTTCCATGTCAAAAGCTTTGTAAAGATTTCTATTACTTAGCTCACAGTTCCAACCTGGAGGACAAATATGAAAACCACCTTTTGATGGATCTTCTGGATGAGGAAACAGATCTGGTCTTGCTAAAATTGCTTCAGCAGTTGTTAGCTCTGGATGTTTTTTAAGTGTGTGAGGTAATACCCACCATCCTTCACCCAAACCAGTAATCGGCGCTTTATTAAGTGAGTGCATTTTTCCTTCGTCAATAGCTTTATTCAAAGCGATGATAGCAGCGTTTGCCCAAAATTCTGGAGCAACATCTGGCTCACCTTTTTCTTGCATAGATGTAAACGTAGGCATTGTAGCACCTGGTACTAATTCTACTGAACATCCATAACCTTCTTCTAATATGATCTTATCAACTTCAGCCATAAAGTTTGCTGAAGCCCAGTTCATATTAGCAATCGTTATATTTCCACAAGCTGCATTTGCAACACTTCCGAAAGAAGTAAGACCAAACACAACAGCTAGTGAAAGAAGTATTTTTTTAATCTTCATTATATCTCCCAACATTTGATTCATTTAAAAGTTAAATTGAACATATCGTGGCCAATAATGCAAATTTAATTCAACTACTGGTTGCAGTAAAATTGTCTTTAACTGACCAAAATTTTTGTTTAAAGTTTTAGTATGATTTTTTCTGCAAATTTTTTTTTCAAAGAATTTGTTTATATTTTAAATTGCAAAACTGTTTTTCAACAAATCATAATTAGAGAAAGATAATTTTAAGCCTCGATTAATTTTTTAATTAATTAAAAAAAAAGGAGGTTTATGAATTTAAATAAAAAATTATCAGACATCTTAGATCCCAATAAAATAGAAGTTGTTAAAAATCCTATAGAGAAAGCTCATGGATTACCTAATGAATGTTATTTGAACAATGATTATTTAGAGTTTGAGAAAGAAAAAATATTTAAAAATAATTGGACGATGATTGGGGTTGCAAGTTCTGTACCAAATCCTGGCGACGCTAAACCTTTTAATCTTTTAGGGATACCAATACTAATAGTTAGAAACAAAGAGAATGAAGTAAAAGTTTTTCATAATGTTTGTAGTCATAGAGGTTTCAAATTAGTTGATCAGGAATGTAAATTAAAAAATGTAATAAGATGCCCTTATCATTCTTGGTCCTATGATTTTAATGGAAAATTAACTGTTACTCCACATATAGGGGGACTAGGAAAACATGAGGTTGAAGGGTTTGATAAAAACAATAGTAACTTAAAAGAAATTAAATCAAATATTTGGATGGATTTAATTTTTATCAATATAAATTCTAATGCAAAACCATTTGAAGATTTTATTAAACCTCTAGAGGATAGATGGTCTAAGTTTATTTCTAAAAAAGATCAAAAATTAATAAGACATTCGACTGATAACGGATATTTTAATATGACAGTAAATAGTAATTGGAAATTTGCAATTGAGAATTATTGTGAAAGTTATCATTTGCCGTTGATACATCCAGAACTAAATAAAGTTTCAAATATTTCAGATCACTATCATATTGAAGATGAGAATTTAAATTTTTCAGGACAAGGAAGTAATAAATATTCACAACAGTTTGATGGAAACATTAAATTTAAATGCTTTCCTAACTGGCCTATTGAACTTTCTGAAAAATCTGAATATGTATCATTATATCCAAACGTAATGTTAGGAATACATATTGATCATTTCTATGCATTTTGGTTAGAGCCAATTTCTAACAATCAAACTAAAGAACATTTTGAATTATATTATGTTGGAGACGAAAGTGCCTCTAGTGATGAGTTTAAAGACATAAGAGAAAAAAATTTTGCATTTTGGCAAGAAGTCATGAATGAAGATGTAACTGCAATAGAAGGAATGCAAAACGGGCGAAATTCTCCAGCTTACAATGGTGGGAATTTTTCACCTGTAATGGATACTCCTACTTTGATGTTTCATAAGTGGGTTGCAACCAATTTAACTAAATGAGAGGGTAAATTATGAAAAAAGATCTTATTACAAGATTAAATGAAGGTCCAATAATGTGTGCAGAAGGCTATCTTTTTGCAATGGAAAGAAGGGGTTATCTTTCAGCAGGTCCATTTGTTCCAGAAGTTGTTATGGAACATCCTGAGGTAGTAACTCAATTACATCGAGAATTTATTAGAGCAGGTTCAGATGTTGTTCAAGCATTTACTTATTATGGTCATAGAGAAAAGTTGAGAATAATTGGCAAAGAACACTTGTTAGAACCAATGCAAAAAGGTGCTCTTAAAATTGCAAAAGATGCTGCAGCTGAATTTAAAGATTTAGATTTGATGGTTTGTGGAGATGTGGCAAATACAAACGTATTTGATCCAGGTGATCCAAATACTCATAAGCAGTGTCAACAAATGTACGAAGAGCAAGTTGCTTGGGCAAAAGAAGCTGATGTTGACTTTGTTATTGCTGAAACAATAAGCTGGACTGATGAAATGAAAATTGCATTAAAAGCAATTAAGGATGCTGGACTTATTGCGGTATGCAATTTTGCAATTCCTAGAGGGGATAAAACTAGAGAAGGACACAGTGCTGAAGACGCATGTAAAATGATGGAAGATCTAGGCGCTGATGTAGTTGGATTAAATTGTTACAGAGGACCAGAGATGACAATGAAACTTTTAAAAAAAGTTAGAGACAAAGTTTCATGTCATGTATCAGGGCTTCCAGTTCCTTACAGAACTACAGAGGAAGAACCTGGTTTTTTAAATATTACTGATCATGGTTGTGATTGTATTCCTGGTGGAAATGCATTCCCCGTAGCTTTAGATAATTTATTTTGTAACAGATATGAAATGGCAGAATTTGCAAAAGATTGTGTTCAGAATAAAATAAATTTTATTGGTATATGTTGTGGTGCTGAAGCTCATCATGTTAGAGAAATGTCTGTTGCAATTGGTAAAAAACCAATTTCAATGAAATATATGCCAGATATGAGCAAACATTTTCACCATGGAACAGATAAATCTCTTAAAAAAGTAAATAAGGAGATCAAATACTAATAATAAATATGAAGAGAAAAACTTTTTTTGACTCTAGAGATAAATATTTATCATTTGTAAACTCAACTAATGAAAAATCAAAAATTGCTTTTTATTTATTTAAAAAAATAGAAAAAATCAGTACTCGGTCACCAATTTTTAATGTTTTAGACGCGGGTACTGGTGAGGGAACAATTATATCTACTTTTTTGTCAGGTCTGCATAAATATTTGCCAAATAAACCTATATTTGTTGTAGGTAAAGAAATAAGTATCGATGATATTAATGTGCTTCTAAGTTTTTTAGGGGATAGATTTGCTGAACATAAAACTTTAATTTTTAATATTACTAATTGTAGCTATAAAGATATAAATAACTCTACATCTGACAATGTAAAATTTGAAAAATTAGAATTAGTTGGAAAAAAAGGTATTGATTTTACTAAGACCTTAATGAGTTTAAGTCCTTATATTAGAAAAAATTGGAAATTATCTTTTAATAACAAAAATGGTTCAATTAAACCCAAGTCAAAAATTTTTTTGACTATTTACAGAAAAGATCAAAAAAAAAAATTAAAAGACTTTATACCCAGAAATATAAGTGAAATTCCAAAAAAATATGATTTTATTATTGCATCTCAATGTTTTAAGCTTCGGTCTCCTTTAACTCAGACTGTAAAAAATATTATTAAACCTCTTTTATCTTTGTTAAATTTTAAGGGAAAAATGTTCCTTATATACTCATCAGGAAAGGATTTTACAGGATCATTTCTCAAATATTACTATCCAAGGAATGGTTTTTATAAAAATTCAGAACCCAAAAAATTAATATCTCAAATAAAAAAAAATATAGAAAAAGATAAATTTAAAATAAAACTAGAAAAACTAAAATATACATTCAATAATTTATCTATCAATTTGAAGGAATTCTCACTAAATAATATTTTTTCTGTCTGGAATGCAATTAACTATGTGGGACAAGTTTCTGAAATAGAGCAAAAAAAAAGTTTCATTCACTAAAAAAAATATAAATATTCTTCAAAAGAGATTGTCCAAATTAAAAAATATTTATTTTGAAGACAATATTGTAAATTTTGAAAAAGAAAGGTTATAAATAAATTTATGGAGAAAAATGCTAAAGTTGTAATAATAGGTGGTGGTGTGGTGGGTTGTTCTATTCTTTACCATTTATCTAAATTTGGATTAAAGGATTGCATTTTACTTGAGAGAAACGAACTTACCTCAGGATCGTCTTGGCACGCAGCGGGAAATGTTCACGTGATTTCATCTGATCCAAATATTTCTCGGATGATGGCTTACACAATTGGATTATATAAAGAGATTGAAAAAGAGTCAGGTCATTCTGTAGGCTTTAAACCTAGTGGAGGTTTTTATTTAGCTTCAAATGAAGTGTGGGCTGATTATTTAAAGAGAGAAAGATCAAAAGCAAGATACATGGGACTTGACCAAGAATTTATTTCTCTAGAGGAAGTTAAAAAGAAAAATCCTTTAATTGATCCGTCTAGATACTTGCTTGCATTATGGGATCCTATTGATGGTGAAGTTGATCCATCAGGAGTTACGTATGCTTTTGCAAAAGCTGCAAAAGTTCATGGTGGAAAATATTACACTCACACTGTCGTAAAAGATACGAAACAAAAAGAAGATGGAACTTGGGATGTGTTTACTGACAAAGGAAACATCAATGCTGAAATAGTAATTAATGCAGGTGGTTTGTGGGCAAGAGAAGTTGGACAATTAGCTGGACTTAATCTTCCTGTTCAACCAATGGAGCATCATTATTTAATCACTGAACCTATTCCAGAAATTGAAGCAATGGGTGATCAAAGATTGCCTATAGGAACAGATTTTGAAGGAAATATTTACTTTAGACAAGAAGGAAAGGGAATGTTGCTTGGAACATATGAGCCAAAATCAACACCTTGGAAAGTAGAAGGCACACCAATGAATTTTGGTCATGAGTTACTTGAGCCAAAGTTAGATAATATTGAAGATCGATTAGCAATTGGGTTTGAGAGAATGCCTGCTTTAGAGCGCGCAGGTATAAAAAATATAGTTAATGGACCTTTTACTTTTGGTCCAGATGGAAGTCCTCTCATTGGTCCAGTTCCAGGAATGAAAAATTATTGGGTTGCAGTTGGTGTCATGGCTGGATTTTGCCAAGGTGGTGGTGTTGGAAAATGTATTGCTGAGTGGATTATTGATGGAGAACCTTCCATTGATGTTTGGGCAATGGATGTTGCCAGATTTGGAGATTACGCTTCACCTCAGTATGGAACCATTAAATCTTCAGAAAATTATGAACGAAGATTTATTATGACATTTCCAAATGAAACTTTACCAAAAGGAAGAAAACAAAAAACTACTGCGCTGTATGATCGTTTTGTAAATCAAGGAGCTGTGATGGGAGATAGTTTTGGTTTGGAAAATGTTTTGTGGTTTGCAAATAATAAAGAAGATGCTCATGAGGAACCAACAATAAAAAGATCAAGGTCACACGACTATGTTTCAAAAGAAGTTATTAATGTAAGAGAAAATGTTGGTTTAATCGAAGTTGCAAATTTTTCAAAGCATGAGTTCAAAGGACCAGATGCTAGAAAATTTTTAGATCACATAATGGCTGGAAGACTTCCAAAACCAGGAAGAATATCTTTATCTCCAATGTTGTCGTATAGAGGAAAATTATGTGGCGATCTAACTGTGGCATGTTTAGATGAGAATGAATTTATGGTATTTGGATCTGGCGCTGCTCAAGAAATGCATAGACGTTGGTTTGAAAGTCACATAGATAAATTTAATTTAAATTATAAAAATAGATCTGATGAGTATCATGGTTTGTCTATTGCGGGACCTAACTCAAGGAAAGTTTTAGAAAAAATTGTAAGAGACGATGTTTCAAATGAAAAATTTAAATTTAGAGATTCTAGAAGAATGTTTGTTGGGGGAGTTCCAACAATAATAAATAGAATTTCATTTACTGGTGAACTTGGATATGAAATTTATGTAGCACCCCATTATCAATTAAAACTTTATGAAGAATTAATAGAAGCTGGTAAAGAATTTAATATTAAACCTTTTGGTGGAAGAGCATTAATGTCAATGAGATTGGAGAAAAATTGGGGAGCTTGGACTTTAGATTATAGACCAGATTTTACAGCAAAGGAGACAGGTTTAGATGCTTTTATTAATTGGGATAAAGAATTTATTGGTAAAGAAAGTGCACAAAAGGAAAATTCTTCAAATAAACTCATACCATTAATTGTTGAAACCAATGATATTGATGTAACAAATAATGAAGCTGTTATGAATGGAGATCAAAGCATTGGTTATGTAACCTCAGGTGGTTTTGCGCATTTTGTAAATAAAAGTGTAGCGTTCACTTTTGTTGATCAAAAAAACATTAAATCTGAAAATAAAATTCAAGTAGAGATAAATGGAGATTTATTTAATTGTTCAATTATTAAAGAACCACTTTACGATCCAAGTGGTCAAAAAATGAGAAGCTAATGGCACAAAAAGACGTGGGAAACAAAATTCCAATTTATAAACTTAAAACCACCGATGAAGTCATGAAGTACTACGACGAGTGGGGAGATAAAGATAAGTATAATAAAGATATGGTTGATTGGAACTATACAGGCCCAAAGGAAACAGTAGCAACTTTCAATAAGCACGAAAATAATAAAGATACGCTAATCTTTGATGCAGGCTGTGGAACAGGTTTAGTTGGAGTTGAGTTAAAAAAATATGGGTTCAAAAATTTTCATGGAGCTGATTTATCTCAAACTTTATTAGATATAGTTCCAAAAGATCTTTATCAAAAATTAGTTAAAGTAGATTTAAACCAACCAATTGAATCTGAAGATGATTTTTATGGTGGATTGATGTGTGTTGGTACGTTTACATTTGGTCATGTAAAACCAAATGCATTAGACGAATTTATAAGGATAACAAAACCAGGTGGTTTAATTTGCTTCACGATTAATGAGGGAATTCATGAAGAGTATGGTTTTGATAAAAAAATTGATATACTCAAAGATAGCAAGAAGTGGGAAGAATTAGAATTTTTTAAATCCGACTATATTGCAAGCAAAGATGTTAATGCATGGTTAGGTTTATATAGGGTATTATGAGGTTTAGTAGAAAAATAGCTCCTGAGATAAAACCAAGACAAAATTTTATAACAAAAAAAAGATTAAGAGAAGACGAGATTGATTTTGATAAGTTAAGATCATATCGTTTAGATAGGGTTAGAAAAGAATTATTAAAAAATAATTTAGAAGCTGTATTCTATTTGATCCAGTGAATGTTCGTTATGCTTTAGATACTGTGAACATGAGTGTCTATAATATGCATAATTTAACAAGATATTGTTTTGTTCCGGTTAATGGGCCAACTATTCTTTATGAGTATTTTAATTGTGAAATATTATCAAAGCATTTAAATCTAATTGACGAAATCAGACCTGCAATCACGTGGGATTATTTTAGCAATGGAGATCAAGCAAATTTACAATTATCAAAATGGATAAATGAAGTTAAAGATTTATCAAAAAATTATTTTAAATCAAAAAAAATTGCAATTGATGTTTTAAATGGTCCTGCGGTAGCAGCTTTAAATAAAGAAGGTATTGAAGTTGTAGATGCAAAATTGATTTTAGAACAAGCAAGAGTAATAAAATCCCCTGATGAATTAATTTGCATGAAAGCAGCAATAGAAGTTGCAGAAAAAGGTGTATCTAAGATGAGATCAGATCTTAAACCAGGAATGACAGAAGATGAATTGTGGTCAATTTTACACAAAACAAATATAGAAAATGGAGGTGAATGGATTGAATGTAGAATTTTATCTTCTGGTGAAAGAACAAATCCATGGATGCAAGAAAGTAGTAATAAAGTTATTCAACAGGGAGAAATAGTTGCTTTTGATACTGATATGGTTGGTCCTTATGGATATTGCGCAGATATTTCCAGAGCTTTTGTTGTAGGAAATAAATTTAATGATGAACAAAAAAAATTATATTCAATGGCTATGGAGCAAATAGATTTTAATTCCAGATTAATAAAAGACGGAATGACTTTTCAGGAATTTACAGAAAAATCTTGGGTATTACCCGAGGAATATTATCCAAACCGTTATTCAGTAATGGTTCATGGAATTGGTTTATGTGATGAGTGGCCTGCAATTAGATATCCTACAGATGGAGGTGAGCGTGGCGGAATTTTTCAAAAAAATATGACTATAACTGTTGAAAGCTATATCGGTAAAGTTGGCGGCAAAGAAGGTGTAAAACTTGAGCAACAGTATTTAATTGGTGAAAATGGACTTGAATTAATGTCCCATCATCCGTTAGAAGATATTTAATGAAAATTATTTTAGTAATGGGTTTGCCTGGAGCTGGTAAAACAACTCTAGCAGATGAAATGGCACCACTTTTAAATGCAAAAAGATTAAATGCAGACGAAGTAAGAAAAGCTGCAAACGATTGGGATTTTTCAGAGGAAGGAAGGGTAAGACAAGCAAAAAGAATGGCTGAAGCAGCTTTAAAATTAAAAGCAGAAGGTCATTATGTAATTGCTGATTTTATTGCACCAACTCCTGAAGCAAGAAGTTTGTTTCCAGCAGATTTTAGAGTGTGGGTCGATACGATTAAAGAAGGAAGATTTGAAGACACTAATCAAATGTTTGTTAATCCTAAGAATTTTGATTTTCATGTAACAACTCAGGATGCAAAAAATTGGGCACCAAAAATAATAGAGGAGATAAAAAAATGACAAACCAATGGGATAACAAAAAACCGACAGCACAAATGCTAGGCAGATGGCAACCTTTTCATGATGGACATTATACTTTGTTTAAAGAAATTATTAAAAAAACTGGACAAGTTTGTATTCAAATCAGAGATGTGCAAGGTGTAGATGATAATCCTTTTGATTTTGAAACCGTTAAAAAAAATATTGAAGACAGATTAAATCCTGAATTTGAAGGACAATTTAAAATAATGTTAGTACCTAATATTACAAATATTTGTTATGGTAGAGGAGTTGGATATAAGATTGAAGAAATAGTTTTGGATGAAGAAACTCAAAAAATATCAGCGACCAAGATAAGAGCAAAAATGAGAGAAGAAGGAAAGTTAAAATAAAATTAAATGAACGATAGACTTAAGACTATTGTAGATTTAGAAAAATATCCAATACACGATTTAAATTCACCAATAATTAAAAATCTAATTAAAAAATGTAAAGAAGAACTGGATCAATATAGTTGTTCAACAATTCCAAATTTTATTTTACCTAAATCACTTAAGGTAATGAATTCTGAGCTAGAAAAACAATTAGACGAAGTTTATATGTCTAAAGAGAGTATAAATGCTTATTTGTATGCAAAGGACGATCCCTTATTACCAAAAGATCATCCAAAAAGAACTTTTATGAATAGATACAATGGATATTTAAATTCAGATTGTTTTCCAAAAGATTCCGAAATGAAATATCTATACGAAACTGAAGAACTTTTAAAATTTGTATCCGCTTGTTTAGGTGTTTCTCCTATTTACAGATGGGCAGATCCTTTAGCGTGTCATGCTTATAATGTTATGAAACCAGATGGAGTACTCCCTTGGCATTTTGATAGTTGTGAATTTACGCTTAGTTTAATGATCCAAAAACCTGAGAAGGGTGGTGTATTTGAGTACTGTCCAAATATTAGAGAACCAGGGAATGAAAATTTCCAAGAAGTTCAAAAAGTTATAGCAGGAGATAGAACTAGAGTGAGACAATTGAAATTAGAGCCAGGAGATTTACAAATATTTAAAGGTAGATTTACTCTGCATAGGGTAACAAAAGTTGAAGGCCAAAAATCAAGATATATGTGTATTCCAGCTTATGTTTTAGATCCATGGAGAGTAAACACTCCAGAACATTCTAAAGCTATTTATGGCAAAGTTTTACCAATTCATATAGAAAGAAATCAGGCTAGATCCGATGGATTAACTGATTAAATGATAAGTAACATTAAAATTAAAAAAAATAACAAAGAAGTTTCATCAATTATCATTGATGAACCAAAAACTTATAATTCTTTATCATTCAAGAATCTTTCAGATTTATTAAAGGCATTAAAAAAATTAGATACTGATAAAAAAGTTAAAGTAATAATATTAGAGGGTGCCGGTAAAGGATTTAGCGCAGGACACAATTTAAAAGAAGTTAGAAGTTTAAAAAAGAGAGATAAATATTTAAAATTATTTAATCTTTGTTCAAAAGTAATGCTTCAGATTGTTGAAGGTAGGAAACCCATAATTGCTAAAGTTCATGGAGCAGCATTTGCAGCTGGATGTCAATTGGTTGCAAGTTGTGATTTAGCTTATAGCACTAAGGACGCGTTGTTTGCTACTCCTGGTGTAAATATTGGTTTGTTTTGTAGTACACCTATGGTTGCCGTCAGTAGAAAGATAAATCGAAAACCAATGATGAAAATGTTGTTAACTGGAGACCCTATTAATGCAAATTATGCAAAACAAATAGGGTTGATAAATGATAATTTTTCAAAAGCTAAACTAAATAATGAAGTGTTAAAAGTAGCAAACAAAATTGCTTCTAAATCTAATTTAACAATAAAAATTGGAAAACAAGCTTTTTACAAACAATTAGAAATGCCATTAAGTAAAGCTTACGCTTATACAAGTAAAATGATGACCCTTAATATGATGGCAATGGATGCAAGAGAAGGAATTTCTGCTTTCCTCGAAAAACGAAAACCAAAATGGAAAAATAAATAATGATAAAGAATATTTTAATAGTTGTTTTTATTATTGTTGGCATGTTTGTAATTTATAATTTTAAAGATCATAATCAAAAAAGAGCAATAGATGCATGTATTGCTGGTAGCCAAAAACTAGAAAAACCAATGACAGTTCCTGAAGCTAAAATATTTTGTGAAGAACAAATTAAAAATAATAAATGAGTGATATCAAAGAAGTTCTTTCTAAATATAAATCAATTGCAATGGTAGGAGTTAGTAACGATCCAACAAAAGCGTCAACTATAGTTATGAAGTATATGCAAAAATATGGATTTAAAGTTTATCCTGTCAATCCTAGAGCCAGGGGTCAAAAAATTTTAGGAGAAGAAGTTTTTGCAAAAATATCTGATATTAATGATCAGGTTGATATTGTAGATGTTTTTAGACCATCAAAAGAAGTTTATGCTATTGCAGAAGATGCAGTTAAAATTGGTGCTAAAGTTTTATGGTTACAGCTAGGTATACGAGACGAAAAGGCAAAAGAATTGATGGAAAAAAATGATATTAAGTATATTGAAAATAAATGTACTAAAATGGAATATCAAAAATATTTTTTAAAAGTTAGACAAGCTTTTCCAGTTTTAAGTGACTAATGAGTAAAATAATTAAATTTTTAGACAGCACATTTTTAGATTTGGGTCGTCAATTTAAATGGACTTATCTGCCTCCATTAATGGTTTATATGGCTGCAGGTATTTCTGGTTTAACAGGTATTGTTGGTACATTTTTTGTTAAAGATTATTTAAATTTATCAGCAGCATTTTTAGCAGGCCTAGGTTTTTGGGCTGGAATTCCCTGGGCATTAAAAATGCCGTTAGGACATTTAGTAGATCTTATCTGGGAGAGAAAAAATTACATGGTCTACTTCGGAGCTTCATTGATAGCTCTTAGTTTACTAATTATGTTTGGATTGATTATTCATACTGAAGATATGTCCCAGGTATTTTCGGTAGAAACATGGTTTGTGATAAGTGTGATTTTAGCTCCAGTTGGTTATGTGGTTCAGGACGTTGTAGCCGATGCTATGACAGTTGAGGCAGTTCCTTTGGTTGATGAAACAGGAAACGATTATTCTAAAGATCAAATAAAAATAATGCATACAACAATGCAGACACTTGGAAGGTTTGCTATTATTGGCGGTACAGTACTTGTTGCATTAGTTAATGTAATTTTGTTTAGAGATGTGGAAAGCCTTGAGCAGACAGATAAGATAAATTTATATGGAACCATCTACATTTATGCTCTTGTAATACCTTTAGTTTCTATACTAGGTGTAATTTTAGCCAATTATTTAAGACATAAAAAAATACAAACTTTAAAATCTAAAGGTCTAGAATTTAAGGATGAGAGAGGTAACGAAAAAACAAAAATAAACTGGTGGATATTAGGAGGAAGTTTAGTTTTTGTTATTTTCACATTATCTATTGGTTCCTTTAAGGTTCCGTTTGCACAAGAAATTGTGTTTATTGGCTCAGTCATAATCATTTTGTTTTTAATGTTTAAACTAATTAAGGAATTACCTCAGGAATTAAGATTAACAATTGTAGGTACAGCAGTAATTATTTTTGTATTTAGAGCCATGCCAGGTCCTGGACCAGGATTAACTTGGTTTGAAATTGATGAGCTTGGATTTAATGAACAGTTTTTTTCTGTTCTATCATTATTGGCATCAATTTTAACATTAGCAGGAATTGTATTGTTAAGACCTTTTATGGCAAATAATTCAATTGCTAAAATAATTGTAGTTCTAAGTATTGCGGGTGCGATTTTGTTTTTACCAAGTGTTGGAATGTATTATGGTTTTCATAACTGGACATCCTCGTTAACAGGTGGAGTTGTTGACGCTAAGTTTATTGCATTAATTAATACTGCATTAGAGTCTCCTCTTGGGCAAGTATCAATGATACCTTTACTCGCCTGGATAGCAAAAAATGCTCCTGCACATTTAAAGGCAACCTTTTTTGCAGTTTTTGCGTCTTTTACAAATCTTGCATTATCAGCGAGTGCGTTAGGAACAAAATATTTAAATGAAATATTTACTGTAACAAGAGAAGTGAAAGATAAAGTTTCAGGTGAAATACAAACTACAGCAGATTATTCCGAACTTGGAATACTGTTAATTTTTGTAACACTTTTAACATTAATTCTTCCAATTTTATTTGTATTTATAATTAATAATAGTAAATACAAAACTACTGAATAAAAATTTTATAAAATGAAAAAAATTTTCCTAGTGTATGGACACTACAATGATAATTCATTTAATGCAGCAATTCGAGATGAATTTGTTAAACAATCAAAAGTAAATGGAAATCAAGTTGATGTTGTTGATTTATATAAAGAAAAATTTGATCCTGTTTTTGCTGGAGAAGAACCTGATCAAGAAGTTTTAGATCATAGAAAAAGAATCGAAGAAAGTGATACAATTGTTTTAATTGCTCCAATTTGGAATTTTAGGATGCCAGCGATAGTTGAGGGTTGGATAGATAAAGTTTTAGCCCCACCTTGGGCGTTTAGATTTAAACAGTTGGTTGGAAATTACGGTTATCCAATTGGAAACTTAAGAGATAAAAAAGCTATAATATTCTGCACTTATGGTTCACCAAGATTAGCAATTACAACTTTTTTTTTAAACTTACCAATTAGAAGATTAAAAAGAGGAGTATTCCATATGTGTGGCATATATAACATTGTCTATAGAAGATATTTTGCAGTACCCTTTGTCAGTGATGCAAAGAGACAAGAATTTTTGAATGATGTTAGAAAAACTGCTAATAATCTTTAAGGCTGTAATCTTATATTTTTTCTTTATCTCATTTTCTTACGCTGAATTATTAAGCCCCAATAGCACTATAAGCCCGAAAGAAGTTATTAAAATTCAATTGAGTGGGCTTCAACAAAATGATCTTGAATATAAAGATAGCGGCATAGAACAAACTTGGAAATTTGCTCACCCAAATAATAAGAGAGTAACAGGGCCATTAAGCAACTTTAAGATGATGATAAAAAGCGACTCTTATGGGATGATGATTAACCACCTAAGTCACACAATAACTGAGCTTGGAAGTAGTGACAAATGGGCTCAATTTGAAGTTATTATTCTTGATAAGGACAAAATTTATCACAAATTCAATTGGCAAGTCGAAAAGTATACCTTTGAGGGAATTTTGAAAGACTGTTGGTTAACCACAATGGTATCCAGTCCAATCCCTCTTGGAAGCTCAATTTGATTTTTCACATATACATTTTTGTTTCGTAACAATTAAAAATTTAGTAGGAATCGCAGAATGAAAACAAAAACTAAAGTTGTAGTAGTTGGTGGAGGAGTTGTAGGGGTAAGTGCCCTGTATCATTTAGCAAAAAAGGGTTGGTCTGATGTTGTTCTAGTTGAAAGAAAAGAATTAACCTCAGGATCAACTTGGCATGCAGCAGGACTACTACCTTTATTTAATATGAGTTATTCAGTTGGACAACTTCATAAATATGCAGTTAATCTTTACAAAACATTAGAAGAAGAAACTGGAAAAAATGTTGGCTTTAGTGTTGTTTCAAATATTCGTCTAGCAAGTACAAAAGATAGAATGGATGAATACCATCAATACGCAGGCGTCGCTCGAACCATCGGAGTAGATGTTAAATTTTTGAAACCAGAACAAGTAAAAGAAATTTGGCCATTATGTCATACAGATGATTTAGTTGGCGCAATACAACACCCTGAAGATGGATATATTCAACCAGCAGATTTAACACAAGCATTAGCAACAGGTGCAAGAAATAGAGGAGCAGAAATTTATAGAAACACAACTGTCCTATCAATGAGGCAAACTAAAGATGGATGGATTGTGGAAACAGATAAGGGATCAATAGAGTGCGAACATGTTATTTCTTGTTCTGGAAATTTTGCGAGACAAACAGGTGAAATGGTAGGATTAGATATACCAGTAATACCTGTTGAACATCAATACATTGTTACAGAACCACATCCTGCAATTCAAAAAAGAAAAAAAGATGGATTACCAGAAATGGGAGTCTTAAGAGATAGTGATAGCAGATGGTATATGAGGGAAGAAGCTGGAGGATTGATTTTAGGTCCTTATGAAGATGGAGCACCAGCTTGTTATGTAGAAGGTCCATCAAAAAATTCAGAATACGAATTATTTCAAGAAGACTTAGACAGATTAGCTCCACACATTGAAGGTGCAATTCACAGAGTACCAGCGTTTGGAGAAGTTGGAGTAAAGAAAGTTTATAATGGAGCAATCTGTTATACTCCTGATGGAAATCCAATTGTTGGTCCTGCATGGGGACTTAAAAATTTTTGGATTAATGAAGGACATAGTTTTGGAATAACTGCAGCAGGTGGAGCCGGCTGGCAGTTAGCAGAGTGGATTGTTGATGGTGAACCTACAATTGATATGTTAGGAGTTGAACCAAGACGTTACGGTAACTATGCAACTAAATCTTATTTGAAAGCAAAAAATGAAGAAGCGTATAGCCATGTATTTATTGTTCACTATCCAGATGAAGAAAGACCAGCAGCAAGACCATTAAGAACAGCTCCTTGTTATGAACGAATGAAAAATTTAGGTGCTGTGTTTGGTCAGAAGTTTGGATGGGAAAGACCTAATTTTTTTGCAACAGATGGAATGGAACAAAAAGATGATTGGTCATTTAGAAGATCGAAATGGTTTGATGCTATTAAAAAAGAATGTCAAAATGTTAAAGAAAACGTAGGTCTTTTAGATATGACTGCGTTTGCAAAATGTAGAATTAGGGGACCTAAAGCAGAAGAATTTTTAGATTATTTGGTTGCAAACAAACTTCCTAAAAAAATTGGAAGAATAAATTTATGTCATGCCTTGAACACTAAAGGTGGAGTGCATTCAGAATTTACAATAATGAAAGAAGCGGAAAATAGTTATTATCTAGTTTCTGCTGGAGCAAATTTAAGATTAGACCATGATTGGATACAAAAATGGATGCCAGATGATGGATCTGTAATATTTGAAGATCTAACAAATAGTACAGGAGTTCTGGTAGTAGCTGGTCCAAAAGCAAGACAATTAATGCAAAAGGTTTCAACAGACGATTTTTCTAATGAAAATTTCAAATGGTTGACTGCTAAAAATGTTAATGTTGGATATGCTCCAGTAAATGCAATGAGAGTAAACTTTGTGGGTGAGCTTGGTTGGGAACTACATCATCCAATTGAATATCAAAACCATATTTTTGATAAATTAATGGAAGCAGGGAAAGATTTAGGAATTAAACCTTTTGGAATTAGGGCAATGAATAGTTTAAGAGTAGAAAAATCTTATAAACTAGTTGGTACAGAATTATCAATTGAATACTCACCATACGAGTCTGGTCTTGATAGATTTGTTCACCCAAATAAAGGAAACTTTATTGGATTAGAGGCACTTAATAAATGGAGAGAAAAAGGTTTTGATAACAAATTAGTCACTTTAGAAGTTCATAACACTAAAGATGCCGATGTGCTTGGAAATAACCCAATTTTTAAAGACGGAAAAGTTGTTGGAAGAGCAACTGGTGGCGAATTTGGATTTAGATTAGATAAATCAATAGCTCTTGCAATGGTTAAGCCAGATTGTTCAAATGTGGGCGACAAATTACAAGTTGATATATTAGGTGAAATGTACGACGCTACTGTTTTAAATGAGAGTCCATATGATTCAGAAAATAATTTATTAAGAGCTTAATGAAAATTTTAGTAGCTGTAAAAAGGGTTATTGATTACAACGTTCAAATCAGAGTTAAAGAAGACGGAACGGGAGTAGTTACTGACAATGTTAAAATGTCAACCAATCCTCCTGATGATAATGCAATAGAAGAGGCTGTAAAAATTAAAGAGGCTGGTAAAGCAACAGAAGTAGTTGCAGTAACTGTTGGAGAAGAAAAAGCTCAAGAAACAGTTAGGAAAGCTTTAGCAGTTGGTGCGGACAGAGGTATTCATGTAAAAGTTGATGGAATTCTAGAGCCACTCGCTGTTTCAAAAATTTTACAAAAAATAGTAGATAAAGAAAAACCAGATTTAGTATTTATGGGTAAACAAGCAATTGATGACGATTGTAATCAAACAGGCCAAATGTTGAGTGCTTTATTAAATTGGCCACAAGCAACATTTGCCTCTAAGATTGATGTTAAAGATAATAAATTAGAAGTAACTAGAGAAATAGATGAAGGTCTTGAAACAATTGAAATAAATGTTCCAGCTATTGTAACTTGTGATCTTAGGCTGAATGAACCAAGATATGCATCACTACCAAATATAATGAAGGCTAAGAAAAAACCTATAGAGGAAATTGCTGCTTCTGATTTAGGTGTGGATGTATCACCAAGATTAGAACAATTAAAAGTAGAAGAACCTCCAAAAAGAAAAGCAGGTATAAAAGTAGCAAATGTTGCTGAATTAGTTCAAAAGTTAAAAAATGAGGCAAAGGTAATTTAATGGCAGTTTTACTTATAGCAGAACACAATAATAAAGAATTAAGACCATTTACTCTTAATGCAGCTACAGCAGCATCTCAAATCGATTCAGATGTTCATGCTGTAATTATTGGTCAAAATTCTGGAGATGCTGCAAAACAATTATCTGAACTTCCAGTAGTTAAAAAGGTATTGAGTGTAGAAGGAGCTCACTATGAAAACTTCACAGCAGAAAATTTTGCCCCAGTGATTGTTAAACTAGCAGAAAGTTATTCTCACATTGTTTGTTCAGCAAATACATTTGGAAAAAATTTGATGCCACGAATTGCAGCTCATCTTGATACATCGCAAGTAAGTGACATTATTAAAGTAATATCACCAGATACTTTTTTAAGACCAATTTATGCCGGTAACGCTTTTGCAACAATTAAGAGTAATGATGCTAAAAAGTGCGTTACAATCAGACCCACTTCTTTCGATCCATGTGAGAGTAAAGGTGGATCAGCCCCAATTGAAAAAGTGGATGCTAGTGAAGAGTTTTCAAATACAAAATTTATCAAAAGAGAAGAAATTAAATCTGATCGACCTGAACTTGGAACAGCAAGAATTGTTGTATCAGGTGGCAGAGGAATGCAAAGTGGAGATAATTTTAAATTAATTACAGAAATTGCTGACAAACTTGGTGCAGCAATTGGAGCGTCAAGAGCGGCAGTAGACGCTGGATATATAAGTAACGACCATCAAGTAGGGCAAACAGGAAAAGTAGTGGTGCCAGATCTATATATAGCTGTTGGAATTTCAGGTGCTATTCAGCATTTAGCAGGAATGAAAGAAAGCAAAGTTATAGTTGCAATTAATAAAGATGGTGAAGCTCCAATCTTTAGTGTTGCAGATTATGGACTTGAAGCTGATTTATTTGAGGCACTGCCTCAGTTCATGGAAGAGCTGAACAAATTAAACACTATACAAAAATAAGCCTTACAGTTAAAAACTAGAGTATGTCTAGAGAATCGATGGAATATGATGTTGTAATTATAGGTGGGGGACCATCAGGATTATCAACCGCAATAAAGTTAAAACAACTAGATGTAAATTTAAATGTTTGTTTATTAGAAAAAGCATCAGAGATTGGAGCTCATATTTTAAGTGGAAATGTATTTGAAACGCGTGCTCTAGATGAATTACTACCAAATTGGAGAGAATTAAACTCTCCCATCAAAACAAAAGTAACTAAAGAAAAATTTTTATTTTTAGGAAAAACTAAATCTTTAAGTTGGCCGACTTGGCTCCTACCTGCGGTGCAACAAAATCATAAAAATTATATTATTAGTCTTGCAAATTTATGTAGATGGCTTGCTGAACAAGCTGAAAATTTAGGTGTAGAAATCTTTCCAGGATTTCCAGCAAGTGAAATTTTATATAACGAAGATGGATCTGTTAAAGGTGTTGCAACTCAAGATATGGGCATAGACAAAAATGGTAATAAAAAAGATAGTTTTGAACCTGGTATTGAACTTTTAGGTAAAGTAACTGTTTTTGCAGAAGGTTGCAGAGGCCACTTAGGCAAACAACTTATTGAAAAATTTGAATTAAACAAAGGTAAAGATCCTCAACAATATGGAATTGGTTTTAAAGAAATTTGGGAAATAGAGGATAAAAATCATGAAGAAGGCTTAGTTATGCATACAGCTGGATGGCCATTAGATAACAATACATATGGTGGTAGTTTTATGTATCATGCAGAAAATAAACAAGTTTTTCTGGGCTATGTAATTGGTCTAGATTACAAAAATCCACATTTATCACCTTATGATGAATTTCAGAGGTTTAAAACACATCCAGCAATTAAAAAAATTATAGAAGGTGGAAAAAGAATTTCTTACGGCGCAAGAGCTTTAATTGAAGGTGGATTTCAAAGTTTGCCTAAAATGTTTATGCCTGGTGCTTTACTGGTTGGGTGTGATGCGGGAACTTTGAATATGCCAAAAATTAAAGGATCTCATACAGCGATGAAAAGTGGGATTATTGCAGCCGAAACTATTAATGAACACTTAAAAGAAAATAAAGATTTATCTATTTATGAAGATAAATTTAAAAATAGCTGGTTACATAAAGAGCTTTATGAAGCTCGGAACGTGAAACCTAGTTTTAGTTGGGGATTAATTTTAGGAATAATTTTCACAGGTATCGATCAAATTTTATTTAGAGGAAAACTTCCTTTTACACTTAAACATAAACATGCTGATCATGAAACATTAAAACCTGCAAATCAAATGCCAAAAATAGATTATCCAAAATACGATAATGTAATAACTTTTGATAAAACAAGTTCAGTTTATCTAACAGGAACCAATCATGCAGACAATCAACCAGTTCATCTAAAACTTAAAGATCCTGATTTACCAATAAATTATACATTAGAAAAATTTGATGAACCTGCCCAAAGATATTGTCCTGCAGGGGTTTATGAGGTTCAAAAAGAAAATGATATAAATAAATTTGTAATCAATTCTCAAAACTGTATTCATTGTAAAACATGTGATATTAAAGAACCTTCTCAAAATATAACCTGGGTTACACCTGAAGGAAGCGGTGGTCCTAGATATGGAAATATGTAATTAAGATAAATCTATTGCAAACTTCTTTAAAGTTTCGATAGGGACATGTTTTAAAGTATTTTTATGAGTTCTTTTTAGGAATATTGGACATCCTTTGCCTGCCTCAACTGCTCTTGCATACCAACTAGCACATACGCACCAACCGTCACCATCTTTTAATCCTGGAAAACCAAATTCTGGATGTGGAGTAATCAAATCATTTCCTGCTTCTTTTAACCATTCCAAAAACTCAGTTGTTACTTTTGCACAAACTGTATGAAGACCATGATCATTCTCATCAGTGTTACAACAGCCATCACGAAACCAA
>CACJQX010000012.1 GCA_902595595.1 uncultured Pelagibacteraceae bacterium | reverse complement strand
GACAAAGGAAGTTATGTTAGTTACTTAGAAGGGTGTACAGCTCCAATGAGAGATGAAAATCAATTACATGCTGCTAATGTAGAACTAATTGCACTTGATGATGCGGAAATAAAATATTCAACTGTTCAAAATTGGTATCCAGGTGATCAAGATGGCAAAGGTGGAATTTATAATTTTGTAACAAAAAGAGGTTTATGCAAAGGAAAAAATTCAAAAATTTCATGGACACAAGTTGAAACAGGTTCTGCAATTACCTGGAAGTATCCTAGTTGTATTCTTAAAGGAGATAACTCAGTTGGTGAGTTCTATTCAATAGCTATTACTAACAATCATCAAAAAGCAGATACAGGTACCAAAATGATCCATCTAGGCAAAAACACTAAAAGTAAAATAATTTCTAAAGGAATATCAGCAGGTAGTTCAGATATGACATATAGAGGTTTAGTTGATATTTCATCAAAAGCTAAAAATTCAACTAATTATACTCAGTGCGACTCTTTATTAATGGGTAACAAATGTGGAGCTCACACTGTTCCTTATATAAAAAACAAAAATTCTGAGTCCAATATTGCTCATGAGGCAACCACATCCAAGATTAGTGAAGAGCAGCTACATTATTGTCAACAAAGAGGATTAAATCCAGAGGAAGCTGTTGGCTTGATCGTTAACGGTTTTTGTAAGGAAGTGTTGCAACAATTACCTATGGAATTTGCTGTAGAAGCCCAAAAACTTGTAGGTATCAGTCTTGAAGGAAGTGTTGGTTAATATGCTTAAAATAAATAATTTAAATGCAACAATAGATAATAAGTCAATTTTAAACGGGCTATCATTAGATATAAATCCCGGTGAGGTTCATGCAATTATGGGTCCTAATGGATCTGGAAAAAGCACATTATCAAATATTCTATCTGGAAAAAAAGGTTATGAAGTTTCTGGGGAAGTTCTTTTTGAAGAAAAAGATTTATTTGAACTTGAAACAGAGGAAAGAGCACACAAGGGTATATTTTTAGCTTTCCAATATCCTTTAGAAATTCCAGGTGTAAATACAAATATATTTTTAAAAACTTCTTTAAATGCTGTTAGAAAAGCTAGGGGTGAGAAAGAGCTTGATGCTATTGAGTTTCTAAAATTGGTAAAAGAAAAGTCTAAAGAATTAAAATTTGATGAGGAAAAATTAAACAGACAATTAAATGTTGGTTTTTCTGGAGGTGAAAAAAAGAAAAATGAAATTTTACAGATGTCGTTGCTAGCTCCAAAACTTTCAATTTTAGATGAAACAGATTCTGGTTTAGATATTGAT
Source organism: uncultured Pelagibacteraceae bacterium (assembly GCA_902595595.1). Taxonomy (GTDB): domain Bacteria; phylum Pseudomonadota; class Alphaproteobacteria; order Pelagibacterales; family Pelagibacteraceae; genus Pelagibacter. Next base: position 26,740 of record CACJQX010000012.1, on the reverse strand, counting down.
GCTTTAAAGATTGTTGCAGATGGAGTTAACACATTAAGAGATAAAAATAATTCATTTTTAATTATTACACACTACCAAAGATTACTTGATTATATAAAACCTGACTTTGTTCATGTTTTGATGAATGGAAAAATTGTAAAATCTGGTGGTCCAGATTTAGCTTTAGAATTAGAGAAAAAAGGATACGAAAATTTTAATTAAATGAAAGAACAATTACAAAAAGATTTTTATAATAGTATAAAAAATTTAAGTTTATCTCAAAAAGATATTGAGATAAAAAAATTTTGTTTAGATAATTTTATAGACAAAGGTTTTCCAAATAAAAAAGAAGAAGATTGGAAATTTTCAGATCTTAATCAAATAATAAAGAATAATATTGGAGAACTTAGTTTTTATAATGATCAAGCTTCTACTAATAAAGTTGATACCTCTGCATTTGTAGATGGATTAGAGCATAATAAAATAGTTTTTATAAATGGTAGAATTGAAAAAATTGATTTTGAATATGAAAAAAAAGATCAAATAGAAATAATTGATCAATCAGAAACTATAAATGAATTTGAAAATAGCAATTCATTATCTGACTTAAATAATGCCTTTACTAATAAATGTTTTAAAATATTGGTAAAAAAGGGTTATCAGTTAGCAAAACCTCTTATTATCTATCATATAACAAATTCAAAAATTTGGTCTAAAAACATAAATTTACGACTTAATTTTGAACTAGATAAAGATAGCTCGTTAAGATTAATTGATTTGTTTAATGATGCATCTGAAAAGAATTTTTTAAATATATTTTATAACTTTGAATTAAAGGAAAATGCTGTTTTAAAAAACTATAAAGTAGATAAATTTGAGAATAAAAATATCAAGTATTCTTTTAATAATATTGACCAAGACAAGAACAGTATTTCTGAAACGTTTATTTTATCTTCTGGATCAAATTTTTCTAAAAATGAGATAAACTGTAATTTAAACGGAGTTTATGCATCAGCTTTTGTTAATGGTGTTTTTTCATTGAATAATGATAAACATCACGAAATTAGATCAATAATAAATCACTTAACTGAAAATACAAAAAGTTATCAATTAATTAAAAGTGTTTTAGAACAAAACTCTAAAGCAGTGTATCAAGGCAAAATATTTGTAAATTCAGATGCTCAGAAAACTGATGGATACCAATTGAGCAAAGCAATATTGTTAAATAAACAATCGGAGTTTAATGCCAAGCCAGAACTAGAAATTTATGCTGATGACGTTAAGTGTTCGCATGGTTCAGCATCAGGCAGTTTAAATGAAGACTATATATTTTATTTAATGTCTAGAGGTTTAAGTTATCAGCAGTCAAGGGAGCTATTGATTAATGGTTTTCTGCTTGATGTTGTGGAAAAAATTACTGACTCAGAAATAAAAAACTTAATAAAAAATATGCTTGGAATTAAAGAATGAATATTGATCAGATAAAAAAAGAATTTCCAATTTTTGATGAAAAAATTCAAAATAATGATCTAGTTTATTTAGATAGTGCAAATTCTTCACAAAAACCAAAAATAGTTGTGGATAGAATTAATGAATTTTATACCAAACAATTTTCTAACGTTGGAAGAAGTGTTCATTATCTTGCTGTAGCAGCAACAAATTTATACGAAAACACAAGATCATCAGTTCAGAAATATATCAATGCTAAAGATAAAAATGAAATTGTTTTTACAAAAGGTGCTACAGAAGCATTAAATTTAGTTGCTAATACATTAGGCCAAAGTTACCTACAGCAAGGTGATGAAATATTAATTACGGAACTTGAGCATCATTCAAATTATGTGCCATGGCATTTCTTAAGAAAATCAAAAAATATAAAAATTAATTTTGCTGAAATAAATGAAGAAGGTGAAATTACACTTGAAGAAATAGAAAAGAAAATAACTCCAAAAACAAAATTAATTTCTATTACTCATCTGTCTAATGTAACAGGTGCAATTTTACCCGTAAAAGAAATTACCCAGCTTGCACATTCAAAAGGAATAATTGTTGTAGTCGATGGATGTCAGGGAGCGCCACATTTAAAATTAGATATGCAAGATTTAGATTGTGATTTCTATGCAATTTCATGTCACAAAATGTATGGACCTACAGGTTTGGGAGTTCTATATGGTAAAAAAAAATGGTTAGAAGAATTACCTCCATACCAAGGCGGTGGAGGAATGATAAATGAAGTTAAAAAAGATAGGATTTCCTATGGCGAACTACCTAATAAATATGAGGCTGGTACTATGGCTACAGCACAAGTAATTGCTTTTGACCAATCAATAAAATTTTTAGAAAGCATTGGTATTGAAAATGTTATGAAACATGAAGCTGATTTAGTTGAATACGGGCAAGAACTATTACAAAAAAATAACTCAGTTAAACTTATCGGAAATCCAAAAAATAAAGGAGGGGTTCTATCATTCACTATAGAAGGAGTTCACCCTCATGATATAGCAACTATCTTGGATGAAGACGGTGTTGCAATAAGAGCAGGACATCATTGTTGTCAAATTCTACATGACAAATTAAATATTCCAGCTAGTGCTAGAGCATCGGTTGGTATTTATAATACAAAAGAGGATTTAGATCAGTTGAATGAGTCAATTAACAACTGTAAAAAAATATTTAATTTATAATGAATTTAAAAGAACTTTATCAAGAAATTATATTAGAACACGGTAAGAATCCTAGAAATCTTAGAAAGACAGAAGGTTTTAATAAAGACGCTAAAGGTAATAATCCACTTTGTGGTGATAATGTTCATATTTATTTAAAACTAAACGGACAAAAAATTGTAGAAGATGCATCCTTCGAAGGGAGTGGTTGTGCGATTTCAATGGCATCAGCTTCTATAATGACAGATTTAATTAAAGGAAAAAATGAGCATGAGGCTAAAGAGATAGTTGAGGATTTTTTAGGTATGATTAAGGAAAATCCTGAATTAAAATCTAAGTATTTGAGTGAAGATGAAAAAACTAAACTAATGTGTTTATCTGGTGTTAAGCAATATCCAATGAGAGTTAAGTGTGCAACTTTATCTTGGCATACAATGGTTTCTGCTTTCGATGAAAAAACAAAGGAAGTAAAAACGGAAAATTAAATTATGTCAAAAAAAGAAAAGATAATTGAAGAAATAAGAAAAATTTATGACCCTGAGTTACCTGTAAATATCTACGAATTGGGTTTGATTTATGATATTAAGGTTGAGGACGATAAGTTTGCTAAAATTAAAATGACTTTGACTACACCAAATTGCCCAGTAGCTGAAAGTTTACCTAAGGAAGTAAAAGATGGTGCAATGCAAGTTGAAGGTATAGAGGATGTTGATCTTGAGTTAGTTTGGGATCCACCGTGGAATAAAGATATGATGTCAGAAGCAGCAAAATTGGAATTGAATTTATAATGAACCCTATAATTAAATTAAGTGATAACGCAGCATTACGAATAAAAGAGATAATGTCTAACGCTGAAAAAGATTCTATCGGAGTTAGAGTATCAGTGAAATCTGGTGGTTGCGCTGGGATGTCATACGTGATGGAATACACAAAAGAGTTAAATCCTAATGATGAAGTTATAGAAGATAAGGGCGTAAAAGTATTCGTTGATTCAGCCGCTATTATGTATCTGCTTGGCACTGAAATGGATTATAAAAAAGAGGAATTGTCTTCATCATTTGTGTTCAATAATCCTAATGAAACTGAGCGTTGCGGCTGCGGAGAGTCTTTCAAAATATCATAAGTTGTATTATCCCATTTATCGCATATCTGTATTGCATTATATGCATATCTAGTATATAGATTCTTTATGAACAAATTTGAGTTTAAAAATCTTGTTAAAAACTTAAAAGACTCTTTAAAGGAAAAAACATTCTTTAAAGAACTACGTAAAGAAGTTGAAACCGGTGCGAACGGCACACAAGATTACGTAGTTAAAAAAGGTGTTAACAAAGATACAATTGCAACAACTAGACAGTAATTAAATTTATTAGCTACTGTAATACATCTCAAACTCTACAGGATGAGGTGCATGTTCAAATTTGTGAATTTCCTCAAATTTAAGAGCAATGTAAGCATCAATCTGATCATCAGTAAAGACACCGCCTTGAGTTAAAAACTCTCTGTCTTTATCTAAACTTTCCATTGCTTCTCTTAAAGAACCACAAACTGTAGGGATAGCTTTTACCTCTTCTGGTGGTAATTCATATAAATCTTTATCAAAAGACTCACCTGGGTGAATTTTATTTTTAATTCCATCAATTCCAGCCATTAACATTGCTGCAAAAGTTAAGTATGGGTTTCCTGCAGCATCTGGGAATCTAATCTCACATCTTGCACCCTTTTTGCTTAATGTGATCGGTATTCTACAAGAAGCAGATCTATTTCTTGCTGAATATGCAAGAAGAACTGGAGCTTCAAAGCCTGGAATTAGTCTTTTGTAACTGTTTGTTGTAGAGTTAGCAAAAGCATTAATTGCTTTAGCGTGTTTTAGAATTCCACCAATATAATGTAATGCGGTTTCACTTAATCCAGAATATGCATCACCTGAAAATACTGGCGTATCACCTTTCCAAATAGATTGATGGATATGCATTCCTGAACCATTATCACCAGCAACTGGCTTTGGCATAAAAGTTGCAGTTTTTCCAAATGAATGTGTAACCATTTGAACAACATATTTATATAATTGAACATTATCAGCTTGGTTTACTAAAGTTCCAAAATACATTCCAAGTTCGTGCTGACTAGGCGCAACTTCATGGTGATGCTTTTCAACTTTAATACCAACTTCTTTCAAGTTTTTAAGATATTCACCACGCATGTCTTGTTCACTATCAACTGGTGGCACTGGGAAATATCCTCCTTTAATTTGAGGTCTATGACCCATATTTCCATTTTCATACTCTTTACCTGAATTGTAAGGACCTTCTTTACTGTCTAATTTAAATCCACACTCATTCATGTCATTTTTAATTCTTACATCATCAAATACAAAAAATTCTGGCTCTGGTCCAAAAAAAGCTTTATCACCAATACCTGATGCTTTTAAATATTCTTCAGCTTTTTTTGCAACACCTCTTGGATCTCTTTCATAAGGATCTTTTTTAATTGCATCTAGAATGTCACAAAACAAAACTACAGTATTATGAGACGTAAAAGGATCCATGAACATTCTTGCAGTATCAGGTTTTAAAATCATGTCAGACTCATTAATAGCTTTCCAACCAGCAATGGATGAACCATCAAAAAATACACCTTCTTTCAACATGTCTTCATCAACTATCGAAGCATCCATTGTTAAATGTTGGAGTTTTCCTCTTGGATCAGTGAATCTTAGATCTACAAACTCTGCTTCTTTTTCTTTAATAAATTTTAAAACGTTTGCTGCACTCATTTTGTCTCCTATGTAATTTTGTTTGGCCTAATTAGCAAAAAAATACTTAAAAATATTGCTTATTTAATAAATAACACCTATGCAATTTTCACATAAGTAGTGTAATTAGTCACTAAAATAATAAATATATTTAACCTGTGAATTCAATATTAAATAAAGAGCCAGTTTTAAGAGCAGAAAAATCGCTAAAACAATTTAACTCAGATCTTAAAGTGATTGTTTTAGAGCAAACCGCCAGAACAGCTAACGATGCAGCTACAGCTTTAGGTTGCAAAGTAGGGGCAATTGTCAAAAGCTTACTTTTTAGAGTGGGTGATAATTTTGTTTTATGTTTAGTTTCTGGAGATAAAAGGTGTTCACTAAATAAATTAAAAAAAATCTTAAATGAAAAAGATGTTTCAATGGCCAGCCCAGATGATGTTAAAAAAATTACTGGATATACAATCGGTGGAGTATCTCCAACAGGACATTTAATAAAAATAAAAATTTTTATTGATGAAAACTTAAATAGATTTTCTTCTATCTTTGCAGCCGCAGGTCATCCCAATGCAGTTTTTGAAATAAATTTTGAAAATTTAATCGCATTAACTTCTGGTGAAATAAAAAAGCTAACTGAATGAGACAGCCAAAATTAATTGATTATTTTTTATTAACAATATTGTCTCTCATATGGGCGTCAGCATTTTTTAACATTAAAATAGCTACTTATTCTTTTGGTCCAGTTACAATTGCTTTCTTAAGAGTATTTTTTGGAGCAATTCCAGTTTTACTTTTATGTTATTTTAAAAATATTAAAGTTGAAGCTTTTTCTAAAGATTGGCATTGGTTTGCAATGATTGGGTTTATTAATTTAGTAGCACCATTTTTCTTAATCGCTTACGGTGTTAAATCTGTTCAAAGTAATTTAGCTGCTATATTGATGTCAACTACTCCTTTAAGCTCTACAGTGTTAGCTCATTTTTATACAAAAAATGAAAAATTCAATTTAATAAAAACTATTGGAATTTTAATTGGATTTTCCGGAATAGTTTTTTTATTTTCTGATAATCTTTTAATAGATGAAAATAATTTTATTTCAGCTTTATTAATATTACTTGGATCAACCTGTTATGTTGTAGGCGGGGTACTAACATTAAAAATAAGTAAGAAAAAAAACGAAAATGTAACTGGATCTATTTTAATTTGGGCAATAATTATTTTGTTTCCATTAACATTTTTAATTGAACAACCATTTAAGACTATGCCAAGAACAGACTCTCTTATATCGGTTATTTACTTAGGAATTGTTCCTACGGGTATTGCTTGGTTGTTACGTTTTAGAATTTTGACTACAAATGGATTAATTTTTCAATCTCAAGTCTCTTACTTAATTCCAATTTTTGGAACTATATTAGGTTACATATTTTTAAAAGAATTAATAACTACAAAAGTCTTAGTTTCTTTAATTGCAGTTTGTATTGGTATTTACTTTGTTAAAAAAGGTGGAAAACAAAAAATTATATAAATATTCTAATTCCCATTCTTATAGCTACAACAATTACCAATAAAGATGTCAACAAAGCTAGGACTCTATTAGATAAAAATTTTATATTTAAAAAACTTCCAATTTGTCCCCCTATTAAAACAGTAACAAACAAAGGCCAATAGTTAAAAAATTCATTTAAAACTATGTCTTTTGTTAGTTGTCCTGCTACTCCAAAAATAGAGTTGATCAATATAAATAGAGATGCTGAGCTTGTTATATGTTTTGGATAACCAGCTTTTAGAAGAAATAATATTGGACTTAAAAATATTCCTCCACCTATTCCCACCAACCCAGATATAAAACCAATAATTGAACCAATAAAAATAGAAATAACTTTTGAGACCTTTCTAATTATAATTTCATCATTATTGAAATATTTACTTTCTAATAATAAAAAAATTCCAGCAATAAATAAAATAAAGAATAGTAAAATCTCAAATAAATTTTTATCAATCGAAATAGAAGCTCCAAGAAAAGCAAAAGGCGTAGATCCAATTAAATACGGTGTGAGTAATTTTATATTGATATTTTTTGTCCTCAAAAAATTTATTGAATTACCACTTACAACAATAATATTACAAATTAATGCTACAATTGGAAAAATATAGAAGGGGACATCCCAAATCAACATCAAAGCAAGGTAAGTAGATCCACCTCCAAAACCAATACTAGAGTAAAAAATTGCTGTTATAAAAAAAAATATTGTTAGTATAATCATTCGAAAATTATGATTGTAAATATAGCTTTATTAACTGTAACAGATACTAGGACAATTGATAACGATAAATCAGGTGCAATCCTTGTAGATAAAATTGCTAAGGCTAATCATAAATTAATTGATAGAAAAATTTGCAAAGATAATAAAGATGACATTGTATTAATTTTAAAAGACTGGACAAATAACAAAAATATTGATGTAATTATTACGACTGGTGGCACAGGTTTAACCGGTAGAGATATTACTCCTGAAGCATTAGAGGAGATTGCTGATAAACACATACCTGGATTTGGCGAAGTTTTTAGAACAATTAGCTTAAAAACAGTTGGTACATCATCAATTCAATCTAGAGCTTGTGCAATCTTATCTAATGGAAAATATATTTTTGCATTACCTGGTTCCTCAGGAGGTGTAACAGATGCATGGGATGGAATTTTAAAACATCAATTAGATATTAATCACAAACCTTGTAATTTTGTTGAACTATTTCCAAGACTTAAAGAAAAATAATTATTTTTGATATTTTTCTTTCCATTCAGAATAAGGCATTCCATAAACATGCTCTCTAGCTTCTAAGTCTGACATGCTTACTCCATTTTTTTCACCTTCTTCTCTAAACCATCTTGACAAACAATTTCTACAGAACCCAGCAAGGTTCATAAGATCAATATTTTGAACATCTTTTCTTTCATCCAGATGTTTTAACAATCTCTCAAAAGCTGCTGATTGAAGTTCTTTTTTTTGATTATCATTCATGAATAAAGTATTAATCACAAAAACGATCAACACAATAAATAAATTTAAATTTTATTTTTATATTTTTCGTAAACAAGTTGTGAAATGATTGATAACGCTATTTCAGATGGTGACTTTCCTCCCAACTTAATACCAATTGGTCCATTTATTTTTTCTAATTCTATTTCTTTAAAACCAGCCTCTATTAATCTTGAGCATCTTTTTTCATGTGTTTTTTTACTTCCTAGGGCACCAATATAAAAAAATTTATTTTTTAACGCATACTGTAAGGCAGGATCATCAATTTTTGGATCATGAGTTAAAGTAACCAAAGCCGTACTTGAATTAGCTTCTATTTCATAAAAAGCTTCATTGGGCCATTTATTTATAATTTTTGTATCTGGAAATCTTTTTTTTGAAGCAAAATACCCTCTAGGATCAACGATAATAATCTCAAAATTTAAATTTTTAGCAAATTCAATTAAATATTTTGAAATATCTACAGCTCCAACGATGATTACCTTAATTGGATTTTTATATGTTTGAACAAATATTTCTGAATTTTCTATTATACCATTTTTATTTAAGTTAAATATTTTTTCAATTTCCTCTGAATATTTTGAAAACATTTCACTAAGATCATTACCAGGAAAAAATATTTCACTTTCGCCATTAATTAAATTTGTTATGAGTGCAAATTCCTTTTTTAAAGATTTATTTTTTAAAGTTTCTCTGATTATTTCTAATTTCATTATTTAATTTCTTCAATATAAATTGAAATATCGCCACCACAAGCCAATCCTATTTCCCATGCATTTTCATTCGAGACATTAAAATCTATTTTTTTACAAATTTTTTTATTTTTCATTAAAGATATACATTCTTCAATAACTTTAGCCTCCACACAGCCTCCAGAAACAGATCCTAAAAAATTTCCATCTTCACTTACTATCATTCTGCTACCAATTCCTAATGGTGATGAACCCCACGTTTGGACAACTGTTGCTAATGAAACTTTTTTATTATTTTTTATCCAATTATCTGCTTCTTCAAATATTTTTTTTTCAGGAAAATTACTCATTTTTCAAATATCTTTTAAAGTTTATTCTTAGAGCTAGTAATACTGTTATTACCACAAAGTAAAATAAAGGTTTAAAATAAATAGTTTTAGACAACCAAATAAAATGTAAAGAACCTAAAATTGCAATTACATATATTAGTTTGTGTAATTTTTTCCAATTTTGTTTAAGCAATAACATCATTTTTTGTGAAGAGGTTATTGTTAGTGGTATTAACAAAGCCCAAGCAGCAAAACCAACAAAAATATATTTTTTTTTAACAACATCATCAAAAATTGGTTGCCAACTAAATCTATAGTCTATGCCAATGTAAGTAAATAAATGCAATGAGGCATAAAAAAAAACAAACAATCCCAACATTCTTCTAATTTTTACCCAATAGTTTAGATTAGTTAATTTTTTTAATGGACTCATCGACAAGGTTAAACATATGAAAATTAAAGTCCATTCTCCTGTAAAATGAGTTATTTCTTTAACTGGTTCTGGTCCTAATTTATTAAAAAAAATTTTATAAGTTATAAGTAGAAATGGAATTATACTTGATATGAAAATACTTAGCTTAAAATACTTTATCATCAAAAGTACTTTTTTAAATCCATACCAGTATATAAACTTGCTACTTCATCACCATAGCCATTAAACATTAAAGTTTTAACCCTTGGAGCCCATATACCTTCTCCAATTATTCTTTCAGTTGCCTGTGACCATCTTGGATGATCAACATTAGGATTAACATTTGAGTAAAATCCATACTCTCTCGGCGAAGCCCACATCCATGAGGAAGTAGGCATATTTTCTACAAATTTAATTTTAACAATTGCTTTTGCACTTTTAAAACCATACTTCCAAGGAATAAAAATTCTAAATGGTGCTCCGTTTTGATTTGGAAGTTTTTTACCATATAAACCTGTAACTACGGTAGTCAAAGGATGCATTGCTTCATCAATTCTTAAACCTTCATTGTATGGCCAGTTTAAAACAGGGTATCTTTGACCTTTCATTTGCGCAGGATCATAAACACTTTCAAATTCAACAAATTTTGCTTTGTTAGTTGGATTAACTTTAGAAAGTAATTCACTTAAAGAAAAACCCATCCATGGAATAACCATTGACCAACCTTCAACACATCTAAGTCTGTAAATTCTCTCTTCTGATACAAACATTTCAGAAATTTCTTCCATAGATAATTTTATTGGTTTTTCAACTTCACCTTCAATGCTTATATCCCATGGAGAAGTTTTAAATATTTGCGAGTTTCTATATGGATCACCTTTTGATGTACCAAACTCATAATAATTATTATAAGTAGTAATATCTTTATAACTTGTTAATTTATCTCTCTCATTTGCTAAGGATTTATTTGCAAACGGAATAGTTGAAATCGCTAAAGAACTTGCTCCTAAACCAATAGATTTAATAAACGATCTTCTGTTTTTGTAAATTTTTTCTGGTGTGATTTCTGAGTATTTAAATTTTTTCATGAACTATAGGGTTACCTTTTAACCAATCACTTTGATTGTCTGTATAATGTTCTTTTTTCCATATAGGTGATCTTTTTTTAATTTCTTCGATAATATATCTAGACAAAACATAAGCTTGATCTCTGTGTTTGCATGCAACAGCAATTATAATACTCATTTCTCCAAGATTTAAATAACCTTTAGCGTGTTCTATAAAAACAGCTTTATCCTGAATATTAAGTTTTTTATCAGCCTCTTTATATATTTCCTCAAAACTTTTTATGACAAGTTCATCATGACTGTCGTAAGTAATGCCAATTACACTTTTGTTATTATTTAGATTTCTTACTGTACCAGTAAAAAATATTGATGCCCCAAATTCGACAGAAGTTATAAATCTTTCTGCATCATTTATTGAAAGTTTTTTATCTTTACTATCTACGATTTTTGTATGAAGCATTAACCTCCTCCTATAGGAGGTATGATACCGATTTTTTCGTTATTTGTTATTTTATAATTGTCGCTAACAATATTATTCTTCTCCGAACAAAAAGCTGAAGAATTGACAATTTTTTTATAGTTTTCATTACCATTAAATCTTTCATCTAAATATTGAATTATTTTTTTTCGAATATCCTTTATTGTTGATTTTTGCTCTAAATCTAATTCTAGTAAATTTTGTTCACTGAAATCTCTTGCAGCACCAAATAACTCAATTTTAACTTTCATTATATTTTTAAAATAAATCTTTTAAAAAATTTGGTAGACCATCGGGGTTTTTCCACAATCCGTTTTTTCCACCTTCTTTTATTAATAGTTTTACATTATCTATCTTGAGGTGTGGATTAATTATTTTACTTAAATCATAAATTGTGATTAGAGCAGCATTAACACCCATGATTGCTTCCATTTCAACCCCAGTTTTTGCATGTGTTGAAACTACACAAAAAACTTCTAGAGATTTATCTTCTTCATTCATGATAATTTTTGTAGCAGTATGGTCTATTGTTAAAGGATGGCAAAGTGGAATTAATTCACTTGTTTTTTTTACACCTAAAACTGCAGAGACTTCAGCCAAGGTTATCGGATCACCTTTCGGCATTTCTTTATTTTTTATTAGCTCAAAAACTTCATCACCAACGTAAATTTTTCCAGAAGCTAAAGCTCTTCTAAATGTTTCTTTTTTTTCCGAAACATCAATCATTTTAAAAGAATTTTTTTTAAAAATTTCTTTTGCCCAATCTTTTAAATCATTATCACTGATAATTTTTAAATTTTTCATACTATCCACCAGTTTTTGATAAATTTTTTGTTGACCCAGTATCACCCAATTCTAAATGATGAGACTCTTTTTTGAACTGCATTTGTTTCATTATTAAATCTTTTAATTCATTTAACTGATCATCCTTTTGTAAAAGATGTCTTAAATTAATTCCAGTATTTCCAAATAGACAAAGTCTTAAATCACCTCTTGATGTAATTCTTAGTCTATTACATGATTTACAAAAATCTTTTGAATATGGAGCAATAATACCAAACTTACCCTTATATTTAGGGTTGATATAATTTAAAGAGGGTCCCGCATCTTTACCAAATGTTTGATATATCCATTTATTTTCCTTTAGATATTCTTTAAAAATTGCTGATGAAACATGGTATTTTTTAAAATAATCTAAATTATCACCGGTCCTCATTAATTCTATATATCTTAAATCAACTCTATTTTTTTCTATGTACTTAGCCCAAGTATTAAAATCCTTTATTGACGAATTAATTCCATTTAAAAGTACAGCATTAATTTTAATATTTTCAAAACCTATACTTTGCAAAATTTCTATGCCATTCAAAATTTCTGGTAACCTGTCATGACCGGTAATATTTTTAAATCCTTCTCTATCTAAACTATCAATACTTATGTTGATACCGGTAAGCCCGCTGTTAACTAATTGTTCTGCTTTTTTATCTAATTTATAACCATTAGTAGTAATAGATACATTTTGAATTCCTGATTCAAATTTTAATACTTTTATAATATCAAAAAAATCTTTTCTTACCGTTGGTTCTCCACCTGTAATTCTGATCTTATTTACACCAAGTTCAGAAAAACAATTTGCAAGTCGCTTAATTTCATCTAAATGAAGAAACTTTCTAGAGTCGTTTTTGTCTACTTGGTAACCATTAGGCAAACAATATCCACATTTAAAATTACAAACATCAGAAATTGACAATCTGATATAAGGAAATTTTCTGCCAAAACTATCTTTAAGAACACTCATAAGTAGCTATTATAATATATTTTTATTTAGAAAATAGCTATTAACTATTAAGTCGATTCATCTCTTCAAGTTCTACTTCGAGCTTGTCTAATTCTTCACCACCTGCCATCATCCCTAAAAGTTCTTCTCTACTGATATCTTTTTTATTAAAAGTTCCTAGGCTTTTTCCTCTATTTAGAACTGTAAAACTATTTCCAACTGGATAAGCATGGTGAACATTATGAGTAATTAAAATTACCGCTAATCCCTGTGAAGCAGCTTTAACGACGTATTTTAAAACCATTGACGCTTGATGCACACCAAGAGCAGAGGTTGGTTCATCCAAAACTAAAACTTTTGCACCAAAATAAATAGCTCTTGATATTGCTAAACATTGTCTTTCACCACCAGACATTGTTCCAACTGCTTGAGAGGGATCTCTTACATCAATTCCTATTTGACCCATTCTTTCTGCAGCAATTTGATTTGCCTTTTCAATATCAAAAGTTTTTAAAAAAGGAGGCCCTTTTAATGGTTCTCTACCCATAAAAAAATTTCTAGTAACACTCATTAATGGAACTAGTGCTAAGTCTTGATAAACAGTTCCAATACCCATATCCAAAGCATCTTTTGGTGAGTCAAAAACAGTTTTTTTTCCTTCAATTACTATTTCACCTTCATCGGGTTTATGAACACCTGCTAAAGTTTTAATTAATGTTGATTTTCCCGCACCATTGTCACCAAGTAAACACATGATCTCACCTTTTTTTAATTTCATAGTGACATCTTTAAGAGCAATTACTTTTCCAAAAAATTTACTAATGTTGTTAAATTCAATTAAATTTTCTGACATTATTTACTCTCAGTTACTCGTTTTCTAATGTAATTATTAAACACTACAGCAATCAACATCATTGCTCCTAAAAACACTTTAAACCAATCAGTATCAACGTCTGTATAAAATATTCCCATTGAAACAGTTCCAAATATTAATGCACCAAAAGCTGCACCAATTGCAGAACCATATCCTCCAGTCAATAAACAACCACCAACAACTGCTGCTGCAATTGCTTCTAATTCTTTTAAATTTCCCCTCATAGTGTCTGCAGAACCAGCATCTAAAACTTGAATAGTTGCAAAAATGGTTGCTGCAACTGCTGTCCCAATAAATAAACTTATTTTAACTCTTCCGACAGGCACACCAACATTTGTTGCACCGTTCTTGTCTCCTCCTGATGCAAAAATCCAGTTACCATATCTAGTCTTCATCAATATCCATGTTGCAAAAAGTGTAGCAGCAATAAACCATATTACTGAAGGTGGAATACCAGTAGCTAATGGAGTACCATCAGTTCTTAATGCAATTAAATTCATTGAACCCAACCAAGTGAATAACCACTTGAATGTATCAGTTGCAAACATCCAAGCGATTGGATCATTCTCAATTAAAACTCTTAAACCAGGAACTTGAGTTCTTCCTGTAATTAATCTTGTGATTGCTAATGTTGCTCCTCTTAAAATAAACAACATTGCAAGAGTCACTATAAAAGATGGAAGTCCTGTTCTAACAACAAGGATACCATTAAAATAACCAACAAGTACTGCCATAGCAAAAGCAAAAATAATACTTATCCATAAAGGCCAGCCCCAATAAATTGCAGGTATTGCTATACAAATTCCTGCAAAACCAATCATTGATCCAATTGATAAATCAAATTCACCACCAATCATTAGCATTGCTGCAGCAATTGCGATTATTCCTAAATTTGCAGAGACATCTAAAAAGTTTAGAGTTCCATAAGCACTAAACATTCCTGTATCACCTGCAACTATTCCAAAAAATATGAATACTAAAATTGCACCACCAACAGCACCTAATTCAGGTCTATTTAAAAGTAATCTTAATTTAGAAACTTCTTTTAGCCTTTCGTCTTGACCAGAAGTTTTTTTTGATGCGATGCTTTTTGCTTTATCTGACATTAATTTGAATTTTGTTTAGAAAAAAGGCCTAACTAAAAGTTAGCTAGGCCTTTTAAAGTATTTTTTATCTGTAACCTTGAGCTGCCCACTTAATTACTTTAGCAGCATTGTCAGGAGTTACGAAACCAGGACCAGTCATAACTACTCCAGCTGGCATAGTTCCATATCTCATGTACTGACCAAAAATTGCTATTGGTAAGTAACCTTGTAGGTATTGTTGTTGGTCAATTAAAAACTCTACTTTACCTGCAGCAGCAGCTTTTAACATTCCTGGTGACATATCAAATGTACCAAGTCTAACTTTACCAACTTTTCCTGCAGCTTCTAAAGCTTTAAGAGCAGCTTCACCTGCAAGACCAGCACCTAAAGTTAGGATAGTGTCATATCCACCACCTAATTTAGCAGCAACAGCTTTTTGAATTTCTGTTGGGTCATTAGAAGTTCCTAAGATGTCAACTGATCCACCAAAACCTTTTTTGAATCCAGCACATCTTCTGTCTAGCGCAACGTTTCCAACTTCGTGGTTAACACATAGTGCTTTTTTACCACCAGCAGCTTTCATTTTTTGTCCGCCACCTACACCAGCTTCAAACTCAGTTTGTCCAACGTGAGCACTGATACCTAGTGATGCAAAGTCATCTGAACCAGAGTTCATTGAAATTACTGGAATACCAGCAGCGATAGCAGCTTTAACAGATTTTCCTAAAGCAGCAGCATCTGGAAGAGTAATCACAATACCTTTTGGTTTTTGTGAAACTGCGTTGTCAATTAATTTAGCCATTTCAACCATGTCGAAAGTAGCAGGTGCAGTGTATTTGCAAGATATTCCCATATCAGCACATCCTTTATCTACACCATTCTTAGCAACAGACCAAAACGGGTCGTTAGCTTGTCCGTGAGATACAACGATCACATCTACCGCTAAAGCAGACACTGAAAGCATAACCCAAGCAACAAAAGCTAATAATGATTTGTATAATGTTTTCATTATATTTCCCTCTCGTTATTAAAAAGTTAACTTTTAAAGAGAAGACGTTATCATAGAAAAAACTGAGTTGTAAAGATGACAACTTTAAAATGTATAACTTTTATACACAGTTTATAATTATTGTAGATTTTCAATTTTTAGTTGAAACTAAAATTTTATTTTAATTTGTTTTTTTTGTTTCGAAGAATTTGATGCAGCATTAGCAATGATAAGAGCTCTTCTTCCATCCTCAAAACTAGATATAGGTTTGTTTTTTTTTATTGTGTATTTAGCTAGTTCATCAAGCTGAAGCTTGTAAGCATCAACATATCTATCAATAAAAAAATTAAGAAGAGGTTTTTTTTTGAGAAGTGTTATTTCTGTTAAATATTTCTGTCTCGTTTTCTTTTTTATTTCCAGATATCAACATTCCTTTAGATCCAAACAACTCTACTCTTTGATCATAGCCAAAACTACAATGTCTTGAATTAGTAATTATACATTGCACACCTTTTTTTGATCTTAAAATACATGAGGCAAGCTCATAATCTTTAATTTTATCAAATTTTTTGTCTGAAATATTGCTTCCTGTTGAAAAAATTGAGCTCACTTCATCTTTTTCTAAATAAAATCTAGCTAAATCAAAATCATGTATCATCATGTCTTTAAATATACCTCCAGAAACTTTTAAATAATGTAGAGGAGGAGGTGCTGGATCTCTGCTTGTTATTATAATTTTTTCTAGCCTTCCTATTTTTCCTTTTTGAAGCTCTTTTTTTAACGAACTATGACCCGGGTCATATCTTCTATTAAATCCCAACTGTATTTTTGGATTAAGTGTTTTAATTTTTCTTAGACATTTATTAACTTTATCAATATTTAAATCTAAAGGTTTTTCACAGAAAATCACCTTTTTGTATTTAGCTGCTTCCTCAATTAATTTGATATGCGTTGGTGTGCTTGATGCAATAAATATTAGATCTATATTTTTATCTTTGAAAGCAATTTTAGGATTGTTGATAGATGTTGAGTTAAATTTTTTCGATATTTTTTGATTAAGTTTTGTATTGATATCAAAAGTATATTTTAAGTTAAAACTTTTATGAGAAAATAAATTTTCAGCATGCATTTGACCAATTCTTCCAAGACCAATTAAAGCAACGTTAATCATAGTTTAACCCATTTTTTTGATTTGCTAGATTTTTTACATGCATCAATAAATTTAGCAGTTTCATATCCATCATCTTCATTAGGATAGAAAGTTCTTTTTTTTGATTTTAATGACTCAGCAAACTCTCTATAAATATTAGAAAAAGCATCCAAATAACCTTCAGGATGACCAAATTTTATTCTAGAAAATTTTTTTGAAAAACTTGCGTCATGAAATCCTCTTTCTAATATTCTAACAGCTCCCTTTGATGGATTAAATTTTAAATAAGTTGGATCATTTTGTACCCATTCTAAACTTCCTTTAGATCCAAAAATTCTAATTCTCAAACCATAGACCCCACCTCTTGCAGTACAACTTGTCCAAAACATTCCTTTTGCACCATTATCAAATTCAATTAATACTTTAGCGTTGTTATCCATTTTAACTGTTTTTGATACTTGGCTAATATCAGCAAAAACTTTTTTTGTTTTTAATCCAGACATATAGCTTGCAAGATGACAAGCATGAGACCCAAGTTCGTTTAAAACTGTAGAGACGCCTACAATTTTTTTATCAAGTTTCCAACGAAACATTTTTCTAGAGTTTTTTTTATTTATTGTTTTTCCTTCACTCCAGTCTTGAACATACTCAAAATTAATATCTTCTACATTTCCAATTTTTCCTTTTTCAATTAATACTTTGGCTTCTCGAACCATGGGGTAGGCCGAATAATTATGTGTTAGAGCGTATTTAATTTTTTTATTTTTTTTTATTTTATTAAACAAACTTTTGGCTTGTTTCAGATCAGCCGCAAAAGGTTTATCAGAAATTATATGAATATTTTTATCAATAAATTTTTCAGCAATAATTTGATGACTTCCTGGCGGTGTCATTATTGATACAACATCAATTTTATCTTCTCGAAGACTTTCTTTGTTGGCCATAGTTAAATAATTTGAATAACATCTATCTTCACTCACACCGATGCTTTTTCCAAAAGAAGTTGATTGTTTTGAATTTCTTGAAAAAACTCCTGCTACAATTTCATATTTGTCATCAAACCTTGATGAAATTCTATGCACGTGACCAATCCAAGAATTAGGTCCACCTCCAATGATACCTAGTTTTAATTTTTTAGATTTCATTTTTAAAACTTATATATATAAGACTTATTTATGTCAGTAAAATTAGGAATAGCGCCGATTGCATGGAGCAATGATGACATGCCAGAACTAGGAGGTGATACTTCTTTAGAACAATGCTTGTCAGAAGCAAGTCAGGCAGGTTTTATTGGAATTGAGTCTGGAGGAAAATTTCCCAAAACATCTGAGGAGTTAATACCTAAATTAAAAGAGTTTAATTTAAATCTTTGCTCAGGTTGGTATGGAGCAAACTTAAGAAAAAATAGCATTACAGAGGAAAAAAATTTAATTCAAGATCAGCTAAAATTATTTAAAGATTGCAATTCACCTTGTATGGTTTTTGCTGAAGTTTCAGGTTCGATCCAAGGAGATCCAAACAGAAGACTTTCCACAAGACCAAAAATGGATCTTGATGAAGCTAAAGAGTACTATTCAAAAATTTCTGAAATGGGAAAATATTTAGAAGATGAAGGAATGCCTCTTGCTTACCATCATCACATGGGAACAGTTATAGAAACTGAGGAAGATACCATAAGATTGTTAGAAAATACTGATGACAGTGTTAAACTTACTTTAGATACTGGCCATATGTTGTTTGCTCAGGGTAATTCTCTAAAAATATTAAAAGATTTCAGTGAAAGACTTATTCATATGCACTGCAAAGATATTAGAAAAGATGTTTTAGAAAAATCTTTGAAAGAAGATTTAAGTTTTAGAGGAGCATTTTTAGAGGGTGCTTTTACAGTACCTGGAGACGGCTGTATTGATTACAAACCACTATTTGATGTATTAAAAGAAAAAAACTATTCAGGTTGGTTGGTAGTTGAAGCTGAGCAAGATCCAGCAAAAGCAAATCCTTTTGAATATGCAAAGATTGGTTATAAATATTTAACTGAAACCTTAAATAGCAGCAATATAGAGATTTTTAAAAATTGATTATCTATAAATAGAAGTAAGTTCGTTGTTTCCTGCTGCAACACAAGGTGATTTAAAACAAGTACCAACAATCCACTCCGAACCTGGATCAGGTAAAAAATTCGAAGACATTACAAAGATCACTCCCATTTCAACGGCTTGACCAGCTTTACCTTCAGCTTTTATTCTTGGATCAGGATCAGTTTTCACTTTTGAATCATCAGAAAATGGATTTTCTATTTTTAAATTTTCATTAATATAATTAACAACTTTATCAGCTATCCATTCACCATTACATGGATCACCCCAAACAGTGAATTTACCTTCTTCGTTATTTCCACATTTATTAATTTCATCATTAATTAGATCAACAACTTTGTTGTGATTTTCTTTTACTAAATTAGCTTTAGCTTCAACAGCTGGTCTTGTACTTGCTGTCCAAATTAACATACCAACTACAAAGATTGCAGATGCTGAGACTAAAAATTCTAAAAATCCAAAATTTTTGAAATTAATTTTCATATTAAAGTTTTACAATTTTAGATTTTTCTAACTTTTCCTCAAAAAAATCAATAATATTTTGAATTGTCTCTTTACCCATTCTTGTCATACATTCATCGGTAAAAGCTGCAGTATGTGGACTTAAATAAACTTTTTCATTTTTAAGAAGTGGATTATTGTCATCAGGTGGTTCTTTTTTAAAAACATCAATTCCAGCTCCAAAAATTAAATTTTCATTTAGTGCTTTATCAAGATCTTCTTCATGTATAATTCCACCTCTTGCTGCATTAATGATAATGCAAGTTTTTTTCATTGTTTTTAATAAATCATAATTAATTAAATTTTCAGTTTTATCCGTTAAAGGCATATGGAGCGAAATAACATCCATAGTTTTTACTGCTTCAGCTAGATCATCTACTTTTTTTCCACCTAATTCTTCAATTTTATCTTTGTCTACAAATGGATCGTAGACAAATAC
Organism: uncultured Pelagibacteraceae bacterium; assembly: GCA_902595595.1. Taxonomy (GTDB): domain Bacteria; phylum Pseudomonadota; class Alphaproteobacteria; order Pelagibacterales; family Pelagibacteraceae; genus Pelagibacter. The sequence continues at coordinate 6,417 of CACJQX010000012.1, read as the reverse complement.
ATTCATTTCGAAACCTAGACATCTTTTGATTAAAGCTTTTCCTATTCTTCCAAACCCCATAATTAAAAAATTTTTTTTCCAAACTTCTATTGTTTTTGGTAATTTATTTCTGTCTTTAAAATTTCCATCTCTTACTGTTTTGTCAAATAAGTCTTTTCTTTTTGCAATATTTAACAAAACGAACATTACATGTTCTGCAACTGTAACAGCATTTGCGTTAGCTGTTATTGCTATTTTAATATCTTTTTCTTTAGCTTTTTTTAAATCGATATTGTCGTAACCAACGCCATGTCTTGAAATAATTTTTAAATTTTTTGCTTCTTCAAAGGTTTCACCAGGAAGCTTTGCAATTCTTATTGATGCACCATCGCAATCTTTTAACTTTGATTTTAAATTTTCTACTGAAGTGTCATCAGTTACCTCAACATCAAAGTTAGGATGATTGTTAATTAATTCCATACCTTTTTCATGGACTTTTTGAATAATTAATATCTTTTTTTTATTACTCATAATTATATATCAATTTTTAAGAGAGCATTTTTAATACGAAAATTATTCTATAAAGTAAATTAGTTTTTTGATTAAAGTTGTATTTATTAAATAATTAAAATAAATTTAGCTGTGAATTTGACAATAAATATTCTCCTATTTATTTTTAATATCTTTGAGAAAATAAATACTTTTTTTTTAAGAATTGGCAGACAGTTTGCATGGATAGCAATACTTTTGATGGTGATTGTTATCTTGGTACAAGTATTTTTTAGGTATGTATTAAATAATGCACTACCGTGGCCTGATGAGGTTGCTAGATTTTTAATGTTATGGATGACAGGATTGATTGCACCTTCTGCCTATAGATGGGGCGGATTTGTTTCTATTGATTTATTAGAGAGATTTTTACCAAAACTTATATCAACATTATTAACTTTATTTTTATTAATAGTATCTCTTTTCGTCTTAGTAATAGGTTTAGAATTAGGTTTTAAACATATTAATGCAGGATGGATATTTAATTCTTCTTCGATAAAAATTCCTTTTCATTTAATTGGTGGAAAAGCAGAACCAATAAAATTAGCTTGGATGTACATGTCATTACCAATAGGAATTATTTTTTTAATTTCTGTAAACATAGAATTAATTCTAAGAAATATTCTCACAAATTTTACTAAGTTAGACTTACCTGAGGATTACGATAAACAAAAACTGGAGACACAATAATGTTAGTTTGGTTTCTTCCTTTGTTTTTATTATTTTTGTTAATTGGTTTACCTGTATTTTTTGGACTGTTAGCAGCACCAGGAATTTTACTTTGGCTAAATGATCAAGCAAGAGATGGAGCTATGCTTTATAGAAATATATATAACGGAATAGATAGCTTTCCATTGATGGCAATACCTTTTTTTATGTTGGCAGGAGAGTTAATGAATAGGGGAGGAATAACTCATAGGCTAGTTGAATTTAGTCAAGCAATGATGGGTCACTTAAAAGGTGGATTAGCTCATGTCAATGTTCTGACTTCAATGTTGTTTGCTGGTTTATCAGGTTCAGCTGTAGCTGATACATCGGCAATTGGATCAATGCTTATTCCTGCGATGGAAAAACAAGGATATACAAAAAAATTTGCAGCAGCTATCACTGCAGCTAGTTCTGTAATTGGACCAATTATTCCTCCATCAGGCATTATGATTATTTACGCATATGTAATGGGTGAAAGTGTTGCTGCATTATTTTTAGCTGGAATAGTTCCTGGTATTTTAGTTGGCGTAAGCTTAATGATCACAATAAAATTTATGGCTAAGAGATATAATTTTCCTGCTGTAACAAAAAAAACTACTTGGAGCCAAAGAGGCAAAGCATCTCTCAAAGCTTTTTTTCCTTTAATGACACCTGTAATAATTTTAGGTGGAATACTTGGAGGAATTTTTACACCAACTGAAGCATCAGCTGTAGCAGCTGCTTATGCAATGTTTATAGGTCTATTTGTTCTGAAATCATTAAAATGGAAAGATGTTCCTAAGGTTATGACAAAAGCAGCAATGGTATCTTCGGTAGTTCTTCTTTTAGTTGGTGCTGCGATGGCTTTTAAAACAGTTGTAAGTTTATCACATGCTCCAGAGCATCTTGCTGCATTTGTTTTGGGATTAACTGATAATCCATATGTTTTGTTATTTCTTATAAATATTTTATTATTTGTTGTTGGAATGTTTTTAGATGCAGGTCCAGCGATAATTATCTTGGGACCAATTCTTGGACCAGTATTTGTTGAGCTAGGTGTTCATCCTGTGCACTTTGCAATTATAATGTCTGTTAATTTAACTGTTGGTTTAGCAACTCCACCAATGGGCCTTGTTTTATTTGTTGCATCTTCTGTATCTGGTGAAAGAGTTGAAACAATAGCAAAAGCTATATTGCCATTCTTAGCAGTAGAAGCTATAGTTATATTCTTAATAACCTATTTTCCATCAATCTCGATGACTATTCCTTTGCTTACTGGTTTTGCAAAATAAATATATTTTTTTTACTACTCGATAGACTCTCTAAATCAATTTAAGTATAGTTTATAAACATAAATATTTAAAGAGAGGGAAATAATTATGAGTAAATTAATAAAATCATTTTTTTCATTATTATTCTTAATCAGTTTTACTGCATCTGTTTCAGCTGCAGATTACAACTTGAGAATGACAATGAACTCTAATGATCAAGATGAAGATTATGATGGTGCTGTAGTATTTAAAAACTACGTAGAAGCAGCTTCAAATGGAAAAATAGCTGTAGAACTATTTGTAGGAACACAGCTTTGTTCAAAAGGTGCCGAGTGTTTACAAGGAGTATCTGATGGAAGTATAGATATTTACATTTCTACTTCTGGAGGTGCTGCAGGTGTATTTCCATATGTTCAAGTTTTAGATTTACCTTATCTAATGGCCGATGACAGAATTGCTGAAGATGTAATGCAAGGTGATTTTGTAAGAACAATGAGAAAAATGGCTCTAAAAGATTCCAATGATTCAATTAGATTGATGACAATTGGAAACACAGGAGGATGGAGAAATTTTGCTAATACAAAAAGAAGAATTGCAAATCCGTCCGACATGAAAGGTTTAAAAATCAGAACAGTTGTAGCTGATTTACCTCAGGAACTTGTAAGAGCGTTAGGTGCATCTCCAACTCCTATTCCATGGCCTGAATTATTTACATCATTTCAAACCGGTGTAGTTGAAGGTTCTAAAAATGGAATTACTGACATTATGAACATGAAGTTTCCTGATGCAGGTCTAAAATACGTTACTTTAGACGGTCATGCATACATGGGGGCATTATGGTGGATGAACAATGCAAAATATGAATCTATGTCACCAGATCTTAAAAAAGTAGTGACAGATGGTTTCTATGCTTTGCAGCAAGCAACTTTTGCTTCTCCAAAGAGAAAATCAATCAAAGCTTATGAGGACTTTGTAGCAGGTGGTGGAGATTTATATGTTCCAACGCCTGATCAAAAAGCTAGCTTTAAAAAAGCTGCTAGCCCAGTTTATGATTGGTTTAAATCTAATGTTAAAGGTGGAAAAGAAATTTTCAACGCTTTGACTAAAGCAGTAGCAAGTGCTGAGAAAAAAGCATCTAGTGCATATAAAAAAGATTTATAATTTCTAAATAATTTTAATAGGGCGGATATTTATTCGCCCTATTATCTAAAAGGATATATCCAAGATTTATAATCTTTTATGAGAATATGAGCTTTTTCAATTTGTTCAGGAGTCATTTTTTTAATAACTTCTTCCTGAGAAATTGCAGCATCAGGGTCTCCACCAATAGCAGACAAACCATACCACATATAAGCTCTAACAAGATCGGGAGCAGGAAGCCCTCTACCAATTTCATAATACCATCCAACACCAGATTGAGCGCCAGGATGACCTTTCATAGAAGATCTGAGATACCATTCAAAAGCTCTAACATCATCTCTTTCAACACCAAGACCCATAGCGTACATAATTCCAATAAGCTCTTCAGCATCTGCATTACCCGATCTAGCTGCTGGCATAAGCTCTTCCATAGCTTCTTTAAATTTTCCTTCTTCCATCAAATCTCTAGCATTCTCTATTTCTGCAAAAACTATGGATGGAAGAAACAACAGTATAAAAAGATATTTAATCATTTAAAAATAATAATATTTATAATTCCATTTTTAATTTCAGTAAATAAATCTTACGCAATTGATTTACCAAAACCATTAAAGAGCGAAGATTTTCATGAAGTTGATGTAGAAAAAGTTAAAATTGGAAGACTTTTATTTCATGATAAAATTTTATCTGCAAATCGAAACATTGCTTGCGCAACCTGCCATAGTCATGATCTAGGTGGTTCAGATGGACTTTCATTAGGGATAGGTGAAGGAGGACATGGTATTGGATTAGAAAGAACAGCTGGAACAGGGGATGATAAAATTAAAAAACGTATTCCTAGGAATGCTTTAGCATTATGGAATTTAGGATTTAAAGATATTACAACATTGCTTCATGACGGTAGAGTGACTAAATCTGATATATTTGGCAATGGTTTTAATACCCCAGCGCAAGAACTACTTCCAAAAGGGCTTGATAATATAGTTGCGGTACAAGCTTTATTTCCAATGACAAGACAATTTGAAATGGCTGGAAATCCAGGTGAAAATGAAATTATAGGACTTGTTTCGAAAGTTGGTAAAGACAGTATGAGAATAGATAGAGTTTGGCCTGTAATCACTCATAGAATAAGAGGAATTCCAGAGTATGTTGAAATGTTTAAACATGCATTTGAGGATGTTGATAATGCTTTAGATATAAATATTACACATATAGTAAATTCAATTGCAGCTTTTGAAATTCATGAATGGACCTCTTTTGACTCTCCATTTGACGAATTTTTAAATGGAAATAAATCAGCTTTAAATTCAAATCAGATTGCAGGTATGAATTTATTCTATGGTAAAGCTAATTGTAGCTCATGTCATTCTGGGTCTTTATTGTCTGATCAAAAATTTCATTCAATAGGAATTCCTCAATTTGGGCCTGGAAGGACAAGGCCTTTTGATCCTTATGCACGTGATGTTGGAAGAATGGTTGAAACAGATGATGTAGACGACATGTATAAATTTAAAACACCTGCGCTAAGAAATGTTTCTTTAACTGCACCTTATGGTCATAATGGTGCTTATCCAACACTTAAAGGCATAATTAAACATCATTTAAATCCAGTAGTTATGAATAAAAATTGGAAACCTCAATATGCAAATTTACCTAAGGCTCCATGGTTAGAGCAAATAGATTTTGTAACTTTTTCTGACAAAAGAGAACAGGATAGAATTATTTCGAGTATAGACATTAAACCAATAGATTTAACTGAAAAAGAAATTGATCAATTGGTATCTTTTTTACAATCTCTAACTGGAAAAAGTGGAAATCAAAGACCCCTCGGTAAACCAGAAAAAGTACCAAGTGGATTAACAATTGATTAAAATTATTTAATTAAACTGATAAATAATAAATATGGAAAAAATTAAATATGGAATTATTGGAGCTGGTACAATGGCTAGAGAACATATTTTAAATTTATCTTTAATAGATGAAGCTCAAGTAGTTGCTCTTTCAGATCCTCACGAAGAGTCTTTGAAACAGTGCCAAGAATTACTCAAATCAGAAGTTATTTGCTTTAAAAATCATCAAGATCTGATCAAAGAAAATTTAGTTGATGTTTATATAATTTCATCTCCTAATTTTACTCATATTCAAATTTTAAAAGATGTAATTAAAACCAAGAAACATATATTGGTTGAAAAACCTTTGTGCACTAAGACAAAAGATTGTTTAGAAATAGAAAAACTTACTAAAAATTACCCTTCAGTTTTTTGGACTGCAATGGAATATAGGTACATGCCTCCCGTTTCAAAATTTATCAAAGAAATTCACAACAAAACAATTGGTGATCTAAAAACATTAACAATAAGAGAACACAGGTTTCCTTTCTTAAAAAAAGTAAATGATTGGAACAGATTTGAAAAAAATACCGGAGGAACTTTAGTTGAAAAGTGTTGTCATTTTTTTGATTTGATGCGTTTTATTGTTAAGAGTGAGCCCGTAAGTGTTTATGCGAGTGGGGGACAAGATGTAAATCATTTAGATGAAGAGTATGATGGTAAAAAACCAGATATTATTGATAACGCTTATGTAATTGTTAATTTTGAGAATGGCTCAAGAAGTATGCTTGAGCTTTGTATGTTTGCCGAAAATTCTGAAATGCAAGAAGAGTTAACTGCAACAGGAAATATTGGTAAAATTGAAACTTCAGTTCCTTCAAACGAGTCTGGGAAAACTACTTCTGATGTAAGAATTGGTATGAGAGACGGAAAAACTAAACAAGAAAGTGTTAGTGTGGATC
>CACJQX010000011.1 GCA_902595595.1 uncultured Pelagibacteraceae bacterium | reverse complement strand
TGGAATTAAAATAACTAAAATTGGTAAAATTGTATTTGGTAAAGATAGATCTTTGATATTCGATGAAAAAGGCAAGCAAATACGAGCTAAATCCAAAGGTTATATTCATCGGTTTTAGAAGTTAATCGTTGTCTTTTCTATCTTTTTTTGTATTGTGCGGGCTTAAAAATTTAACAACCAACAACTTAAGGTTAATATGAGCGGAACAGTAGAAACAATATTATTATACACAATTGGAGCTGGTTTATTATCTATCGTTTATGGATTTTTAACTGGTAAAAACATTCTTAATTCAAGCGCAGGAAATGCAAAAATGCAAGATATTGCATCTGCAATTCAAATTGGTGCAAAAGCATATTTAGCAAGACAATACAAAACTATTGCTATTGTTGGTGCTGTGGTTTTAGTTATCGTAAGTATTGCATTTAGTCCACTAGTAGGCCTTGGTTATTTAATTGGTGCTGCTCTATCTGGTATTGCAGGCTACGTTGGTATGTTAGTTTCTGTAGAAGCAAATGTAAGAACAGCTGAAGCATCTAGAAAAGGCTTAGCTCAAGGTCTATCCGTTGCATTTAAATCTGGTGCTGTAACTGGAATGTTGGTTGCTGGTTTGGCACTATTATCTATAGCTGTTTATTATTATATATTATTGAAATCTAATGTTGATGAAAGAGAAATTGTAAATGCTTTAGTTGCATTAGGTTTTGGTGCTTCTCTAATTTCGATTTTTGCAAGATTAGGTGGTGGAATTTTTACAAAAGGTGCAGATGTTGGTGCTGATTTAGTTGGAAAAGTTGAGGCTGGAATTCCAGAAGATGATCCTAGAAACCCTGCTGTAATTGCAGATAACGTTGGTGATAACGTAGGAGATTGTGCTGGTATGGCTGCTGATTTGTTTGAAACTTATGCAGTTACAATTGTTGCAACAATGGTTTTATCATCAATTTTCTTTGTTGGTGATCTAAATATGATGATTTATCCTTTATCAATCGGTGCTGCATGTTTGTTAACATCTATTATCGGAACATTTTTTGTTAAACTTGGAAAAGGTAATAACGTTATGAATGCTTTATATAAAGGATTTGTTGTATCTGCAGTAGCATCTTTAGTTATACTTTGGCCAGTTACAGATCATGTAATTGGTTTTACAAATGAATATACAGTAAATGATAAAACTTTTAATGGAATGGATCTATATTATTGTGGTGTTATTGGATTAGTTATTACTGGTTTATTAATCTGGATTACTGAATACTATACAGGAACAAGTTATAGACCTGTTAAATCTGTTGCACTATCATCAACAACTGGTCACGGTACTAACGTTATTCAAGGTTTAGCTGTTTCTATGGAAGCAACTGCTATTCCTGCATTAATAATTGTTGCAGGTATTCTAATCACGAATTCAATTGCTGGGCTTTTCGGTATTGCAATTGCTGTAACTACTATGCTTGCATTGGCTGGTATGGTTGTTGCTTTAGACGCTTATGGACCTGTAACAGATAATGCTGGTGGTATTGCTGAAATGTCTAATCTTGATAAAAAAGTTAGAAAGACTACTGATGCTTTAGATGCAGTTGGTAATACAACTAAGGCTGTTACAAAAGGTTATGCAATTGGATCTGCTGGTTTAGGTGCTTTAGTTTTATTCGCTGCTTACACAGAGGATATCAAGCATTTTTCAAAAGAAGCAGGATCTGCTTTAGAAGGTATCGTTGTAACATTTGATTTATCCAACCCTTATGTAGTCGTTGGTTTATTGATTGGTGGAATGTTACCTTATCTTTTTGGATCAATGGGTATGCAAGCTGTTGGAAGAGCAGGTGGTGCAGTTGTTGTTGAAGTGAGAAGACAATTTAAAAAATTTCCTGGTATTATGAAAAGAAAACAAAAACCTGATTATGCTAAATTAGTAGATTTACTTACTGTAGCTGCTATCAAGGAAATGATTATACCATCACTATTACCAGTTTTATCTCCTGTTGTTTTATATTTTATAATTTTATCTATTGGTGGACAAGTTGCTGCTTTAGCTGCAGTTGGTGCAATGTTACTTGGTGTAATTATCACTGGTTTATTTGTTGCGGTATCAATGACTGCTGGGGGTGGTGCTTGGGATAATGCAAAAAAATATATTGAGGATGGTAATCATGGTGGAAAAGGTTCAGAAGCTCATAAAGCTGCTGTCACAGGTGACACTGTTGGTGACCCTTACAAAGATACTGCGGGACCAGCAGTTAACCCAATGATAAAAATAACAAATATTGTTGCCTTATTATTGTTAGCTGTTATCGCTGGCTAATTTCTTTACGTTTTTTGGCCCTCTGACCTAGAGGGTCATTAACTTTCTGTCTCATACTAGATAAAAAATCATATATAAACGCTTTTTTTCTAAATCCTATTTCTGTCGTTTCTTTTACAATGTTAATTTCTTTCATATTATCTTTATTGTAAAAATCCTTTTTTTTTAAAATACCATAATTATCAATTTCAAGAACCAATACATTGTTTTTGAATATTTCCATTTTTCCAAAATTAAGTAATTTTGATTGAGTTTGTTTTTTTTCTATATATATCCAGATATCATTATCAAATTTACTTGTTGTTGAAGGAGGTCCTAGAATTTTTTTTATGTCATTTTTATTTGATTTATTGGTTATTATTGAGGCCTGTTTCTTTTCTAAAAAAGGTACACCATGATGTTTTACAACAGGTTTAAATGAGCAATTTGAAACTATAAAAGATAATAAAATTATATATAATATTTTATTCATGAATAAAAAATATATACATATTTATAATAATTTAATTAATTACACTAGAAATAAAGATTTATATAAAAATCTTGATAGAGAAGATAATTTTTCTGATCGATTAACCCTTTTTTTACTGCATTTTTCTTTTTTTTTAAAAAATTATAAAAATGAGGAGAATAAGAAAATTCTGCAGGAAATTTATGACTATAATTTTAGGCAACTTGAATTGAGTATTAGAGAAATTGGATATGGAGACCAGTCTATTAATAAAAAAATGAAAGATTATATTAATTTATTTCATTCAATGGTTTCTGAAATTCATTTCTGGGATGATTTATCAAAGTCAGATAAATTAAAAAAAATTTCCATTTTTTTTTTAAGTGATTTTCAAAATAATGAGGAATTATTAGAATATTTTGATCTTTTTAACTCAAATTTATCAAAAAAAACTTTGAATTCTTATTTAAAAAGTGTAAGTAACCCATAATTATGGCTGTACCAAAACGAAAACAAACCCCTTCCAGAACAGGGATGAGAAGAGCTCAAACAATGAAATTTTCAACTAAAAATATAGTTGAAGATAAAAAATCAGGTGAATACAGGCTATCTCATCATTTAGACCTTAAAACTGGCATGTATAAGGGAAGACAAGTTTTAGACCCAAAAGAATAGTATATTATAATCTATTAAAATGTCAGATTTGATTAAAATTGCAGTAGATGCAATGGGTGGTGATGGTTCGCCAAAGAAAATAATAGATGGTATTATTTTAAATCATTCTACTAATAAAAATAATTTTTTTAAAATTTTTGGGGACAAAAATAAAATAGATCCATTAATTAGAGAAAAAATACCTGCAGAATTTTTTGAATTAATTCATACAGAAAAAAAAATTGAAAGCACTGATAGTCCATTAGAAGGCGCTAAGAGAGGTAAGGACACAAGTATGTGGCTTGCTATTCAAAGTGTTAAAGATAAAGAAGCAGATATAGTTATATCAGCAGGTAACACAGGTGCATTGTTAGTTGTTTCAAAATTGAATTTAAAAATGATAGAAAATATAGACAAACCAGCTTTATCTGCTTTATGGCCAAACAAAAAGGGCATGAGTGTTGTATTGGATTTAGGTGCCAACATTGAATGTAGTTCTAAAAATTTATTAGACTTTTCAATTATGGGAGCTTCTTTATATACCTCACTTTATCCAAATGACAAACCAAACGTAGCATTATTAAATATCGGTTCAGAAGAATTAAAAGGAAATGAGACTATCAAAGAAACTTATCAATTATTAAATGAAAAGAAATCAGATAATTATAACTTTGCTGGTTACATTGAGGGAAATCATCTTATGGATGGAGAGGTTAATGTAATAGTTTCAGACGGTTTTACAGGAAATGTTGCTTTAAAAACAGCAGAGGGTACTGCGAATTTTATAACTAGTGAATTAAAAAATGCGATGACAGGTACATTAATAGGTAAAATTTCATCTTTATTAAATATATCAAACTTAACGAAATTTAAGAAAAGATTAGATCCAAGACTATATAATGGAGCAATTTTTATTGGTCTAGATTCTCCAGTTGTTAAAAGTCATGGAGGAACTGACTATATTGGCTTTTCAAACTCTCTAGATGTTTGTCATAGAATTGTAAAAGGTAATTTGATAGAAAAGATTAAGCAAAATATTTAATATGAGAATTAATTTAACTAAAAAAGACTTAGTTAATTTGGTTTATATGCAGCTTGGTTTTTCAAAACAAATATCAGAAAATTTAATTGAGGATTTTTTATCAACTATCATTGCTAACATCAAAAAAGAAAAAAAATTAAAATTATCTAAATTTGGAACTTTTTCTATTCGACAAAAAAAATCTAGGATCGGTAGAAACCCAAAAACTAAAGAAGCAAAAGTAATTTCAAGCAGAGATGTAGTATTATTTAAGCCATCAAAGGAATTTAAAGAATTTGTTAATTTAAAGAATAATGGATAAATCAAATAGCGCTTACAAAACTATTGGTGAAGTAGCTAGAATATTAAATCTTAAATCAAATGATAAAGGAGCTTTGCCTACACATGTCATTAGATTTTGGGAAACTCAATTTAAACAAATTAAACCAAAGATATTAAATTCTAATAGAAGATATTATGATGAAAAAACAATAAATCTTCTTAAAAAAGTTAAATTTTTACTTAAAGATCAAGGTATGACAATAAAGGGCGTAAAAAAAATATTAAATAATGAAGACTCTTTAAAGCTTGACGAAATTGCAGATAAATCTATAAGGACTGAAAATTTACGGAATAAGTTATTAAAAATTTCTAATAAGTTAAAAGAATTAAAAAATGGCAAAAAAAACGCACGTTAAAGTAAGAATGGTTCCAGAGGCTAAACCTGATAGCCCTTACTTTTATTATGTAAAAAAACCTGCTGGAGGTGAGAAGGCCAAAGTTAAACTTTCAGCAAAGAAATACAATCCAGATACTAGAAAACATGAAATGTTTGTGGAAAAAAAGCTTCCACCACACAGTAAGTAATTATTTTTTTTTAAAGTTTCTCTTTTCGTAATCGATATAAGACAAAATCATATTTTTCCAGATACGATTAGTAATTTTAGGATCAATCTTTAGTTTTTTAGATTTTGAGTGAATTTTTTTAAGTATAAAATTGATACGCTTTTTATCTACTATTTCTTTTTTAAATTCCTTAAGTTTTAAAACTTCTTTTACAAGATTTGTTCTATATTTAATTAAAGATAATAATTTATTATCTAACTTATCCAATTTAGACCTTATTATTTCTAATTTTTTTTTGTTTTTAGGCGACATTTAATTTATTGGTTTAATTAATAATTATTATATTTATTTAATCATGTACAGTCAGAATTATTCTTTAAATTCTCAATTAAAAATATGGATGATCACATTATTAGTGATGATCGTGCTTATTATTTTAGTAGGGGGTCTAACTAGATTAACAGACTCTGGACTATCTATTACTAGTTGGGAACTTTTTATTGGCTCATTACCCCCTTTAACAAATGATAAATGGATAGAATATTTTGATCTCTATAAAACAATACCTGAATTTAAAGAGCAAAATTTTAATATGACTTTAAATGAATTTAAAATTATTTTTTGGTGGGAATGGGCGCATCGTCAATTGGGAAGATTAATTGGTCTAACTGTTCTTTTTCCAATGATCTATTTTACAATTAAAAATGGTTTTTGGATTTTAAAAAAATATTCAATTATTTTTTTCTTAGTGTGTTTTCAAGGATTTATTGGATGGTACATGGTATCAAGTGGATTAATTGATAGAATTGATGTTAGTCATTATAGATTATCACTACACTTAGTCACAGCTTTTATCATTTTGTCTATAGTTTTTTGGAAATATTTAAATCTAACTAATATAAAAATTAATCATATTAACATTCAATTAAAACCTATTAAATTTTTTCTTTTATTGTTATTTTTACAATTAATAATTGGAGCATTTGTGTCTGGGATGGATGCAGGAAAAATTTATAATACTTGGCCATTAATGGGCTCTTCATACTTTCCTGATGATAGTGCGATTACTGATTTTTTTAAAATTACAGTATTTGATGATCAATCACTTGTTCAATTTATTCATAGAAATTTAGCTTATTTAATAGTTGTATTATATTTTTATATACTTTTTTTTGTTTTAAAAAATGGGAATCCTAATTTAAGAATTCCAATTTTTGTTATTGGAATTAGTTTATTATTTCAAATTGTTTTAGGAGTTTTAACAATTTTATCTGGAGTAAAAATGCTTTATGCATCTCTACACCAGATAAATTCTATTTTAATAATACTTTCAACATTGTATTTTCTTTATATTGCAAAATATAAAGCGCCTAATTATTAGTTTCTATTCGTAAACATTAAAACCTCGAATTAGCTTACAGCTTTTAAATTACCCTTTGAAGATTTATTCAATGCTTGATCAAGATCCTCAATAATATCATCGATGTGTTCAATACCGATACAAAGTCTTACATAACTTTGGGTGACACCTGATGCAGCTAGTTCTTTCTCATTTAATTGACTATGAGTTGTGCTTGCTGGATGAATTGCTAAACTTCTAGCATCACCAATATTGGCTACGTGATAGAACATTTTTAAAGACTCGATAAATTTTTTACCAGCTTCAATTCCACCTTTAAGCTCGATACCAATCATTGGTCCATTTCCACCTTTAAGATATTTTTTTGCTCTATCGGCAATGGGTTTATCGTGCTCTGTAGAATAAATAACTTTTGTAACTTCTTTATGTTTTTTAAGAAAATCAACAACATACTCGGCGTTAGCACAATGTTGTCTCATTCTTAAAGCAACCGTTTCAAGTCCTTGAATTATTGCAAAAGCATTATCTGGAGCCAGAGCTGATCCCAAGTCTCTTAATAAACAAACTCTTGCTCTAACAGCGAAGGGGACATTAGCACCAGTTAATTCTGGTACAGCTTTTCCCCAAACAACACCACCATAACTTGCATCAGGTTCGTTAAATAATGGTTGTCTCTTAGGATCTGCAGTCCAATCAAAGTTACCACTATCAACTATACTTCCTGCAACTGCTGTACCATGTCCACCTATATATTTTGTAAGCGAGTGAATTACTACTGCAGCTCCGTGTTCAATTGGTTTGCATATTACTGGTGCAGCTGTGTTATCCATGATTAATGGAATATTATATTTTCTTCCAATGTCAGAAACTTCCTTTATTGGAAAGACTCTTAAATATGGATTAGGTAGAGTTTCACCATAAAAAGCTCTAGTTTTATCATCTATTAACTTTTCAAAATTTTCAGGATTACTTGGGTCTGCATATCTTATCTCTATACCAAGTTTACTAAGCGTATGTGTGAATAAAGATACTGTCCCACCATAAAGATCAGTTGAGCTTACTATATTATCGCCGGCTTGGGCTACATTTAATACTGCAAAAGTTGAAGCAGTTTGACCTGAGGATACAGTTACACATGATAGACCTCCTTCAAGAGCGGCAACTCTTTTTTCTAGGACATCATTTGTAGGGTTCATTATACGAGTATAGATGTTACCAAATTCTTTAAGAGCGAATAAGTTAGCAGCGTGCTCCGTGTTGTTAAATTGGTATGATGTTGTTCTATAAATTGGAACAGCTACAGCGTTCGTCGCTGGATCACTCCTATAGTCGCCACCATGTATGGCAATAGTTTCAGGGTTATTTCTTTTTTTAGTCATTTTACTCCTTTTTTAGTGCTTCAACATTATGTTAGGCGCACAATACAGTTCAAATGCCTACCGATTTTATTAATTTTATGAAGTTTCCTTTTTAGCAGTTATATGCCCGCAATAGGATCAAATCGGCATATAATACCTAGCATATAAGCTACATATTTCAAGCTAAATATAAAATTGACTTTGTAATTATTAATAGTATTAATCCTCGCACAATGACAAAATTCACTAAAAAAGACCAATTAAATTCATCTTGGTATGAAATAGACGCGAAGAATGCAGTAGTTGGAAGATTAGCAACTGTTATTTCCAATATCATAAGAGGCAAGAACAAAACTACATACACACCTCATATGGATGATGGTGACTTTGTTGTTGTTAAAAATATTGAACAAGCAAAATTTACTGGAAAAAAATTTCAAGATAAAAAATATTACAGACACACTGGTCATCCAGGTGGAATTAAAGTTACAACACCTGAGAAACTTCATGAAAAAAAACCTGGAGAAACTTTAAAAATGGCAGTTAAAAGAATGTTACCAGGTGGAGTATTGGGGAGAAAACAATTAACAAAATTAAAAATTTATGCAGGAAATGAACACCCGCATTCAGCACAAAATCCTATTGTAATAGAGTTAGATAAATTAAACAGTAAAAATATAGCTAGAAACTAAGATGGAAAATACTCAATCAGCATCAAAATCTCCAAAATTAAAATTAGATTTTAAAGATAGTAAATACGCTACAGGTAGAAGAAAAACATCAATTGCAAAAGTTTGGTTAAAAAAAGGTTCTGGTAAAATTTATGTAAATGGTAAATTATTTAGTGATTATTTTGCTGACGAAACTCATAAAATGCAAATTACAAGACCTTTTGAGATTATTAATCAGGCTACTGATTATGATGTAAGATGTAGTGTAAAAGGAGGAGGACCTACAGGCCAAGCAGGGGCTATGGTTCACGGTATTTCAAAAGCTTTAGTATTATTTGATGAAAATCTAAAAGCCACCTTAAAAACAGAGAAACTTACTACCAGAGACTCAAGAGCAGTTGAAAGAAAAAAACCTGGTAGAAGAAAAGCTAGAAGAAGCTTCCAATTCTCTAAAAGATAATTTTTTTTTAATTTTTAACTGTTATAATAAAAAATGCCTAAGCTTAATGCATTAGTTGCTGGATCAACTGGATATATTGGTGTTCAATTAATTAAATTATTAGTTAAACACAAATATATTAATATTAAATACCTTTGTGGAAACTCTTCTGTGGGTAAACACGTCAAATTTTACGATAAATCTTTATCTAAACATAAATTACCAAAAATTTTAAAATTTAATAAAAAATTATTAAAAGACGTTAATATTATTTTTACAGCACTTCCAAATGGGGAAGCACAGGATATATCTAAACATTTAAGCAAAAATCATACTCTAATAGATCTTGCTGCAGATTTTAGATTAGAAAAAGCTTCTGATTATTTAAAGTGGTATAAACAAAAACATCGAGCAACTAATTTAATAAAAAAAAGTATTTATTTACTTCCTGAAATTAATAGAAAAGAGATTAAAAAATATAATATTATTTCATGCCCAGGATGTTATCCTACATCAATATTGCTTCCTCTATTTCCTTTATTTAAGAAAAATTTAATTAAATTTAACAATATAATAATTGATTCAAAATCTGGATATTCAGGCGCTGGTAGAGGAGTTCACAAAAAGTATAAAGATAAAAATCTATATGAATCTTTAAGTGCATATGGAGTTGGTTATCATCGTCACAATTCTGAAATAGATCAAATGTTAAGAAAATTTACTAAGAAAAAATTTGAATTTAGTTTTACTCCTCACTTATCACCAATGTTCAGAGGTATTTTGAGTACTATATATGTTGATTTAGAAAACAATATTTCACAAGCTAAAGTATTAAAAACATTAACTAGTTTTTATCAAAATGAGAGTTTTGTAAAAATATTAAAGCCTGACTCTTTGTTAAGCACCAATGAAGTAATAAATACTAATAACTGTTATATTTCTGTGTGCAAATCTAAATATAGTAATAAAATAATAATTCTATCTGCTATCGATAATTTGATTAAGGGTGGAGCAGGTCAAGCTGTACAAAATTTAAATAATAAATTTAATTTTCCTGAAAAGACTGGTTTAAAATGAGAAAATTTATAATAATTTTTTTTTCATTAATATTAGCCAATTGTTCTTTAAACAAAGATTCTCAATATTGGACAGAAAATTCTATTGAAAATAAAAAAAATCAAAAAAAAATAAATTATATATTAAAAAAGGCAGACGATATAACGTCAATGACTTTAGAGGAATATGAGATTTATATAGATGACTATACAAAAAAAAGTAAATATCCAGATATAAGTAAATGAGTAAATTAATTAATATTGCAGTAGTAGGACTTGGTCAGGTTGGCAATTATTTGCTAAACGAACTAAATACAAAAAAGAATGATATTGAGCTTAAAACAGGTAAGAAAATAAATGTAGTTGCAGTATCTGCAAGAAGTATTAATAAAAAACGAAAATTTAAAGTTAATAAAAAAATATTTTACAAAAATCCTTTAGAAATTTTTAAAAAAAATAACATTGATATATTGTTTGAAGCTATAGGTTTATCAGATGGAATTTCTAAAAAAGTTGTAGAAACTGCTTTAAAAAGTAAAATCCATGTTATTACACCTAATAAAGCTTTAATATCAAAACACGGTAATGAGTTAGCAAAACTTGCGGAAAAAAATAAAGTAAATTTGGAATTTGAAGCATCAGTTGCTGGAGGTATCCCGATATTAAGATCTATTAAAGAAGGATTAGCAACAAATAAAATATCAAAGGTTTATGGAATTCTGAACGGTACCTCAAATTATATTTTATCTGAAATGGAAAATTCAAATGAGAATTTTGCTGACGTTTTAAAAAAAGCACAGATACTTGGTTATGCCGAACCTGGTAATCCTAAATTAGACTTAAATGGTTTTGACGCATTTGCAAAAGTTAGGATTTTATCTGCTTTAGCCTTTAACAATAAAATTTCAAAACATAAATGTTTAATGGAAGGAATAGAAAACATTGAATTAAAAGATATTATAATTGCAAATCAATTAGATTTAAGAATAAAGCTGTTGGGAATTTCAGAGTTAAAGAATAATCATCTTTTTGAAACCGTTCATCCATGTTTAGTTAGTAAAAAATCTTATATTGGCAATGTGAATGGTGTAATGAATGCAGTTATTCTTCAAGGTAAACCAGTTGGAGAAAGTATTTTACAAGGGGAGGGAGCTGGACCAGGTCCTACTTCTTCATCATTACTTTCTGATTTATTATCAATATTGCGTGGAAACATAAAAAAACCTTTTGGTGTTAGTGTTTCTAAGCTTAAATCTTTAAAACCATATAATGTAAATAATTATGTTAATTCATTATATTTGAGATTCGAGGTAAAAGATAAGTCTGGTGTATTATCTGAAATAACTAATCGTTTAGCTAAATATAAAATTTCAGTTAAAAGGCTAATACAGACACCTGATAAAAAAAATAATAAAGCAACAATTGTTATTATTACTCACAAAACAACTGATATTAATATTCATAATTGTTTGTCTATTTTCAAAAAAAATAAAAATATTTTAAAAACACCAACATTAATTAGATTGCTTAGTTAATGGAAATATATTTAAAGCTTTTTGAAGTTTTATTTCCAGTATTCCTAATAGTAGGACTTGGATATCATTTGGGTAAAAAAAATCCAGATTTTGATACATCATTTATAACAACATATGCTGGTAATTTTGGAACTCCAGCCCTTGTTATTTTTGCTATTACAGCAGGCGGAGTAACTTTTGAGCTATTTAGTGAATATTTTGGATACGCAATTATCTTATTAACATTATTTGGTATTGTAGGTCTAATTTTTCTTGTTCTTATGAAGAAAGATTATATTCGTGAATTACCAACTTTTATCTTACCTAATACTGGAAATATGGGTATTCCGATTTGTTTATTTGCCTATGGTGAATTAGGAATGGGTATAGCAGCTGCAATTTCATCCCTTATTGTTTTACTCCACTTTACTTTAAATATTTTTTTAGCAAAAAGAGCCTTTGATTTTAAAACAATATTAAAAAGTCCATCATTCTACGCAATTTTAATAACAGTACTCTTTTTGTATTTTGAAATTCCATTTCCCCAATTTGTACTAAATACTGTAATGCTTTTAGCTTACGGAATGATTGTAATGATCCTTATGTCTTTAGGTGTTGCTCTAACACAAATGAAAGTATTTTCTTTTAGAGATGCATTAATAACTTCTTTTGGAAGAGTAATATTAGGTCCTATTATAGGATTTGCTGTTATAAAATTTTTTAATTTATCTGGTATACCAGCTGGTGTTCTGTTAATTCAATCTTGTATGCCTAGTGCAATTTTGTGTTATTTGATTGCCCACATGTATTCTCCTAAAGAAATTGTAGATAATATATCTAGCACAATTGTAGTATCTACAATCATGTCCTTATTCACTATTCCGATTACATTATTCTTTGCTTTAAAATACTTCTATTAAGAGATATCCTTCTTTTATGAAGGCAATAATTTTAAATGCATCTGCTTGGATGATTGTTCCTGTAATGGATGCTTTTGCCAAATATTTAAGCTCATCTATGGATGTTTTACAGATAACGTGGGCAAGATATTTTTTTACTGTAGTCTTTACATTATCCCTAATGCTTATTTTTTATAGGCACTCATTAGTTTGGACGAAAAAACCAGCCCTTCAATTAATTAGAGGATTAATTTTTGTTTTTTCTACTTATTTGTTCTTTTATGCAATATCGGAAATTTCACTTCCTAAAGCCTTAACCTTAGCATTTGTTGCTCCAATTTGTGTTACAGCCTTATCTCCATTTTTTTTAAATGAGAAAGTAGGGGTGAAGAGGTGGACTGCAGTATCATTAGGTTTTATTGGAACTTTAATTGTAATTAGACCTGGTTTTATTGAGCTTAACTTGGCTACTATGGCCGCTTTAGGTAATGGAATTTGCTATGGATTTTATCTTATTATAACTAGGAAGCTCAGCACCTCTGATAATCCTCTTTTAACTCTTTTACTATCTGGTTTGATAGGAACTATAATAATTAGCTTGTTTATGCCCTCAGTCTGGGTTAATCCTACGTCAAATCAGTGGATTTTGATGGCTTTAATCGGCCTTATAGCCTCTGTAGCGCATCTTTTCCTCATATTATCACTCAAATACGCTGATGCCTCTAAATTAGCTCCTTTGGGCTATACAGAGATCATTACAAATATACTGATTAGTTACTATTTCTTTCATGAGTTACCTGATAATTGGACTTATTTAGGGTTGTTTATTATTGTTCTCAGTGGTTTATATATTTCTAGAAGAGAATATTTGCTTACTCGTTCTAAATAATAGTAAATAAATATTTACTATTATATAATGTAATACTTTAATATATAAATATAAATTATTGTAATTATTGTATAAATTAGTTATATTATTAAATATAAATAAAAATAAATCATTCAGTTTATACAAGAAAATTATAATTAATAGCTCCTGTTTTAAATAAACTAAGCTAAAAATGACAAGCTTCTATGAGAAAATAAAGCACTATGCTTAAAAGTGTTTATTACCAATAGTTTTTACAACTAATTATAAACAAAATTCAAAATTCTTATAAAACCATGTGGGTAGGGGACCAAAAATTCATAAATAAATCTTTGAAATTAGACGCTAAAATAAGCCTTGTTATCATTGAAAAGTAGAGCAATGCAGTTATAGAATATGTGTTTTAAACGGCCATAGAGGTGCTTTATTTTGTTATATCTCGATATATAGTACAACTGAAGGGTGAATAACACTATTCATACTAAAATACGCTTAAATATTGAAAAAACATTGATTTTACTTGTGTTTTTGACCATAAAATAGGCCAAAAGAACCACTAAATATCAACTTTTTCCAATCTCAATAAACGCAGCTTTGTCTTAATTCCACCTCTACCTGAGTATCCACCAAGGCCTCCATCGGACCGAATTACTCTATGACATGGTATTTTGGGGGCATAAGGGTTTTTTCCACATGCATTAGCTACAGCACGTGCTGATTTAGGGCTTTTTATAGCTATTGCTACCTGTTTATAGGTTTTAACAGTGCCTTTTGGTATAGTTTTAAGGTAATTCCAGACTTTTAATTGAAATTTAGTACCTTTCATCAATAAAAATTTAAAATAATGAAGCAAACAATAAAGAAAACAGTTAAAATTGAAAGATAAATTGTTTCAAGTGTTTTTCCAGATTTTCTGTAATTAATAAAGCTCAATATAGCAAAACCAATAGATGTTATTAAAAAATATATCGGTTCAATTACTCCGTCAATGCCCATCTTTAGATATTATTAAATACTTGTTTTCCTCACAATGTCATTAATTGTCCTTTAAATTTATAAATTATTTTATTTGACATTTAAAAAAGCTTGATATATTACTAACGATAATTAAATGTTATCAGTAGTAATAATATGAATCAGATATCAACAGATCTAAAATCACTTCATGAAGCAACATTAAACAATCTCAAGAGCTCAAAAGCGAACAACACATTAAGAGCTTATAAATCAGATTTTAGAGATTTTGGTGCTTTTTGTGTAAAGCATGGCTTTAAATCATTGCCATCAGAACCAAAAATTGTTTCTTTATACATAACCCATCTATCTAAAAATTTTAAAATAAGCACTTTAAGGAGAAGATTGGTATCAATTAGTATGGTCCATAAGCTAAAAGGTCATTACTTGGATACAAAACATCCAATCATTGTTGAAAATTTAATGGGAATAAGAAGAACTAAAGGAAGCATTCAAAAAGGTAAAAAACCTATATTAATCAATCATTTAAAATCAATAATTAATGTAATAAATAATCAAAAAATTGATGAAATTAAGAAATTAAGAGATAAGTCAATAATTTTAATTGGTTTTGGGGGTGGTTTTAGAAGAACTGAACTTATTTCAATTGATTACGAGGATTTGGAATTCGTTTCAGAAGGTCTCAAAATCACAATTAAAAAATCAAAAACAGATCAATTTGGTGAAGGAATGATTAAAGGTCTACCCTACTTTAATAATGAAATTTATTGTCCTGTTAAAAACTTAAAAAAATGGTTAGAAATTTCCAATATTAAGTCTGGACCCATTTTTAGAAGATTTTCGAAAGGTTTATCACTTATAGATAAAAGATTAACAGATCAATCTGTAGTTTTAATAATGAAACAATATTTGAGCTTAGCTGGTATTGAAAATAAAAATTTTGCTGGTCATAGTTTAAGGTCAGGTTTTGCAACAGTAGCTGCTGATTCTGGTGCTGATGAGCGGAGCATAATGGCTATGACAGGTCATAAATCAACACAAATGGTTAGGAGATATATTAGAGAGGCAAATTTATTTAAAAACAATGCATTAAATAAAATTGAAATTTAATTAATCTCTAAATTCTTTATTGATAAAAATTAGGTCTGAATAAATATAATTCACTAGAATATAATTTTTTGTTATTAAATATTTGTAGAGTTCAGTTTTAAATAAATTTTCAATATTAAGATTTTTAACTTCTAGTTTTTTTGTACTTAAATCTAAAAACTCTACAACGATCACATCTGGTTTGTATTTATTAAAATCCAATCCTTTTAAAACTTCTAATTCATGACCCTCAACGTCAATAGATAAAAAGTTAAATTTCATATTATTGTATTTTGAATTTTTTATTATGTTATTAAGTGTGTCGGTTTTAACTTTCTTAATACTTGAAACTTGAGCTTTTTGGTAATTACTTGTTTTTTTATCAATAGTATTTATTGGTGATTTTTTGTGATAAAAATATAAATCAGCTTCACCAATTTGGTTAGATACAGCAACATTAACATTATGATCTTTAGGTCTAGCAGTATTAAAAAGATTTATATTATCGATATCAAGATCTATATTAATACCTTGCCAACTCTTTTTATATAAATGGTAAGTGTTATTATTTTTAATTGGATGTTGACAACCAACATCTATATAAAAACCACTATCTTTGTTTCTAAATATATTTTCGATTATAACGTCAACACCACTAAAGGAATAATAACTCTTTTTAAAAAAGAGTCTTTTATGAAAAAGATTTAAATAAAGTAAAATTTTTTTAATTATTTTCATTTTATATACAAGTATCAGGCAAATATATTCTTAAAATACTAGGTTTACCTTTAGTTTTGCTCTCATTAATTTCTAAAACTTTATAGTTATTATTAAAGATAATATTATTATGATTGTAGAGATTATTGTTATCTTTAATCAATACAATAATATTTTTATTTTCAATTTGTTTATTAATTAAATCAACAAAATCTGTCTCTCCATTTTTTATGCTATCAATATAGAGATGAAAATTAGTGTTTTTAATTATATTTTTTTCATAAGGTAACAATCTAATTCTATCATATTTACCTATAGTGGAATAAATTGAATTAAATGTTAAATTTGAGAGATAATCAACATCACATTTTTTTGAAAGATCAGATAAAGTATTAATTGAATTAACAACTTCTTCTGGCCATTTATAATATTTAAAATTTTCTTCAATTATTTCTGCACTATTAACTTTAAAGTTTATTTTATTAAATAATTCATTATTTCCTGTTGGGTAAAATAGAATTGAAAAAAGAGCGGGTAAAAAAACAATTAATGTACAATTTTTTTTAAGGTTAATATCTTTTATTGTATGTATAAAATATATGAGAGGAATTATTCCAATAATTACAGATGTGTAACTTCTAAAAAGCTCAACTTGCAAACTTGTAACTGATAAAAATATACTCAATATGCTTATAAAAAGTATTTTTAAATCTATTTTAATTTTATTAATTATTTTCAAAAAAACTATAATTGAATTAAATATAAGAATTATAGAAATCAAAAAATATTGGGGATAAATAATAAATTTAAAGAAAGCATCACTGATAAAAAAAAATATATAATCAAATATTAATTCAATAATATCAGTTTCATAAATATCTAAATAATAATTTGGTAACTCAAAATACATCAGCCAATTTTTTAGAACACCTAAATAATTTAAATAAAAATAAAAAAAAATTAACGGAATTGAAAATCCAGAAATGACATTTAAAAATTTTATTTCATTTCTTTTTTTATTAAATAAATTAAATAGGAAATAAAAACAAAAAGTAACAAAGATAGAAATGAAAAAATCTTGTCTACATAAAACAGCAAGAGATAAAAAAAACCCCATAATAAAAAATTTAGGTTTTTTTTTTGTAAGTATAAATAAAGATAATGAAATAAAAAGAAAAGCTAAATAATTAGACCAAGGTAACCAAGGTATTGGGTGATTAAATAAAATGATTATCAAACTAAGAAACGCTAGTTTTTTATTTGTTGTATTTTCAATTGTTTTACAAATAAAAAAAATAGTAAAAAAATAAAAAAAGGAATTAATTATTGAAAGAAAAAAAACTTTTTGGTCAAAAATAATTAAAATTAAAGAATGAATTAAAGTTGTTAAGATACCATATTGAATAAATATTTCTTTATAAGGTAATTTGCCATTAATTAAATCAATTGAATTTGAATACATCAACCCAATATGATGACCATCAACATAATATCTTAAAACAAAAATTGAATATAAAAAAAAGAAAATTAAAACGAGATACGTAAGAAAAGATAAATTTTTTAAAATTATTGATCTTAAAAAATTCATTATTTTATTTGTTTAATTCTTGATTAGCCTCACTTTTTATTTCCTCTAATAAAGGTACCCATTTTAGATAAATTTTTTTTAAAATATCTTTATACAAATCTCTTTTCTCTGGTGTAAATTCTTCTGTAGAATTTATTAATTCTTTCATTAATTTTTTTGACAGTTTTTTGTCAGCAAAAATATTTGATATTTGTCTTTCTATAACAGGCTCTACTAATTTAATCATAACAGCAAAACAGAAAATAAATGCTAGAATTGAAAATGATAATTTTTTATAAAAGTCCATCTATTATATCCATATGTATTTATTTTTTTGTTTAAAATCAAAAGTTTTATCAATCATAAATTGTGAAATAATATCTGAATTAAAAAATTTCATATATTTTTTTTTTCCATTTCTAGCTATTTCTTTTCGTTTTTTATTATCTTTCTTAAATTTTAAAACTTTTTCAGATAAATCATGTATATTTTTATAAAAAACTGCCTCATTATTAGAAAATAAATCGTTTAAATATGTTTTTTCATCTAAAAAGGTCAACAATCCATTACCAAACAGTTGGGCAATTCTATCACTGCTATAATATTTTAATGGTTCTCCTCTACTTAAGTTTAATCCCATCTTTGAGTTAGAAATTACATCTATAAAATCATCACCCCATACTGGTTGTCTATTGCTAAAGCCATATAAATCAAATTTAATATTTTTATCTGAAATTTTAATTAATTTTCTTAAAAAATTTTCTCTCTTATCTATTTTTCCTTTTTTTAATACACCCCTATGCACACCATGGCTCATTGCAAAGAATAAATCTTTTTCAGGATCTTTTTTATAATTTTCTAAAACTTCGAAAGAATAATCACTAGGATTAGGTATGAAAAATGTATTATTTATTTTAAAATCTAAAGCGTCTGGGGATGTTGTTAAAAAACTACAATCCATAAATTTAGATTTTGACAATAATCTCTCTTTATTCTTATGATAATCTGGTCCTTTTCTTGTAACAGGGTCAAGAAACCATTGTGCAAATTTTAGATTTTTATTAGAGTTTTTAAGTTCGTCAAATGTTTGATCTTTAATATTATCTGCATGACCTATTATTATAAGATCAGGTTTGAATATTTTGTTAATTTTTAAAATTTTTTCATTGAATGTTTTTTTACCGGTTAAATCATTTATTGCTTTTGAGTTATGAATTGTATCTCTATCACTAAGAGTAAATACAGTATGATTATTTCTAATAAATCCGTTATTTATTCTTCTACCAGTATTATAATGAAGTCTTCCATTATGCCTTTCATTAAAATTTGTAATATGAAGTACTTTTATTTTAGTATTTTTATGAATTATATTGAAATTTCTAATAGGTAATAAACCTTTTCTAATTTGTTCAATTTTTTTTGTTATAAAATCTGGAGTAAAATAAAAATTTTTATAATTTTTTATTTGAAGATTATAAAGTAAATCTTTATTTTTAATCAAATTTTCAATCTTTTTTGTTAAATTATTTACGTTAAGTTTATTTATTATAACCGCATAATTAGATGTTTCAGGCAAGCCACCCTTGTTTGTTATAATTGGAACCGATCCTCTGCTGCATGCTTCTAAACTAGCTCTACCTAATGGCTCATTCCATTTTGAGCAAATAACTGAAATACTTGTTTTCTCTAATTTTTTAAGGATAAATTTATGATCTTTATACCCATATACCTTAAGGTTTTTGTGTGCAAAAAAATGTTTTTCACGAGGTTCATCACCTATAACAATAGATCTCCAATTTTTATATTTATTTAGAATATTAATTATAGAATTTCCAAAAATGTCATACCCTTTTGCAGTGTTAAGTTTACCAATAAAGGAAATAATATTTTTTTTGTTTTTAAAATTAATTTTTGGTTTATTTACAGATTGATAAATTACAGAAAAATTATTTTTGTAATAATCAAAATTATTTATACCAACTTTAAATCTATTTAGAGACCATTTGCTATTAAAAATAAAATGATCAACTTTAGATAAAAGTTCTTTTCTATCTTTTAATGTTTTTGATCCATTCATAGTAAGTGGGTCATTATGAAAATAAAGAATAATCTTAGAATTTGTGTTACTTTTTATTAAATCTATATATGCCGGTCTATTATGTACTTCAATTATATCTGAGGGATTTTTAGACTCAAATTCTAAAAATTTTTTTATGTACTCTTTTGAATAACTTTTTAAAAAAATTTTTGATGAGTTTAAATTTATGTAATTTTTATCTAAATAATTTGTTTCGTCAGTTTTTCCATATACAAATGTATTTTTTTTATTTTTACTATTTTTAACAATATCGTTAACAAAAAGTGATACAGCGCCTGATTTATTAATAGAAAAATTTTCTTTATAGGGAAGTAAAATTGAAACTCTCATTTTTATTAATGTATTTTAATTTTAATTTAGATCTTTTTTTTTTATCATTTTTTAACTTAAATTCTTCAGCCATAGCCTTACTCTTTGTGTTATAATATTTTTTATACAAAAGTATCCATTTTTTTCCCCTTGTAAATTTTGCGCCTTTACCAGAATTATGTAAATTAATACGTCTTTTTAAGTTATTAGTAAAACCAACGTAAGAAATATAACGTTTTTTTGTTTTTGAAATTAATAGATATACTACATATTTCATATTTGGCGGTCCCTAGGGGAATCGAACCCCTCTTTCGAGGATGAAAACCACGTGTCCTAACCGATAGACGAAGGGACCAAAAGCTGCTTTTTATTGTAAATTAGATAATTAATCAAGCCTATCATCAAAAATTTTGTTTAAGTTTTATTACTTTTTTTAATCCAGTTGATTTATGTGTAACGAAAGTCTCTGATATAAATTCGTTGTCTTTAATTTTAATTCCAGAAACCAAGTCACCTGATGTTATTCCAGTAGCACAAAAAATAGAGTCGCCTATTACTATTTCATTCAGTTCATATTTTTTTGATAAATCATTTATACCCATATTTTTTGCTCTTATTTTATCCTCATCAGTATTAAATAAGAATCTTCCTTGAAATTTACAATCAAATGCATCTAGAGCAGCTGCTGCTAAAACACCTTCAGGTCCCCCTCCAATTCCTAAAAAAATATCTACATTATATTTCTCATCAGCAACAAGTAAAGCTCCAGAAACATCACCATCTGAAATCAGTTTAAGATTAACTTCAAGATTTTTTAATTCGTTTATTATTTCCTTGTGTCTAGGTCTATCTAAAATACATGCGGTTAAATCTTTAGGTTCTTTATTGAGATAATCACTTAAATTATATATATTTTTTTTTACGCTATAGTCTAAATCAATAACATTTTTTTCATTTATTCTTGTTGAAATTTTTTCCATATAAGTTTCAGGTGCTTTAAATAAATTATTTTTTTCAGAAATTGCAATTACTGATAAAGCACCTGGTAAATTATTTGCAGCAAAATTTGTACCCTCTAAAGGATCAACAGCAATATCAAATTCAGGACCATTCGTAGTTCCAAGCTTTTCTCCAATATAAAGCATTGGAGCCTCATCTAATTCACCTTCCCCTATTACTATTTGACCGCTCATATCAATATTATTTAATTCAGTTCTCATAGAATCTACAGCAGCTTTATCTGCTGCCATTTTATCTTTTTTTCCAACTAGGTAAGAAGATGCGAGAGCTGCTTTTGATGTGATATTAACAAATTTATCTACAAACTTTTTATCAATAGTCATTAAACTTTTTCATCTAATAGATCTTCTTGTCTAATCTTAGTTTCAAATTCTCTTAGACGTTTATAGACACTTGCCAGTTCTATAATTGTGGGCCAGGCTTTTAATAAATATTGCATAGATCCTTCTACTCTTCCAAATGCTCTTATAATTTGCTGCATTACACCTAAAGTAACTACACCTGCTACAATTGCTGGAGCTAAAAAAACGTAAGCAGACAAAACATTAGCTTGTAAATAAGCAATTCGACCAATGTTAAAGTATAGGTATCTTAGATAACTTAAAAAATGAATTTGCCGCACATCGTCAAACAATTCGTCAATTGTTTTTGGTCTTACATTACCATCATCTTCTGCAATAACTAAAATTTTTCTATATGCAGCCTCTTGTTTTTGTAAATCATATTCGATACCAACTAGTCTTAATATAAAACCAAGCACAATTAAAAAAACAGTTCCCCCAATAGTCCAAATTAAAGCTCCTACTATTAAACCATATTCCCATTCACCAAAAAAGAAAATGGGTATACCTACACTTAACCCAAATAATATGGGAATAAATTGTATCAAAATCATAATTGACTCTATTAAACTTGTACCTAACCCTTCCATGATTCTTGTAAATTTAATTGTATCCTCTTGAACCCTTTGTGATGCACCCTCAATTTTACGTGCTTTGTCATAAACAGAGTGATACCATTCCACCATCGAGGTTCTCCATCTAAATAAGTAATGAGCTGTAAAGAAACTAATAGCTACATAAACAGCAATATACATTGCTGCCAATGTAATAAATGAAAAAAGGCTCGCAAAATATTCCTCAATTGAAACTGCATTTGGTTCAGCAAGTGCTTTTTGAATCATGTCGTAAAAAACACCAAACCACTCATTTATTTTTACATCTATCTCAACTTGAACCCAAAGTGATGAGAGAATTATAAAAGAACCTATCCAAGACCAAATAAACCAATTTTTTTCAGTGAAAAATCTAAACATTTTTTATTTGAGAAAATTATCTGCGTAAGATTTTTTTACAGTTTTTCTTTTTCTTGGTTCAATTAATTCAAATTCAATTTTTTTCTTTTTTGCATAATTAATTGCTAATTCTTTAGATGAAAATTCTAACTTTAATTCTGTATAAGTATCAGATGAACTTTCCCAACCCATTAGAGGGTTTCTTGTTGGATCATTAGTTTTAAACTCTAAAATCCATTTATCATTTTTTGCTAATCCTGATTGCATTGGATTTTTATTTGGAATGTAAATTATAGCTTTTTTCATAGTTGATGGTCGGAGTGGCAGGATTCGAACCTGCGACCCTCTGGTCCCAAACCAGATGCGCTACCAGGCTGCGCTACACTCCGATCCGAGTACTAATACAGCAGTTATTGATAATTTCAATGTATAAAGATACCAAAATTAAAAGAAATTTGAATAAAATCTGGTATATAACGAAGCATGATAATTACTTGTCCAAATTGTAACAAGCAATTCAAAATTGACAATTCTTTAATACCTGATGAAGGTAGAGATTTGCAATGTGGATCATGTAATCATATTTGGTTTTATAATATCCAAGAAAAAAATAATGAAGTACTAGAATTAAAACAGGAAATTATCAGTGAAAACATTGAAACAAAAGCTGAAAACAAAGAGGATATAATAGAAGAGAAACAACAACCAGAAGAAATAATTAAAACTGTAATAAATAATAAAAAAAAAGATAAAAATTCAGAAAAACAAAAAAATACAACTATACTTAAAAATACAGAAAATAAAGGAAGTAAGTTTTTTTCTTATTTAATAGTATTTATTATATCTTTTGTAGCATTAATTATCTTGCTAGATACTTTAAAAACTCCACTAATTAATGTTTTTCCAGGAGTAGAAATTATACTATTTAACCTTTATGAAACATTGCAAGATATTAAACTATTTATTATAGACCTAATTTAATTTTTTATGATTAATTATATATCTAAGCCTTTTAGATGGTTTTTTAAATTAGAAGCTGCAAGTGGACTTGTATTGCTGTTTGCTGCAATAATTGCATTATTTATAAGCAATTCTGGACTAGCAGATTTATATTTTGCTACTCTAAATAAGTATTTATTCATAGGTATTAATAATTTTGGATTAAAATTATCAGTATTGCATTGGATCAACGATGCCTTGATGGCAATTTTCTTTTTTTTTGTTACTCTAGAAATTAAAAGAGAATTTTTACAAGGTGAACTTTCTAATATTAAACAAGCTTTATTGCCTATAATTGCTGCTGTAGGAGGAATGTTAGTTCCTGCAATGTTTTATGTTTTAATAAATTTAGGTGATAGCGAAACTTTAAATGGATGGGCAATTCCCTCAGCAACTGATATAGCTTTTTCTTTAGGAGTTCTATCTTTGTTAGGTAAAAGAGTTCCTTTGTCATTAAAAGTATTTTTAACTGCACTAGCTATAATAGATGATTTAGGAGCAATAGTAATTATTGCCTTATTCTATTCTGGAGATTTGAGCATTAAGTATTTAACTTTAATGTTATTAGCTTTTATTGTTTTGTTATTAATTAATAAATTTAATATTAAAAAGTTTCTGCCTTATTTGGTTGTTGGACTTTTTCTTTGGGATTTTACACATAACTCAGGAATACATGCTACTATTGCGGGGGTTTTGTTGGCCATGACAATTCCTCATAGAAAAAAAGAAAAAGATTTTTCTTTATTAATAAAAATAGAACATTCAATTAGTCCATATGTTGCTTTTGGAATAATGCCTTTATTTGCATTTGCAAATGCTGGTGTATCGTTAGAAGGTTTGTCATTTGCTTCACTGCTTGATAAGGTTCCCCTAGGTATCGTACTAGGACTATTCTTAGGAAAACAACTAGGTGTTTTTGTGTTTTCTTATATATCTATAAAATTGAAGGTGGCTCAAATGCCAAATGATACAAGTTGGTATAATTTTTACGGTGTAGGAGTACTTACAGGGATTGGCTTCACAATGAGTTTATTTGTTGGAAATTTAGCTTTTGTTGAAAACATGCAGTACATGGATGGTGTAAAAATAGGTGTATTAACTGGATCATTGTTATCTACCTTATTTGGTTATTTTTTAATATTACTTACACCTAATAAACCCAATAAATGAAAAAACTAATAATTCTATTATCTATAATTATGTTTTTTTTTAAAACTTCAGCAAGTGCAAATTACGAAAAAAAAATTTATGATTTTAGTATAGAAAGTATAACTGGTGAGACAATTAATTTTAAAGATTACAAAAATAAAGTTATTTTAGTTGTAAATACAGCAAGTTATTGTGGATTTACAAAACAATATGATGAATTACAAGAATTGTGGGATTTATATAAAGAAAAAGGTTTGATTGTTCTTGGTGTGCCATCTAATTCTTTTAATCAAGAAAAAAATAATAATGCAGATATCAAAGAATTTTGTGAGGTAAATTTTAATATTAACTTTCCTATGACAACACTAACGGAGGTTAAAGGTAAAAATGCTCATGAACTTTTCAAATGGGCAAAAGAAAATCACGGCAAATCGGCAGAACCAAAATGGAATTTTCATAAAATCTTGATCAATAAAGAGGGTGAAGTTCAAGATACTTTTGCATCATTTACAAAACCAACATCAAAAAAAATAATTAAAGCTATAGAAAATAGCTTATAATTTTATTGTCAATCCGTCATGTGCTGGAATAACATTTTTTGGTAACATTTTTTTAAGTACTTTATAATCTAATACTGGTGATAAGTTAGTAAGAATAGCTTTTTTTGGTTTCAATTCTTTAATTACAGCTAGTGAAGTTTCTAAATTAAAATGTGATGGATGATAATTATACCATAAGCAATCAATAATTAAATATCGAAGATTTTTAAAATATTTATGATCTTTGTTATAAATTTTACTTACATCACTTATATAAGCTAATTTTTTATTAATAATAAAGCAATTTGACTTTACTTTACCATGTTCAACCATAATAGATTGAATAGTAATTTTTTTATTATTATTTTTGATAAAAATTTTTTTCGGAAGTTTATTAAGCTTTAGTGTTGCAGGGTATTCTTTTGAATGACTTTTAAATATGTAAGAAAATGTAGAGGTAAGATATTTAGAAGTATATTTATCAGCATATACATCAAGTTGTTTTCTGCTGTTTATATAAAAAGATCTCAAATCATTTATTCCATGAGTTTGATCACCATGCATATGCGAATATAACACTTTATTAATTTTATTTATTTTATGTCTTAAAAGTTGTTGTCTTAGGTCAGGAGATGTATCTATAAGAATATTTTCATCTGTGGTTTTTATTAAAGCTGAACATCTTGTTCTATAATTTTTTTCATTATTAGGATCACAATTTCCAAAGAAACCATCTGGTCTTGGTACTCCCATTGAACTACCACAGCCTAAAATAATAAATTTCATTAATTTCAATTAAAAAATAGTTTATTAAAGTTATCTGTAGTTTTTTTTATAAGATCTTCTTTAGATATATTTTTAATTTCAGCTAATTTTGCAGCAGTAAAATCAATGAATGATGGTTCATTTTTTTTTCCTCTTTTAGGAACGGGTGCTAAAAAAGGACTATCAGTCTCAATTAGGATATTATCCATTGGAATAGATTTAAAAGTATCTTGTAATTCTAATGAATTTTTAAAAGTAATAATGCCGCTAGCTGAAAAGAATGAATTTAAAGTCATTAGTTTTTCTGAGAATTCTTTAGAGCCAGTAAAACAATGCATCAAAATTTTAAGGTTTTCATTTTTATATTCATTTAAAATCTCAAAAGTTTCTTTTTCTGCATCTCTTGAATGAACAATTAATGGAATATTGGTTTTAATGGATGCATCTATATGTTCTTTAAAACTTGCTATCTGCTTGTCTTTTTCACTATTATTATAATAAAAATCTAACCCAGTTTCTCCAATTCCAATAATTTTAGAGTTATCATTGAGTCTTTCAATGATCTGTTTTGAAGTGATAATATCAGTAGAGCTTTCATGAGGATGAATACCAATAGTACCATAGATCATCTCGTCTTTATTAATTAAATCTTTTACTCTAGAAAAACTTTCAAACGAAGTTGAGATAGTAAGTAATTTTTCTATACCCACTTCTTTTGATCTTTGTATTACATTAGCTAAATCACTTAATAATGGTTCATGATCTAAATGACAGTGTGAATCAATCATTGTTTTTCTCTATTTTTTTAAAAAGTATATCTATTTTATTAATATTACTACCTTTTGTTAAATAGTCATTATTAGAAACTGAATCTAATTTTATATTTTTTTCTTCAATGTCAAAAATCTTTAATGCCTTTAAAGAAGATTCAGGAATAATTGGATATAGTAAAAAACTTATTTTTCTTACAATTTCTAAAGTAGTGTAAACAATAGTATTTAATCTAATTATATCGTCTTTCTTTTTTCCATGGTTCTTGATCGTTAAAATATTTGTTAGCTTCAAAAAGTGAATTTACAATATAATCAATGTAAAAATTAATATTTTGATTGTCAATTTGTGACCTAATATTATCTAAATTATCTTTATACTTATTTAGTATTAATAAATCTTCATCATGAAATTTAACTTCTAATGGAATTTTTCCATTACAATTTTTTATTGCAAAAGCGGTCACACGCTGACATAAATTTCCATAATTGTTAGCTAGATCACTATTAATACAATCTTCTAGTCTCTCTTGAGATATATTTCCATCATTCCCAAAAGAAACTTCTTTAATTAAGTAGTATCTTAAAGGATCTAGGCCATACTCTTGAATTATTTCAAGTGGATCAAGAATATTTCCTTTAGATTTAGACATTTTTTCTTCCCCTGATAATATCCATCCATGTCCGTAGACTCTCTTTGGTAAATCAATTTTTGCTGCTAATAAAAAGGCAGGCCAATAAATAGCATGGAATCTAAGTATATCTTTTCCAATTAAATGTATTGAGGCTGGCCAAAATTTTTTAAACAAATCTTCGTTTATTTTAGGATAGTTTAATGCACTCAAATAATTTGTTAAAGCATCGAGCCAAACATATATCACGTGGTTTTTATTATTTGGAACAGGTATGCCCCATGAAAAACTTTTTCTACTAACAGAAAGATCTTTCAGACCACTTTTTACAAAACTAATAACTTCATTTTTCCTAGATTGTGGAGCAATGAAATCTGGATTAGCTTCATAATAATCTAATAACGTTTTTTCCCACTTTGAAAGTCTAAAAAAATAAGATTCTTCTTCGATCCATTCCACAGGAGATTTTGATGATATAGCAATTTTTTTTCCGTCTAATTCCTCTATTTCGTCTTCGTTATAAAAGGCTTCATCTGATACTGAATACCATCCTGAATAGTTTGATAAGTATATATCATCATTTTTCTCAAGTTCATTCCAAAGATGTTGAACTGTTTTTTTATGTCTAGCTTCTGTAGTTCTTATAAAATCAGTATTTGATAAATTTAAAGTATCAGAAAGCTCTCTAAACGTTTGACTAATTTTATCACAAAATTCGAGAGGCTCCTTCCCCGCTTTTTCTGCAGATCTTTGAATTTTTAATCCATGTTCGTCTGTACCAGTAAGAAAATGAACTTGATAGTCATCAATTTTTTTAAATCTTGCAAAAAAATCTGCGATAATGCTTGAATATGCATGACCCATATGAGGCTTAGCTGAGGGATAGTATATAGGTGTGGTAATATAAAAAGTCTTATCCATTTAATATTTTATCCTTAAACTCCATAAACAATGTTTCCTCATCTAAATTATAAATTTTAGTGCTATTAATTTTTTCTAAAAAATAATGATATGACCTTAGTAAACTAATATTTTCACTAGATATATTATCTCTAAAATAAAGTTCAATAAAAGAATAAATGATTTCAGTTATAGATTTATCTTTTTTATAAATTTTTTCTTTTATTATT
>CACJQX010000010.1 GCA_902595595.1 uncultured Pelagibacteraceae bacterium | reverse complement strand
GTTCAAATCCAAAAGTGTAAGCTATAAAATTTAAAGGTATTTTTTTTGTATCTTCGGGATTTTTTTGCCTTAAAGAACCTGAGGCAGCATTTCTAGGATTTGCAAATTTTTCTTTAAATTTTTCAAAATCACTGTTTTGTATAAATACCTCTCCCCTAATGTCAATATCCTTAGGAAAATCATTATTTAAAATTTTTTTTGGAATATCTTTAATTGTTGCTAGGTTTGCAGTTATATCTTCACCTTCTTTTCCATCTCCTCTAGATAATCCTCTTTCAAAATTACCATTTTTATAAGTTAATGAAGCAGAAATTCCATCAATTTTTGGCTCTGCACTAAAAGTTAATTTAAACTTATCATCTAAAGATAAAAAATTGATTATTTTTTTCTCAAAATTTATTAAATCATCTTTTGTAAAAGCATTAGAAAGTGACAACATTGAAACTCTATGAAATGATTTTTTAAAACTTTTAGATGGTTTAAATCCAACAATTTTTGAGGGTGATTCTTTTGATTCTAAATAACTATATTTTTTTTCTAAATTTAAAATAAATTTTTTTAACTCATCATATTCTTGATCTGAAACTTTTGGCCGACTTTTTATGTAATAAGATTTATTATAATTGGAAATTTGTCTAATTTTACTATTATATAGATCGATAATATCTTTTTTATTCATCTAAATTAAAGATTGATCGCATCTTTTTTAATAAAAAAGAATTTTTTGAATTCTTATTTAAATTTGCAATTTCTATAGGTTGATATTCCTTGTTAAACAAAACATAAGTTCTCTTATACCACTCAGATGATTGATAGTTATACCCTAAAATAACCGCATACTTCTCTGCTTCTTCTTCAACACCCAATATAGAATAAATTTCAACTAATCTATGAAGAGCTTCCTCTGTATAAACTGTTGTTTGATAATCATCTATAACTGATTTAAATCTATTTATTGCAGCAATCCACTTTTTTTTTTCTAAATAATATCTTCCAATATAAATCTCCTTTGAAGCAAGAATATCATCAATTAATCCTAATTTAAATTCTGAGTCTAAAGCGTACTCTGTGCTCGAAAAATTATTTTTTAAAATTAAAAAATTTTTTTTGGCTGACAAAATTGATTGTAAATCTTTTTTTTCATCTACAATTTTAGCGTAATAAGACATACCCAACAAATAATGTGCATAATCTAAATTTATATTCAAAGGATAAACTCTTATAAATCTTTCAAGTTCAGCAATAGCATCATCATAATACTTATCCGAATAATATGCATAAGCTGCCATTAATGATGACTTTGGTGCCCACTCTGATTGAGGAAACAATATTTCAGCCTCATTAAATTTCTTTGCGGCTAGCAAACTATATCCATCTTTTAATTCTTTCATTCCTTGTTCATATGTCTCTAATACTTGCATTTCTAAACTTTTTTCATTTAACACTACTGAGGTATTTTTAGTTTCTTTTGAACAGGATAATAAAGAGATAAATATAGCTGTTAAGATTATTAAATTCCTAATGATCATATAATTTATATAAATATTTTTTTAAGAATATTATATATTTTATGCAATAGATCTTAATAAATTTCTATTTATTAATGAATGAGGCAAGTTCTTTTCTTTTATTTCAATAATAGAAAAATTTTCTTTATTTTCGAACAACTTTCTCAACAATTGATTGGTTAAAAAATGACCACCCTGTGAACAATCAATACTAGCCACCATTCTATAGCCTGATGTATATAGGTCACCTATACAATCTAAAATTTTATGATTTACAAATTCTTTATCATTTCTTAATCCTTCAGGATTTAAGATTTCTTTTTCTTTTACAACGATAGCATTTTCTAAGCTACCACCTTTTGCTAAACCATTTTTCTTAATTAATTCTATATCTTCATATAAACAATATGTTCTAGAATTAAAAACATCAGTTAAATCATCTTCATATACTTTTACTTTATTTTTTTGATTGCCTATAATTTTATTCTTATATTTAAGCTCAAAATTAATTTCTAAACTTGCGGTTGATGGTTTAATTGAAATATATCTTTCCCCATCGGAATATTTAACTTCTTGATTAATTTTTATTACTTTTATTGGAACATCGCTGATTTCAATCCCTGAAGACTTAATTTTTTCAATAAAATTTCTTGCTGAACCATCTAATATTGGAACTTCCTCATTATCTATTTCAATCAAAGCATTATCAATACCTAAACCAAACAAGGCACCCATTAAATGCTCAATCGTAGAAACTTTTACTCCAGCTTCATTTTCTACAGTTGTATTTAATGAAGTATTGGTAACATTCACAAAACTTGGATAGATAATATTATTAGAGTTTAAATCAACTCTTTTAAAGACTATGCCATAATTTGGTTTAGCTGGTTTTATGGAAATATTTACATTTAATCCACTATGTAAGGCAATGCCACTAAATGAGACTTTTTTTTTTATAGTTTTTTGAGTTAAATAAGTCACATGAGTTTTTTAATTTGGATATCACAAAATTAAAAAACAACTAATGTTACAAGAAAAAACAAAATTAGCTAAATAGTTGAAAAAATTTTTCAAAAAAACCTTTTTTTTCGACATTTTTAGATATTAATTTTACCTCATTTTCATTAAAGCCATTTTGTATTTTATAAATCATCACTGAATGTTCTATTCTTTCATCAGTAAAATAATTTTTAATATAATTATTATCTAAACAGCCTGCTAATTCCACTTGGTACTTTCCTAAAATTTTAATAATTTCAGAAATAAAATTGCCTGAAATACATTTAAATTGAAATTCTACGCAAAGATAACTTCCACTAAATTCATCCTTAAAAGATAAATGATAATTTCCATTTTCAAAAAATCTGTTTATTAAAATATGCATGATATGATTATTTTGATAATTTTCTCTAAATAGATCTTTTGCATCATTTAAAATATTTTGTAATAATTTTTTGTCGATAATATTCTCATAATTTTTTTTTTTTATTCCAAAGTTTATTTGGCTAATTTCTTTATTATCAATAACTAAATAAATATTTTTTATAAAATTTCCCGCTAATTTTTCAAGTTTAAAAATATTCTTTTCAAGGAATTTATCTAAATTATTAAAATCAATAAAATCTGAATTATTATTTAATTTAATTTTATCTATGTATAAATTGGTTAAATTTTTTTTATTGAATAAATATATTATAAATTCATTTGGTGAAATACATAAATAAGTTTCTAAATCTAATTCCTCAACCATTTAATATTATTTGATTTTTAACTCTTGCATCAATTACTCTTATATTAATTGATTTGGTGTCCTTCATAAATTCAAAAACATTATCTAATGACTCTTTTACATTTTTTTCAGATAATTTAATCAATATATTATTTTTAAGTTCTATATCCCATCGCTTAGATTTAAAAAAATACAAGTTTTTAATTCTGCTATATGGAATTTTTGAGTCTTCTATTAATTTTCTAAAATTTAAAAATTCCGATATATTAGGACTGCCAAAAATATAAGGTAACCCTTTTATTGAGGGGTTATTTTTAGTTAATTTACCATTTGATCCTATTATAAAAATTTCGTCATTATGATTTATTTTAGCTAAAAAAATAGTTTTTTTAATTTCTATATTTAAAGTAGATGGATATTTTTTGAAAATTTCATATTCTTCGACCAATGAATTAGTGCTAATAATCTTAATAATTTTATGAATATCTAAAAAAAAAATATTTTCTAAATTTAAGTTTTTAATTTCTTTAAAAAGTTTTTCATTATTAACTAAATTTAGTCCTGAAACATTTATTTTTTCAATTTTATTAAATTTTGATTCAATTAAGTTTATATTATTTATGGAACCAAATATTAAAAGTAATAAAAAATAAATTAAAATTTTCTTACTTTTTCGTTGATGCATCTTTTAAAATCCACTTTATTAGATCTAAGAAGCTTATTCCTTTATATGCGGCTATCTCAGGCACTAACGAAAGTTTTGTCATTCCAGGTTGTGTATTAATTTCTAATAAATAAAATTTTTCTTTGTAAAATTTAAAATCTGATCGAGTAACACCCTTGCAACCTATAATCTTATGAGCTTTTAAAGCCATGCTCTCTGCTTGGTTTAATTTATTTTTTGGCAAATTAACTGGAATTATATGCAGAGTTTTTGCATTTGTATTATATTTTGCCTGATAATCGTAAAATTTTCTTTTTGGTTTAAGTTCAATTGCTCCAAGTTTTTTATTTCCCATAATCGCAACTTGAATTTCTCTACCACCTATAAATTCTTCAATCATTATCTTTTTATAAGTTTTAATTAGATTTAGCTTCTTAATAATATTTTTTTTATTACAAATGTAAACATTAACACTAGAGCCTTCATTGAGTGGTTTTACTACTACAGGAAAATTTAATTTTTTATCAATCTTTGTAATTAAATCATTTTTATTCAAATCATAGGAATAAATAAAAAACCTCGGAGTATTAATTTTATTTTTAATAAATATTTTTTTTGAAATTTCCTTGTCCATTGCAATAGACGACGCAATTACACCTGAATGTGTATAGGGAATTTTAAACCTCTCTAGGATAGTTTGAATATAACCATCCTCACCAAATTGACCATGCAATGCATTAAAAATTACATTTGGTTTAAAAAATTTAATATTTTTTTCTAAATTATTATCCGGTTCTGTGATTTTAACACTAAAACCATTTTTTTTAAGCTCATTAGCAACCTGTTGCCCTGTATCAAGACTAATTAGTCTCTCTTTCGATATCCCACCTGAGATTATTAATATTTTTTTTTTCAACTTATTCTAATATTTTTATTTCAGTTTCTAGTTTAATTCCTGTTTTCTTTAATACACTTTCTGATACAAAATTTATCAATTTTTTCATATCCTTAAAGTTAGCATTACCTTTGTTTACAAAAAAATTACAGTGTTTTTGAGAAATTGATGCATCTCCAAATGATGTTTCTAACGGCACAGAATCTTTTATTAATTGCCAAACTTTTTTATCAGATTGATCTATGGGATTTTTAAATGTGCTACCACTGGTTCTAATTTTAGTTGGTTGTGCTTGCTCTTTTTTTTCTTTAAGTAGCCTTATTTCATTCTCTATTATACTCTTATCTTTCTTAAAACCTTTAAATGATGCACTTAAAAAAATAAGATCATCGGATAATCCACTATCTCTATATTTAAAATTAATATCTTTTGTAGGTATAGTAATTACTTGACCAGATTTATTTAATGCTTGAATAGAAATAAGAATATCTTTGAACTCTCTTTGAAAACAACCTGCATTCATTTTAATACCACCACCTATTGTTCCAGGTATACAAGAAAGAAACTCAAAACCACCTAAACTATTTTCCATAGCAAATTCAGATAATGATTTATCTGTAACTGCACTACCAGCAACTATGATTTCTTTAGAATGTAAAGAAATTTTATTAAAATTTTGAGCAAGTTTTATTACAACTCCATCAAATTTATTATCAGATATAAGTGTATTAGAACCAGCTCCTAATATAAATATTTTCTCTTTATCTTGAATTTTTTTAAGAAACTTAATTAATTCTTTTAAATTATCTGCCTTATAGAAAGCTTTGGTTTTGCCTCCTATGTTAAACCAATTTTTTTTTTTTAGATCATAATCTAACTTTAAATTGTTATTAAATTCTGGGATCAGCTCTTTTAAATCAACTTTCATGATAACAATTTAGGTAATTCTCGCATCCAGCTTGAAATAGTCCCCGCGCCCATTCCTATAACAATTTTTTTTCCAAATATATTTGCTTTAATAAATTTTGCTAATTGAAATTTATCTTCTACTAAAAATAATTTAACTTTCGAATTTTTAATTATTTCTTTGGCAAAATTTATGTAGTTGAATCCAAGTTTTAATTTTTCTCCAGCAGTATAAATTGGAAACAAGATTACTTTATCTGCATTTTTAAAAGCAAAAGTAAATTCTTTTTTTAAATCTTTTAGTCTTGATATTCTATGAGGTTGAAAAATACATATTTTTTCATAATCTTTATAAACATTTTTTACACCATCCAGCACTTCTTTAATTTCTGTAGGATGATGGGCGTAATCATCATAAAAATCTACATTATTATAATTGAAAATTTTATTAAATCTTCTTTGAACCCCTTTAAAATTTTTAAGTCCTTTTTTTATATTATTTATTGATAGGCCAACAGTTAAAGCTAATGCAGCTGCAGCTACAGAATTTTTAATATTATGAGTTCCTAACAAAGGAATTTTGAATTTTTTAATTAATTGATTTTTTTTATTAGGTAATTTTATATTTAAGTCAAACTCGGAGTGCTCTTTTAATTGTTTAATATTTTTAATACAAAAATTTGATTTGTTATCCAAACCATATGTATAGAAGTTTTTATTTTTGATATTTTTAATCAAATTTTTGTTATTTTTGTCATCTAAACAAATAAATGATTTTCCAAATGAAGGAACCTTATTTACAAAATTTTCAAAATATTTATTTAATTTGTCCATAGTGCCATAATAATCCATGTGTTCTCGATCTATATTGGTAATGATTGAATATGTTGGGGGTATAAAAATAAAACTTCCATCTGACTCGTCTGCCTCTAATATAGACCAATCACTTTTCCCTAGCTTTGCAGAATTATTAATTGAATTTATTACTCCACCATTGATTATTGTAGGATCAATTTTTGTTTCTTGAAATATAGAGGCTATCAAAGATGTTGTTGTGGTTTTACCGTGTGATCCAACTACTACAATATTTTTTGTTAAAGAAACAATATTGGCGAGCATCTCTCCTCTTTTATAAACAGGTAATTGTTTTTTTTTTGCCGCGGCAAGTTCAGGATTATTTTTTTTTATAGCTGAAGATATAACTAGGATAGTTCCCTTATTTATATTTTGTTTCTTATGTCCAATAAAAACTTTTATTTTTTCTTTTCTCAATCTTTCAATATTTTTATTATTTGAAATATCGCTACCTTGAACTTTAAAACCTTTACCTTTCATAATAAGTGCTAAGCCACTCATACCTATTCCACCTATTCCTACAAAATGTATAAGTTCTGTTTTTGCTAATTTAATTTTCATTAATAATTTTTAATATTTTTTGATTAACATTATTCCATGTATTTTGATAATTTAATTTCTGTAAATTATTTTTTTTTGTCATGTAATCCTGGCTTTTATTTGTCAATTCTAATAAAAATTTCTCAAATTTTTGGTCGTCAAAATTTTTTTGATCAATTATCCAACAACAATCCTGTTCCTCGTAATATTTTGCATTTTCATACTGGTGATTATCTTTTGATGACGGAAGTGGTATTGCTATAAATGGAATATTTAAAAAAGATAGTTCGGCTAAACTAGATGCGCCTGCTCTCGTTATGCATAAATCCCCCTGTTTTAAAACCTCATTAAGATTGTGATCAAAACTGAAAACTCTACTTTCAATATTATTTTGAGAATAAAAATTTTTTAAAAAATTAATATTTTTCTCACTTGTTTGATGAATAATTTTTATAGAAACCTGTTTTGCTATACTCACAAAAAATTTATTTAAAAGCTCATCAAAGATTTTTGCACCCTGACTACCTCCTATAATTATAATTGTGAATAGATTATCAGTTTTTTGACACGCACTAGTTTCGTAATATTCTTTTCGTATCAAAGGTTTGACAGTAGTTAATTTGTGATTAATTCCAGATGGTAAATTAATTAAATTCTTTGAATAACATATTAATTTTCTTGAAAAATTTAAAAAAAATTTATTTGCTCTTCCAAGAACCATATTTGGTTCAATTAAAAAAATATTAATTCCTAATATTTTTGCTGCTAAACATATTGGCAAAGACATATAGCCACCTGTAGAAATTAAAATTGAAATATTATTTTTTTTTAAAATAAAAAAAGATTTAACTGTGAGAAAAAGTATTTTTAAAAATGAAAAAGGAAGTAAAAAGTAATTATTTAATTTTGGGGTGTTGATTACAAATACTTTATAATCCTTGTCTAAATATGCAAGTCCTCTTATATCAGTAGTAATCAAGGTTTCGTGCTTATGCTTTATATGATTATAAATTGTAATTGCTGGTATCACATGACCTCCAGATCCACCTGTGGAAATTAAAACTTTTTTTGTCATTTATTAAGTTATTTTTCTTTTTGTTAA
Source organism: uncultured Pelagibacteraceae bacterium (assembly GCA_902595595.1). GTDB lineage: Bacteria > Pseudomonadota > Alphaproteobacteria > Pelagibacterales > Pelagibacteraceae > Pelagibacter. The sequence goes on along the minus strand of CACJQX010000010.1, from coordinate 23,584 downwards.
ATTTAAAATTATTCCACCTAATATTGATGTGCTTATTATCGATGAACCACCATAACTTAAAAAAGGTAATGTCATTCCAGTAGTTGGAAATAATCTTATATTAACGCCCACATGAATTGTGGCCTGCATTAATATTAGACTAATTGATCCTATTAAAATAAGTTTAACTTTATCATTTGTCTCAAAGCTTATTTTTTTAAAAACCATATAAATTAAGATCAAAAACAATAATAATATTAACATTATGGCAACAACACCAAACTCTTCAGAAATTACTGAAATAATGTAGTCAGTATGAGCTTCGGGAACTCTATTTTTAAGAACTCCTTCACCTATACCTTTTCCAAAAAAGCCTCCACTTGTAATTGACTCTATTGCTTTATCAGATTGGAAGTTATGAGTACCTGTTTCTCTATTAAAAAATGAAAAAATACGTCCTTGAATATAATCAAACCTTGGAACATAAATAATAAGATAAGTAAGCAAAGACGCACCAGCAATAAATATTGCTAAAAGAATATATATATTAATTCCTGATGTGAAGATTAGAACTGCCCAACAAAATATAACTAATAAAGTTTGGCCGATATCTGGTTGAGCTATTAACAATAAAGAAATGAAAGATATCAAAAAAATAGATATCAAATACTTAAATAAAATATTTGATTTTATATCACATAGAATAGTCGCTAAAATTATTATCAAAAATGGTTTTAAAACTTCTATAGGCTGAAATCTTGGTAAAAAAAATAAGTCTATCCATCTTTTAGAACCTTTAACTTCAACACCAATGAATGGAACTAAAAATAAAGAAATAAGTGAAACAAAAAAAAGAATAATAGAGTATTTATATAATTGATCTGAATTTAATGATGAAAATATAAAAATAAGAGATATTCCAATTAACACATAAATCAAATGTTTAAAAAAGAAGAAATAACTGTTGGTATCTAACTTATCAGAAGCTATTAGAGAAGTTGAAACTAAAGAAAAAAATAATCCAATAATAAATAATAAACTTATTAGTAAAAAAATAGATTTATCTATGTTTTTCCACCACTGATAATAAAATTTGTAAACAATACTATCGCTTTGCATTTATATATTTTTTAATTATCTGATTGAAATAATACCCTCTATCTTCAAAATTTTTGAAACTATCGAATGAAGCTCCAGCTGGACTGAAAAAAATAATATTTTTTTTAGATTGTTGAATATTAATTTCTGAAAAAATAACTTTAAGAGTTTCTTTTAAATTTTTAAAATTTTTAATTTTTAATTTATTTTTTAAAATTTTTATAAATTTTCTATGATGTGATCCAAAAATATAAGCTTTGATATTTTCACAATTTATTTTTGATAGTTTAAATTTATCTCCTTTTTTAGGAATTCCTCCTAAGATCCAATATGCATGATTTAAATTTTTTAATATATTTTCTGAGGAAGCAAAACTTGTAGACTTAGAGTCGTTAATTATTGTGAGATTTTTTTTATCAAATATAATTTGTTGTCTGAAATCTAGACCTTTAAATTTATTAATAGTTTTAATTAATTTTTTATAATTAAGTTTTAATCTTGGAGCAATTTTTAATATAAATGATAAATTTTCTTTATTGCCATCAGATAGGAAATATTTATTAGTAATTTTATTAAACTTTTTATCTATATTTGAAGTCTGTACTCTGTAGATTTCTGAATTATATTTATTTTTATTTAATTTTTTAGTTATTATTTCATCCTCTTTTTTTACGTATGCAAAAGATCCTCTTATTTGAGATTTTAATAATTTAAATTTTGCATCTACATAATTTTTTAAACTTTTATGTCTTTCAATGTGGTCTGCAGTTATGTTTAAAATTAACGCATATTTTGATCTAAATACGCTACTGTAATCTAGTTGATAAGAAGAAGCCTCTATTACAAAGATTGTTTTTTTTGTAATATTTTTTTCTGATAATGCTGGATTACCAATATTCCCAATAAGTCTTGAGTCTCTTTTTTGATCGATTAAAGCATCATGTAAAATTTTAGCAGTTGTAGATTTACCGTTAGTTCCGGTAATAGTAATGCTTTCATTGTTATAAAATGAAAACAAAACATCAAGGTCGGTATGAATTTTTTTAAAATTTTTCTTTAAAAATTTTGATAATTTACAATTTGAGATATCAATTCCAGGACTAATAATAATTCTATCAAAATTTATTTTTTGAATTTGCTCTAGTTTAATAATTTTTTTTTTAAGTTTTAATTTAATTTTTTGATTGTCATCAAACAAATATACATCAGACTTGTTTTTTAAAAACTTATAAGATGAAATGCCACTCTTTCCTAAACCATAAATTAATATTTTTTTTCTTAAAAAAATATTTTTAAATATTTTCATTATCTTAATTTTAAGGTAGCTAAACCAATCATTGCTAGGATGATAGAGATAATCCAAAACCTAATTACAACTGTAGACTCTGGCCATCCCTTTTTCTCAAAATGATGATGAATAGGTGCCATTCTAAAAATTCTTTTTCCAGTAAGTTTAAATGAAATCACCTGAACCATTACTGAAACTGCCTCTAGTACAAAAAGTCCACCAGTAATTGCTAAAACTATTTCATGCTTTGTGATAATTCCTACTGCACCTAAAGATCCTCCAAGAGATAATGAACCTGTATCACCCATAAAAATTTTAGCAGGTGGAGCATTGAACCACAAGAAACCTAGACAAGAGCCAATAATTGCCCCACAAAAAATTGCTACTTCACCTGTTCCTTCGATGTAGGGAATTTGTAAATAATTTGAGAATACGATATTTCCAGTAACATAACTTATAAATGCAAAACATGCTGCAACCAATATGACAGGCACTGTTGCTAGACCATCTAATCCATCTGTAAGATTAACAGCATTTGATGAACCTATAATTACAAATATTGCAAATGGTATAAAAAACCATCCAAGATTTATGATTAAATTTTTAAAGAATGGAAAATATAAATTATTTAAATTTTGATAATCATTAAAATAAACAAATAAACTCACTCCTATAATTGCTAATATTATTTGTGAAGTTATTTTAAACTTTGATGAAATTCCTGATGAGTTGCTAAATTTAATCTTCTTAAAGTCATCATATGCTCCCAACAAACCAAACGTTATTGCTATGTACACACAAAATAAAATATTAATATTTGATAAATCTGCCCAAAATATTACTGACACCAACAAGCCAAATAAAATTATTAAACCGCCCATTGTTGGTGTACCAATTTTTTTAACTATATGTTCTTCAGGCCCATCGTCCCGGATTGGATTTAAAATTTTTTGTTTTGAAAAAAATTTAATAAAAGGACCTCCAACAATCAGTACAATAACTAATGAAGTGAAAAAAGATAAACCTGTTCTAAAAGTTAAATATTTAAATACATTTAAAAAACTAAAAGTATCAACGAAATTTAATAAAAATTGATAAAGCATTTAATGTAATCCTTTCAGATCTTTTACTATTTCGTTGAATCCTGTCGCAAGTGAGGCCTTAATCATTAAATAATCATTATTATTTAAATCTTTTCTTATCAATTCAATAATTTGAGATTTGTTTAATAAAATCCTACCTTTTTTGGCTTTTGAGATACCTGCAAATATTATAGATGCCATTTTACCTTTGACAAATACTTTATCTATCTTGGTTTGATTAATTATTGGAGCAATAGATTTATGAAGTTTTTTAGAATGACTACCCAGCTCTAACATGTCACCAATTAATAAATATTTATTTGATTTTTTGGATTTTATTTTATCAAAATTTTTTATTGCTGATTTTAATGACAGAGGATTTGAATTATAGCTTTGATCAATTAAATTAATTTTTTTATTATTAAATTTTATTACAGAATGATCCCCTCTTCCCCCAGGAATTTTGAAATTGAGAAAAATATTTTCATTTAGTTTAAATATATTTTTATAAATACTAATAACTGCTAAAGCAGCAAGTGTATTATATATATTGTTTTGAAAATCGTTTGATAATATAAAATCCTTCTTTTTACTATTTAAATCAATTTTAATTTTAAATTTTTTTCCAAAAGTTTTTGTATTAATTAATTTAATATCTGCTCTCTGATTTTTAATACCAAAAGAAACTACATTAATTTTCTTTTCTTTGGCAATTTTATTATGCAATCGAAAATGACCATCATCTGCATTTAATACAACATAACCATAAGGTTTTATGTTGTTAATAATTTCAGATTTTGCTAAAGCAATTTGCTTAATATTTTTAAAATTTTTAGCATGTGCATAATTTATGTTTGTTATCACTCCAACATCTGGTTCTATAATTTTTGATAAATAATCAATTTCACCTTTTTTATCCATTCCAACTTCTAAAATTCCAAACTCATCATTTTGTTTTAAATTAAAAAGACTCAAAGGAACCCCAAATTTATTGTTATAAGATTTTGGAGAAATACTTACTTTGGTAATTTTACTTAATACATTGCCCAGCAATTCTTTAAGTGTAGTTTTGCCACAACTGCCTGTGATAGCTATAATATTTGTATCAATACTTTTTCTAAAAGTTTTTGAAATATCTGTTAAGAATTTTAAAGTATTTTTTACTTTAATCTGACGACTTTTATTTAAGTTATTTTGAAATCTGTTTACTACAGCCAACGATGCTTTTCTATTAAATGATTGTGCAACAAATTTATTACCATCATTTTTTTTTCCTTTAATAGCAAAAAAAATATCATTTCTGGTAACTTCTTGAGAATTAATTCTTGCTGTTTTTAAAGATGTGGAGGTGGACAATTTTTTAATTTTAGCTGTATCTTTAATTACATTTAATTTTAAATTATTTGATAAATTATTATTTTTATTCTTAATAGTATTTAAAATTACTTTTCTATCTGAAAAGAAAATTTTCTTATTTCCAATATCTTGTGTTTTCTCATGGCCTTTTCCAGCGACTAACAAAATATCACCTGAATTCAAATTATGAATAGCTTTTTTTATTGCTATTGCTCTATTAGAAATTTCTGTAATTCTTTTTTTTTTGATTCCTTTTTTTATATCTCTTCTTATTTTTTGAGGATTTTCAAATCTAGGATTATCATTTGTAAGAATGATACTATCTGCAAAATCACTAGCTATTTTTCCCATTTTTGATCTTTTATTTTGATCCCTATTTCCCCCACAACCAAATAGAACTGTGATTGCTTTGTTAGGAAATTGTTCTCTAAGATTTAGAAGACAGGTTTTTAGAGCATCAGGTGTATGAGCATAATCAAGAATTACTTTTGATTGATTTTTAATTTTACCAATTTTTTCAAACCTTCCCTCAACTGGTTTTAATTTTGGAATTGTATTTAAAATTTTATCTAAACTAATACCGCTATATTTTGCTGCAATTATTGCCATTAAAACATTTTTTAATTGTATTTTTCCAATTAAATTTAAATTTATATCCCTTATTGAGCTATTTAATTTAAATCTAAGAAATTGACCCTCTCCCTTAAAATTATGAGATAAAAGTTTTAGATTATTTTTCTCATCATTAAGTGTATGCAATTTTAATTTCTTATTAATTGCGATTTTTTTTATGTTTTTAAACTCAGGTATTAATTTATCTGTAATTACATTTCCTTTTCTTGAGATTAGGTTTTCAAATAAATAAAGTTTTGCATTTAAATAGTTTTTTAAATTTTTATGGTAATCAAGATGATCCTGGGATAGATTAGTAAATATACCTGAATTAAACTTTAAACCATCTAATCTATTTTGCTTTAAACCATGGCTTGAGGCTTCCATAATTACATTTTCTATTTTTTGTTCTTTTAACTTACTTAATATTTTAGCTAATTTGATTGGATCTATTGTGGTATTAGATAAATTCAAATTAATACTTTTTGATTTAACACCTAATGTGCCAATTGAAGAACCTTTTTTATTATTTAATTTTAATATTTGATAATAAAAATCTGCAACTGATGATTTTCCATTTGTGCCGGTAACTGCAATTAAATTTTTTGGTTTTTTATTATAAATTTTAAAAGCTGTTTCAGCTAATAATTTTCTTACATTATTTGTATGGATATACAAAATTCCATTTTGGAATGGATTTGTTTTTATTTCGCTTACAATAATTTTAGATCCTTTTTTAATTGCTTCAGGTATAAATTTATTACCATCAATACTATTTCCTTTGATTGCAAAAAAAATATTATTTTTTTTAATACTCTTTGTGTTAAATGAAATTCCTGAAAAAGAAAAATTTTTATAATTTTTATTTATTTTATGAAAGTAATTTCCTAGAAGCATAATTAATTAACCTCTATATATTTTGTGGCTAAAATAGGCCCGATTTTATCTATGACTTTTCCTGCTACCTCTACTGAAGTCCAGCCAGCTGTATTATAAAGTGTACCCTTCCAACCTCCCTTTCGATGTCTATACTTATAATAATAATCTTTAGATTTTTTTGGAGTATCTAACATTACAACAAAAACAAATTGTGGATTTGATGTGGGAAAAATGGAAGCAAAAGTATTTATTTTTGCCTCAGAATATGCTCCTCCCTCAGGTTGATCAGCAGTTCCTGTTTTTCCACCAATTTCATAATTCTGAACATCTGCAAATTTAGCCGTCCCTTCCTCGGTATTTACAATTTTTCTTAAAGCGCTGACTACTTGGTCTGAAATACCTCTGTTTAATATTCTTTTATTTTTTTTATTAAAATTATTTTCTTTATAAATTAATGTTGGCTTAATTTCATAACCGCCATTTGATAAAACAGAATAACCTTTTGCTAATTGAAGTATTGTAGTTGCTATTCCATGTCCAAAAGATGCTGTAGCCAATCTACATTTTCCAAAATCATAATTTTTTTGAGGAGCAACTTCTTCAATATCAAAATCAATATCACTTAACACGCCAACTTTTTCTAAAAATAATTTAAATTTTTCTGAGCCAACTTTTTGAGCAATTTTTACTGATCCTATATTTCCAGATCTAACTAAAATTTGCTCTGCAGTTAAATCTGATGGTATTTCATTATCGTACTCACCTATTCTGTATTTGTCGCATTTAATTGATTTGGGTAAATCTAAAAATTCAGTCTCTGGTTTAATTACCTTTTCATTTAAAGCGCTAGCAAAAGTAAATGCTTTAAATACAGACCCAAGTTCATATGTTCCTTTAGTTACCCTGTTAATATAATTCACATCTGTAATATTTTGTCTTTCATTTGGATTAAAATCTGGCAAAGAAACTAATGATAAAATATTGCCATTATTAACATTCATTAAAATGGCTGCACTACCTTTGCTTTTAAAAATTTCCTGATATTTAATTAATTCTTTTCTAATTAAAAATTGAATATCTTTATCTAAGGTAAGTTTAATTGACTTTTTTGATTTTCTAAGTTCATCATTTAACGATTTTTCTAATCCAGAAATACCATTATTATCATCATCTATCTGACCTAAAACATGACTAAAAAGGTTTTTTTGTGGATACATTCTTAAAACTCTTTCTTCTGGAATTAAAGATTTGTCCCCTAATTTCATTATTTTTTCATAATTTTCCTCTGAAATTTTCCTCTCTAAATAAAAAAATTTCTTAGTTTTTATTTTTTTTTTAATTTCATCAAAATTTTTATCAGGAAAAATAATATTTAAACTTAGAAGTAATTTTTTTTCATTGATTATATCTGAAGTTTTTAAACCAATATCAATCGATTTAACTGTCTTAGCTAAATAATTTCCATTAATATCTATAATGTCTGCTCGATAAAGCTGGTTTTTAGATGCAGGTAGATTATTTATTTTTTCTAATTTACTCTTTCGCGAACCTAAGTGAACTAGGTGTATTGTGTAAATTAAATATATAATAAAAAAAACAAAGAAAATAAAAGCTACACGATTAAATTGAATATTTAGTCCATTTTCTTTTTTCTTAAATGTAAAATCACTTTTATAGTCTTCTATAATTAATTTCGATTTATTATCAGCCATTACTCTTTAATAATTTTAAAATTTTTTATTTTATTTACATCATTTGAAGTATTGTAGACTCTTATGTCGTTTATATTTTTTTGAATTAACTCATCTTCAAAATACTGAGACTGATATTCAAGTAATTTTTCTGAGGAACTTAAATAATCATGCTCTAAGGATACATTTTCAAATTCAGTCTTTAAAATTCTAATATTCTCTTTTACTGTAAATATTTCATCTTCAATCTGTTTAGTAGTATTTTTTATTATTGCAGTCGATAGGACTAAAAAAAAAATCACTACTACTAAAGCAAACTTTTTCATAGTTTGTCTCCGTAATTTTCAATCTCAATATAATTTCTAAATTGATCCTCTATATCCGTATCAAAATTATAAAAATCAGTTTTTTTTATTACGTATCTAAATTTAGCAGATCTTGATGGTGGATTTTCACTTATCTCTTCTTCAGTAGCAGTAATTGGTTTTTTTTGAACTAGATTAAATAATGTGTCTGCTTGTTTTACAACAGGACTATATCGTGAAATACTTTTGTTTTCAGAAAGACTTTTAAAAAAATATTTTACTATTTTATCCTCTAAAGAGTGAAATGTAACTACTCCTAAAACACCACCTTTTTTTAAAACTTTAGTGGCATTAATAAGTCCAAAAATTAGCTCACTTATTTCTTTATTTACAAATATTCTAAGGGCCTGAAAAACCTTGGTTGCGTTATGAACTTTAAAATTTTTTCTTTTTTTTGATTTGTCAATAATTTCAACTAAAGATTTAGTATCAATTTGATTTTTAGATCTTTCTTTAATGATGTTTCGTACAATAAATTTTGCTTCTTTTTCGTCTCCAAAAAATTTAAAAATTTTTTCTAATTCTTTTTCATTGAGTTTATTGATTGCGTCTTCTGCTGAGTAACTATTTAATCCTAACTGCATATTTAATTTGCCACTATCAGAGAATGACAAGCCTTTTTGTGGGTCTTTTATTTGAGTATAGGAATAACCGAGATCAAAAATTACTCCTCTTATATTTTCATTTTTGAGTTTTATATTACTTAATTGACTAAATTTAATATTTTTAAATATAAATCTATCTTCAAAATTTTCTTTTAATTGGTTAGCAATTTTTGCACTCTCTAAATCTCTATCTAGAGCTATAACTTTTGTATTTTTAAAATCTAAAATTTTTTTGGAATAACCACCTTGACCAAAAGTACAATCAATAAATGTGCCACCATGTTGAGGGGAAATAACGCTAATAATTTCTTTTAGCAGAACCGGATAATGCTTTTGCATTTTCGGTACTATGGTGGCGTCCATTTATTTCTTGGAAGACCATTAATTTTTTTGTCTTCTTAAGAATGCTGGTATCTCAAGTTCATCTTCGTCTTCGTCATTTGAAGACAATAAATCCTCTGAACTTGAGCTTTCTTTTTCTGAACTGAATAAATCTGGTGCATCTGAATCAACTCCGAATTCTTTAAGATCATTAGAAACCTCTTCATCAACATTATTCTCTTGGGTTTCTTCATGAATAGTTTCCAAAGCCTCTTGTGCAAAAGACTTTTCCATTTCATTAACAGAATTATCTTCAACTATACTTTCTCTTTCCATACTAGTATTTTGAACAACTTCTTCATTCATCATTTGATTATGAGTGCTTTCAGTTTGTTGTTCTTGAATAATCTCATTTTCAAGCTTTAAAGCATTAGCACCATGTGTAATGGAGCTTGATGGTGTTGTGTTTGAAAAATTGAAAGATTGAGAGGATCCAATATTTGAAAAATCAGAGTATCCAGGATTACGATTTTGAATTCGATGAACCATGTTTACAACAGATTTTGACTCAGGTTGCTGACCATCTAATGATGTTGCAACAATTGAAACTCTCATCTTGCCGTCTAATTCTGTGTCAGTGATAGCTCCAATAATTAACTCAGCTTCAGGATCAACTTCTGCTCTTACTTTATTTACAGCTTCATCAACTTCAAAAAGTTTAAGATCCTTACCACCAGTAATATTTACTAATAATCCTTTTGCACCTTTTAAAGTATAATCATCAATTAATGGATTACTGATTGCCATTTCTGCAGCTTTTAGAGCTCTACCTTCTCCTTCAGCTTCTCCAGTTCCCATCATAGCTTTACCCATTGCTGCCATTACAGTTTCAACATCAGCAAAATCTAAGTTAATTAAACCAGGTCTGACCATCAAATCAGTTATACTTTGAACACCATGCATCAGAACATTATTTGAGAGGTTAAAAGACTCTTCAAATGTTGTCTGTTCATTGGCTATTTTGAACAAGTTTTGATTTGGAATAACAATTATTGTATCAACATGTTTTCTCAATTCTTCCAAACCTTGTTGTGCTCTTCTCATTCTTGAGGGGCCTTCATATAAAAATGGAAGAGTCACAACACCTACAGTTAAGATATTTAATTCTTTAGCAGCTCTTGCGATGACATGAGCAGCACCAGTACCCGTTCCACCACCCATACCAGCTGCAATAAAAACCATATTTGCACCTTGAAGTGTATTAACAATTTCGTTTAAAGATTCGTCAGCTGCAGCTTGTCCAATATCAAGTTTTGCACCTGCTCCTAAACCTTTTGTTAAGTTTAAACCTATTTGAATTCTTGTTTTTGCTTTACTTAACTTTAAATCTTGTGCATCTGTGTTGACTGCAATAAATTCTACACCTTGTAGATTATTTTCTATCATTTCATTAATTGCATTTCCGCCTGCTCCACCAACTCCTAATACTAATAGTCGTGGTTGTAACTCTTTTATCTCTGGTGCTTTAAAGTTAATTGTCATCTTATTTCCCCTCGTTGTTGTTTAAGTGTTTTTCCCATTTAAGACTTGCTCGATTTATATTTGCTTTTTTTCTTGCTGATGTCTTAAATTTTTCAAATGCTGCTGGTTCCCATATTTGGAATGTTTGACCTTGACCAACAAATAACATGCTGTTTTTTATTTTTGCATGTTTCAATAATTTTGATGAAAGTGAAATTCTACCTTCGCTATCAAATTGTAAATTAGTACTTTCTGCTAATATTGATGTAGCAAAGTAATCTCTTTTTTCCTCAAAAGGATTTAAAGAGTCAATCGCTGAAGAAATTTTTTCAATTCTATCTTGAGAACATGCTTCTATTGAAGGGTTATTAAAAGATGGATAACAAATAACACCATTGTATCCTAAATTTGATAAATATGACCTGAAACTAGCAGGCACAGACACTCTCCCCTTTTTGTCTAATTTGTTCTCGTAAGTAGATAAAAACATATAATTTTAATTTTATAAATTCCATAATTGGGAATATATGGGAATATATGGGTATTTAAAATGATAGTCAAACTCTGAATTAAGTTAAATTCTGCTTATAGATAGAGGTTTTTGTAATACTAAAATTTATTATAGACCTCTTTTCTAAGCTGATTGGCTTTCTACAAAAAAGTGAAAAAAAGAACATAAGTGACTTAATATTCAGTCAAAATGAGAATATTTTTTAAATGTAAAATTTTACAATGTAAATAAGTGTGCCAGATAAACTATAAGCCGGGTTCTGTCATTTAAACCTATCATTTGTCTAGGCCTAAGATCACTCTTAAGCTCAAGCAACTAACCCTGATGACTAGCCAAGGACGGCTTTTAGTTTTACAACAATGTCATCTCTACTTAGTCTTGCTCTCAGTGGGGTTTTCCAGCGTTCATTGTTACCAATAGAACCGGTGTGCTCTTACCACACCTTTTCACCCTTGCCATGTTATGGCGGTTTATTTTCTGTGGCACTATCCCTAGGGTTGCCCCCGCCAGGTATTACCTGGCACTGTGTCCTTGTAGAGCCCGGACTTTCCTCTTTAACAATTGCTAAAGCGATAAGTCATTTATCTGGCAATTTTAATTTATAAGTAAACTTTAAAATTTCAAGATATTTTATTAAGATTTTTGATAAGATTTTTGCTTATTAATAGACATTCTAGATCTATAACTCCATTTATAAGTTCTTGCCTAAATCTTCTCTGAAAAGCTGTTGTAAGTAGTTTTGTATATTTACTTTTAGAAATATTACTATTTTTTGGATATCCAATTTTAAACAAATTTTGAATAAAAATCATTCTATCTTTATTATTTAACTTTATATTTCTTTTATTTGAAATATATTTTTGATTTAAATTGTGCCAAATACCAATTTTCTTCTTTGATAAATAATGCCATGGAAATTTTTCTCCTGGATCTTTTTTTCTATCTGGTGAAATATCTGAATGACCTAAAATAAAATTAGTTTTAATTTTGTATTTTTTAATTAAAAATTTACTTAATTTAATAACTGAGTTTATTTGTTTTTTATTAAAATTTACATATTTGAAATCATGTCCTTTATTGCTTATTTCAATTCCAATAGAATACTTATTCAAAGAAGTATATTTTTGCCAGGATGAAACACCAGCATGCCAGGCATTATAAATGTCAGGAACTAAAGAAAGTATCTGTCCATTATTTTTAATAAAATAATGACTGCTAACTTTAGATTTTTCACTTGTTAATTTTTTAATTGCATTATTATCATTTTTCATCCCTGTATAATGAAAAATTATAAATTTTATATTTTTTGTCTTTCTTTTTTTTATATCAAAATTTGGAGAATAATTCAGAGTTGTATGGATAGTCAATTTAGGCATAAATTTAGACTATTTATAAACACTTTATAGACATGATTTTTAATTAAATGTTATTTTACAAATAATGTTTATATAATATATAATTATGTATGTTTAGAAAATTAGCTATAGCTATATTATCGTTTTCTTTACTTGCATTTAATGCAAATGCAGGATCTGATGGAAACATAACAATAAAGACAGATCAACCTAAAGAAATAAAGGATTGTTTTGAAAAATTAAATAGAGCAACCTTCGCATTTAACCAAGGTCTGGATAAGGCTATTATTAAACCACTTGCAGAAGGATATCGAAACTTACCAGATCCTGTTCAAAGGGGTACTAGCAATGCTGTTAAAAATCTTTCTAATCTCATCACGATACCTAACAATATTTTGCAAGGAGATGTGAAATTAGCAATCATAAATACAGGAAGATTAGTTGTAAACACAACTGTTGGACTGTTAGGTACCATTGATGTTGCAAATAAAATGGGTTTTCCAAAGTATGTAAAAGAGGATTATGGTCAAACATTAGGTGCTTGGGGTGTAGGTCCAGGTTGTTATATTGTTCTTCCAGTTTTAGGACCTTCTACTATTAGAGATACCGCAGGTTCTTTTGTTAACGTGTTAGGTGGAGACCCATGGTATAATGCTTCTGCTCACGGTAATAATGAATTTTTAAGCAAAGATATATTTATTGTATCTAAAACTTTAAGTGGTGTTGATTTTAGAGCTAATAATATTGAGTCTTTAGAAAATCTTGAGAAAAATTCTTTAGATTTCTACGCATCTGTTAAAAGCTTGTATAATCAAGATAGAGAAAATAAAATTAAAAATAATAAAAGAGGAAATATAGAAGTTCTATATAAAGATGAACAAGACTGGGAAGAAATAGATAGTCAATAATTCAAAAATAAAGGATGAAACTTAAAAAATTTTTAATAATTTTATTTGTATCTAATTTTTTCAATACATTTGTCTATTCTATTGAACCGGATATTTTTGTTCAATCTACAGTGAACCGAGCTTCACAAATTTTGTCAGAAAATATTTCAAAAGAAGAAAAAATAAATAAATTAAAAGAAATTGCTAAGACAACTGTTGATATAAAAGGTGTTGGCTTTTATTCACTTGGCTCATTTCGTAAAAATTTAAATGATAGTCAAATAAAAATTTATTTAAATTTATTTGAAAATTACTTTTTAAAAAGTTTTTCCAGTAGATTATCAGAATACACAAATCCAAAAATTGATGTTTTGGGGAAAGAGATACTAAATAGTAACTATACAATTGTTAAAAGTATATTGATTGCAACTCCTGAAAGGCCAGAAGTTAAAATTGATTGGAGAATCTATACAAAAAAACCTGATAATCCTTTAATCAGAGATTTAATTATTGAGGGACTTAGTTTGGCCAGAACCCAAAAAGAGGAATTTGGATCAATTTTAAATTCTAATGATAATGATATAAATGTCTTATTTAAGACGCTTGAAAACTTTAGCAAAGATTAATTTTAGTGGTGGGCCCGCCAGGACTCGAACCTGGGACCAATACATTATGAGTGTACTGCTCTAACCAACTGAGCTACAGGCCCTAAATCATAATTAGTTATATCATTTTTTTTTACTTATCAATTAAAGTTAATTTAAAAATAGTCACTTAATGGTGGGCCGTGTTGGTTACGCTCCAACTACCCCTGCAATGTCAATGCAGTACTCTACTATTGAGCTAACGGCCCAATTTAACTCTCTAAAAAACTTTTTAATTGCTTTGATCTACTTGGGTGTTTTAGTTTCCTTAATGCTTTAGCTTCAATTTGCCTTATTCTTTCTCTGGTTACAGAAAATTGTAATCCAACTTCTTCTAATGTATGATCTGTATTCATACCCACTCCAAATCTCATTCTTAAAACTCTTTCCTCTCTTGGAGTCAAAGTCGATAAAATTTTCGTTGTCGCTTCTCCCAAATTTGATTTTATTGCCTGCTCTAATGGAGCCAGAGCTTTAGTATCTTCAATAAAGTCTCCTAAACTACTATCTTCCTCATCACCAACAGGTTTTTCTAAAGACACGGGCTCCTTAGAAATTTTTAATACTTTTCTAACTTTATCTAGAGGCATTCTTAATTTTTGAGCTAATTCTTCAGGTGTTGCCTCTCTACCAAATTCACTTAAAATTAATCTTTGGGTTCTTACTATCTTATTAATTGTTTCAATCATATGAACTGGTATTCTTATAGTTCTCGCTTGGTCCGCAATTGATCTTGTTATAGCCTGTCTAATCCACCATGTCGCATAAGTTGAAAATTTGTAACCTCTTCTATACTCAAATTTATCAACCGCTTTCATAAGTCCAATATTTCCCTCTTGAATTAAATCTAAAAATTGTAAACCTCTATTAGTATATTTTTTTGCGATTGAAATAACTAATCTTAAGTTAGCTTCAACCATTTCTTTTTTTGCTATTCGTGATTCTTTTTCACCCTTTTGAATTCTACTAACTAATTTTTTATAGTCTGTAACAGAAATCCCCAATTTATTGCTTATTTCAATTAGTCTTTCTCTGATATTTTTAAATTCATCTTTATTTTTAATAAAAAATTGCTTCCAAAGTGTATTTGTATCTAAGAATTTTTTTAAATTTGGATTTATCTCATTTCCAAGATAAAATTTTAAAAATTCATTTCGTTGAATGTTATGACTCACTGCTAATCTTAATAAATTTCCCTCTAAAGATAAAATTTTTTTATTTTCGATATAGTGTTTTTGGACAAGCTCCTCTAAAACAGAAGGGGAAAGTTGTAATGACTTAATATTTTCTAAAATATCATTCACAATTTTCTCATAACTTTTTTCTTTAGAACTTGAAAAAATTTGTGAGTTTAAAACACAATTTAACTTTTCTTTTTGGTACTTTATTAGCTTTGTATATTCCTTTGTAAGTGTCGTTACAGTTTTTAAAACCTTAGGCTTTATTTCTGTTTCCATTGCTGCAAGTGTAGGATTAAAGTCTTCATCATCCTCTGAGGAGCCATCTTCTTTTTCAGCTTCACCTGAGTTTTTTTGTTTTGCACTTGGACCTGTTGTCTCATCTTCCATATAATTTGTATCTATATCTATAATTTCTCTAACAAGAATTTCATCTTTTTGTAACTGATCATTCCACTCAAAAAATTGTTGTGCAGTAATTGGACTTTGCGATAGAGCAATTAACATCACATCTTTCCCAGCTTCAATTCTTTTTGCAATTGCTATTTCACCTTCTCGTGATAAAAGTTCGACACCACCCATCTCTCTTAAATACATCCTAATAGGATCGTCGCTTTTCTCGATTGTTTTACCTTCTTCTTTATTAGAATTTTCTTTTTTTCTTAGAACTTTAAAGTCTGATTTTTTTTCTACTAAAGTAACTTTTTCATCTAGTATATGAATAAATGCTTGAGCAAGGTTGTCTTGAGATAAATTTCTTTTTCCGAGTGATTTACTTAATTCCTCGTAAGTTATAAACCCTCTATGGGTTCCTCGACCCATAAGCCTAGCAAATGATTTTGTAATAATTCTTTCCACGATAATTTGAGTTTAAAAGACTTATATAATGCCAATTAAATAAAAATCTATTACTAATTTAGTCAGTTTAATTGAGATTCTGCTTTTTTTTGAGCTCTTTTAGCTCATTAAAAGTACTCTCGCTCATATCTATTGAAAACTTCGATTCTAGTTCTTGGATTCTAAACTCAAGATCATAATTCATTAAGTCTCTAGAGATATCTTCTAATAATTCAATTATTTTTTGATCATCCTCAGATTGATTTTTTAGAATATGTTTGATTGGAGCAAATTTGTTTATTTTTTCTATTAATTCAATATCCAAATTAAGATCTTCAATTGTAATTTGTGAACCAGATTTTAATTTTTCAACAATCATTTCAAATATTTTTTTATTAAGCTCAGTAAATAATTTAATATTTTCAATCAGATGAATATTTGCTTGCAACAAATCTAGGTTATTTATCACCAAGTATAATAAAGAAAACTCTTTTAATTCAACTCCAGTCAAAGACTGACTTTCTTTAAAATATTTTTTTGTACTCTCTAAAGATTTTGTTTTCTTTGAATAAAATCTTTTATTATTTTGATTGGAATGTGGTGTTAACTCAGAAATTTTTTCTAAAAAATATTCTAAAACATATTTTTTTATGAAATCATCTTTTATTGTATTTGCAATTTCTCTTAGTTTTTTCTCAAAAATAGCCATCGATGATGGATTATTTTTAGTTTGTTTTTTGTAATGACTAAAAATAAATTGATGAATTGATAATTTGGTCTGCTTTGTAAAATCTACAAAATCAGCCTTGCCATTTTTACTTACATAGCTATCTGGGTCTTCTTTATCTGGGAGAAACAAAAATGAAATTTGTTTTTCAGGTTTGAGTTCCTTTATTGAATTTTCAGCAGCTCTAACAGCAGCTTTATATCCACTTTCATCACCATCAAAACATATTATTATATCATCAAAAAATTGGTTTAAAGTTAAAATCTGCCTGTCGGTTAAAGACGTACCAAGATTTGCTACTGCGTTATCGATTCCATTTTTACTTAGACCTACTACATCCATATATCCCTCAACAAGATAAATGTGATCAACTTTATTAGAAAGTTTTCTTGCTAAATCTAAATTATATAAATTTGATCCTTTTTTAAAAAACTTTGTTTCAGGTGAATTTATATATTTAGCTAAGTAATCTAAATTTTCAATTATTCTTCCACCTAGTGCAATTGGTTGACTTGAAATATTATTGATTGGAAAAATTAATCGACCTCTAAATCTTTCTACATAAATTTTTTTTTTCTCATCTAAATAGAATAAACCAGTTTCTACTAAAGTTTGTTCATCATAATCTTGTTTTAATTTTTCAAAAAAACTTGGATTTTTTTCTATGTATCCAATTTTAAATTTTTTTACTTCATCTTTAGTTAGTGATCTATTTTTTAAATAATCTCTAGCAATTGAATAATCTTCATTTTTTAAAAGTTCATTATGATAAAAGTCAACATATTGATTAAAAATGGATTTATACTCATTCCACTTTTTTTCTCTTTCTTCATCTTGTTTTGAAAACATATATGGCTGCATACCTGCTAATTGAGCTAAATATTTAACTGCCTCTCCAAATTTAAAATTTTGAGTTTTAATCACAAAATCAAAAATATTGCCATGTTCTGAGGTTGCAAAACAATGATAAAATTCTTTTTCATCATTCACAGTAAAAGAAGCTGTTTTTTCATTTTTAAAAGGTGATAAGCCTACATATTCTTTACCTCTTTTTTTTAAGGAAACAGTTTTTGATACAACTGTTGAAACTTTCAACCTGTTTTTAATTTCATCAAGATACTCTTTTGGGTATTTCATTATTTGCTCAACAATTCTTTGATCATTGATCCTGCTTTTGAAAAATCAATTTCGTCTGCATGAGTTTTTTTAAGTTCACCCATAACTTTACCCATATCTTTTAATGAATTTGCTCCAATTTTCGAAATAACATCTGCACAAATATTCTTAGTTTCCTCCTCACTAAGCTGCTTTGGAAGGAAACTTGTTAAAATATCATACTCATTTTGCTCAACCTCTAAAAGATCTGTTCTATTATTTTTTTTATAAATATCGATTGATTCGGATCGTTGTTTAACCATTTTTTTTAAAAGTTTCTTAATGTCCTCATCATCAGTTTCTTTTTTGTTAGGGCCTGATCTGTTAACAATATCCAAATCCTTAATCGAAGATAATATTAACCTATAGGTTGATATTTTATTTTTATCTTTAGATTTTAAAGCATTTTTATATTCGTTTTCGATGGTCTGTTTTAATGACATAATTTTTTAATCTACTTTAAAGAAAAAATTCTTCAAAAGAAAAATTGTTTTTTTACAATTTTATATTACATCTGTGTTGCGATAATAAAGCAATTATTGTATTAACCTTTAACTCATGAGTTGTAATTGAACAAAAAATCAAAAAAAACTAACTCAAAAATAAAATCTCAAATCAATACAGGCGTTTTAGTTCTCGAAAACAAAAAGATATTTAAAGGAATTGGAATTGGTTATCAGGGAGAAGCCACAGGCGAAGTTTGCTTTAATACATCATTGACTGGTTATCAGGAAATCATCTCCGATCCTTCATATGCAGGTCAAATTATTAACTTTACTTTTCCTCATATTGGAAATGTTGGAACCAATAAAGAAGATCATGAATCTGATAAAATATGGGCAAGAGGAGTGATAATTAATTCTGAAATAACTTCACCCTCAAATTACAGATCATTCCTCCATTTAGATACTTGGCTAAAGAAAAATAAAATTGTTGGAATTACTGGCTTAGACACTAGAAGCCTAACAAACTTTATAAGAGACAAAGGCGCACCCAAAGGTACTATTAGTTATTCAAAAAAAGGAAAATTTAATATTAATAAATTGACCAACTCTACAATAAAATGGAGTGGATTAAAAAATCTTGATCTTGCAGAAGTAGTTTCAACTCAGAAAAATTATATTTGGAAAGGTCTCAAAACCTGGAAAAAAGAAATTGGATATAAAAAAAATAATAAGAACTCATTTCATGTTGTTGCAATTGATTATGGAATAAAAAAAAATATCTTAAGATATTTCTCTGACTTTAATTGTAAAGTTACTGTCGTTTCTTGTAAAACTAATGCGCAAAAAATTTTAACTTTAAAACCAAATGGAATATTTTTATCAAATGGTCCTGGTGATCCAGCTGCAACAGGGAAATATGCTATAGAAATTATTAAAGATCTAATTAAAAAAAATTTACCAATATTTGGTATTTGTTTAGGCCATCAAATCTTAGCATTGGCATTAGGTGGTAAAACAAAAAAAATGAAACTTGGTCATAGAGGAGCAAATCACCCTGTTAAAAATTTAATTCATAATACTGTTGAGATAACGAGTCAAAACCATGGATTTGAAGTAGTTAAAGAAACATTACCAAAAAATATTGAGGTTACACATAAATCTTTATTTGATAGTAGTATTGAAGGTATCAAACTAAAAAATAAACCAGTCTTTTCAGTTCAATATCATCCAGAGTCTAATCCAGGACCTCAAGATAGTGTTTATTTGTTTCAAGAATTTATTAACAACATGAAAAAAAATGCCAAAAAGAAAAGATATTAAAAAAATATTAGTTGTAGGAGCTGGTCCAATAATTATAGGACAAGCATGTGAATTTGATTATTCTGGGACACAAGCATGTAAAGCTCTTAAAGATGAGGGTTATAAAGTAGTCTTAATAAATTCAAATCCAGCAACAATTATGACTGATCCAGATGTTGCAGATAAAACTTATATTGAGCCCATTACACTTGATGTATTAGAAAAAATTCTCAAGAAAGAAAAACCAGATGCAATCCTACCAACAATGGGTGGTCAAACCGCACTTAACCTTGCAATGGAAGCAGAGAAAAAAGGAATTTTAAAAAAATACAAAATTGAATTGATAGGAGCAAATTCTAAAGCAATTTCTAATGCTGAGGACAGGAAAAAATTTAGAAAAAATATGATTGATATTGGTTTAGACTTACCAAAATCTGAAATTATTAACAACAATAACCAAGCATCAAAAGTATTAAAAAAAATTGGTTTGCCGGCAATCATTAGACCTGCCTTCACACTAGGTGGACTTGGTGGAGGAATAGCTAAAAATAAAAAAGATTATTTTAAGATTGTTAAAAATGGATTGCATGAATCTCCAGTAAGCCAAGTTCTTGTAGAAGAATGTTTAGAGGGCTGGAAAGAATTTGAGATGGAGGTTATAAGAGATAAGAAAGATAACTGTATCATCATTTGCTCGATTGAAAATATAGACCCAATGGGGATTCATACAGGTGACTCAGTTACAATTGCACCAGCTCTTACACTTACTGATAAAGAATACCAAGTAATGAGAAATGCATCTATTGCATGTTTGAGAAAAATTGGAGTTGAAACTGGAGGATCAAATGTTCAGTTTGCTATCAATCCTAAAAATGGTCGAATGGTTGTCATTGAAATGAATCCACGTGTATCAAGATCATCAGCACTTGCATCAAAAGCAACTGGATTTCCAATTGCGAAAGTGGCTGCAAAATTAGCGGTTGGTTATACTTTGGATGAATTAAAAAATGAAATAACTAAAGTTACTCCTGCATCATTTGAACCAAGTATAGATTATGTAGTAACTAAAATTCCAAGATTTACATTTGAAAAATTTTCTACTTCTCCTGCAACTTTAGGGACATCAATGAAATCAGTAGGTGAGGCAATGGCAATTGGAAGAAACTTTAAAGAATCTTTACAAAAGGCTTTGGTATCTCTTGAAACTGGTTTTTCAGGTTTAGACAGAATTTTTGATTTAAATAAAAAGCAAATTGAAAAGAAACTTAAAGAAACAATTCCAAATAAGATATTACTAGTTGCTGAAGCAATTAGAAAAAAAATAGACTTAAAAAGAATATACAATTTATCAAAAATTGATCCTTGGTTTTTAGAACAAATTAAGGAGATAGTAGATTGTGAAATACAGATAAAAACCAAAGGACTTCCTAAAGATTTTGCAGAATTTAATAAAATAAAATCAATAGGATTTTCAGATAAAAAACTTTCGGAATTAACTAAAACGTCTGAAGAAATTGTAAGAAGAAAAAGATCAGCACTTAAAATACTTCCAGTTTATAAAAAAGTAGATACTTGTGCAGCTGAATTCAAATCTTTTACTCCATATATGTACTCAACTTATCAAAGAAATTTTTCAATTAACTCTGAATGTGAAGCTGATCCATCAAATAAGAAAAAAATAATTATTCTTGGAGGAGGACCAAATAGAATTGGTCAAGGAATTGAGTTTGATTATTGCTGTTGTCAGGCAAGTTTTTCATTAAAAGATGCAGGTTTTGAAACTATCATGGTTAATTGTAACCCTGAAACAGTATCAACAGACTATGATACGAGTGATCGATTATACTTTGAACCTTTAAAAGAAGAGTACGTATTTAATATAATTAAAAAAGAACAAGAAAAAGGAAACCTAATAGGAGTGATAGCTCAGTTTGGTGGACAAACTCCAATTAAACTTGCTAAATTTTTACATGACAACAAACTTCCAATTTTAGGAACACAATATACTTCTATCGATTTAGCGGAGGATAGAGACCGATTTAGAAATTTATTAAACAAATTAAAACTTAAGCAAGCGGAGAGTGGAATTGCAAAAACATTTAATCAGGCAATAAAAATTGCAGATAAAATAGGATTACCATTAATGGTAAGACCTTCGTATGTTTTAGGTGGAAGAGCAATGGAAATTGTTCATGAAAAAAATCAACTTAAAAAATTTGTTGAAGAGGCTTTTAAAGCTGCAGAAGAAAATCCAATTTTGATTGATAAATTTATCGATCATGCAATGGAAGTAGATGTGGATGCCATATCAGATGGAAAACAGGTTCACGTTGCGGGAATTATGCAACATATCGAAGAAGCTGGAATTCATTCAGGAGACTCGGCGTGTAGCCTACCCCCTGTATCAATTAAACCGTACCTTCTTAAAGAAATTGAAAATCAAACTAAAAAATTAGCGATAGCTTTGAATGTAAAAGGTTTCATGAACATTCAGTTTGCAATAAAAAAAGATGAAATTTATGTAATTGAAGTTAATCCAAGAGCTAGTCGGACAGTTCCTTTTGTATCAAAAGCAAAAGGTCTTCCTCTAGCTAAAATTGCATCAAGAGTAATGGCTGGTGAAAAGCTATCTGAGTTTAATTTAAAAGACAAATCTAAAGGTATGTATGCAGTTAAAGAAGCTGTATTTCCATTTAATAAATTTCCAAACAGTGACTTATTGTTAGGGCCTGAAATGAAATCAACTGGGGAGGTTATGGGATTTGATAAGAATTTTGGAATGGCTTTTGCCAAAAGTCAGATTGCAGCAGCTAACTCATTACCAAAACAAGGATTAGCTTTTATATCTCTCAAAGATAGTCACAAAGATGAGGGAATAGATTTAGCTAAAGAACTTCTTAAACTTAAGTTTAAATTATGTGCTACTAGAGGAACTGCTGAATATATTCGAAAACATGGTATGAAATGTAAAATAATCAATAAAGTTAGCAGTGGCACTCCTCATATAGTAGATGTTTTAGACTCTAAAAAGATTGCATTGGTGATAAATACTGGAGGTGGAAACACTGAATATCGATTAAGTGATGCTATAGCATTAAGAAGAGCAACACTTAAAAATAAAGTTCCATATTGTACAAATATGTCTACTGCTCAAGCATGTTTAGAGGCAATTAGATCACTAAAAACAAAAAAATTAGAAGTGACTTCTCTTCAGGACGTTTAAGAATTTACTTTCCAATCAGTTTCAAATGTAACATAATTTACTTGAATACATCGTCTTTCTTTAACGATCTTTTTCTTCTCCATACCATGCCATGTATTTGGTCCGCTAGTAAAAAAATAACCATAATTATGTTTGTAAGGAAGTGTCTTAACCTTTTCTAATTTTTCATTGTAAAAATCAGTTCCTAAATCTTCAGATTCATTTGTTTTATTAACAAATATTAAACCTGACATAAGTTTTTCTTTTATATCGCAATGAGGCTTTAACCAAAAACCCTCTCGGTCACATATAACTTCAACCCTAACATATGAATTTGATAAATCTTTATTTATCATTTTAGAAATTGTTTCATATGTTTCTTTAGACTGAAGTTCATTTATAAATTTTACTAAACTTGGAAATTGAGATGAGTTTGCTTTTCCTCCTGAAGCTATACCTTTTCTAAATTCTGCAGCTCCACCATCTATTGCTCTTGTTCCATCATAGTTAAGATTATGTTTACTGACATCAGGTATGTCAGCTTTA
>CACJQX010000009.1 GCA_902595595.1 uncultured Pelagibacteraceae bacterium | reverse complement strand
CTTCTGGTTATTCACTTATTTAAGAAAATCTTTTTTACCAAATATATAGCAATCAACATACCAATCAATTCAGCAGCTATATAAAAAGGAGTGTTTAAATAACTTATACCAGTAAACGACTCTGTGAATGTTCTTGCTATTGCTACAGCAGGATTTGCAAAAGATGTTGATGAAGTAAACCAATAACCAGCTGTAATATATAACCCAACAGATGCAGCTACAGTAATTTTACCTGACTTCATGGATCCAAAAATAATAATTATTAGTCCTAATGTTGCTATAATTTCGGATACAAAAATATAGATACCATCTCTTGATTTTGTCGATAATTCAAAAATCTGATGTTCAAAAAAGAAATTAGCTAAAGCCACACCTAATAAACATCCAAGGATCTGAGCTGAAATATAAAAGGGTAGAAGACGTTTTTTTAATTTTCCTGTAATTGTTATAGCAATGCTAACAAATGGATTAAAATGAGCTCCAGAAACATCTGCAAAAACAGTTATTAGCACAAACAATCCAGCTCCAGTTGCTATAGTATTTGCAATTAGCATCACAGCTGTATCATTGGTCAGATTTTCTGCCATTAAACCCGATCCAACTATGATCATTACTAGAAAACAACTTCCAATAAATTCTGAAAGAAAATATCTATTTTTATTTTTCATTTAGCCAATCTTTAATTTTATTACTTATAACATTGAAAGTGTTTCTAATGATTATTTGCTTTTCTTCATCATTTGCATTTTGAAGTTTTGTTACTGGATCATCTATATCCCAATGTATAATTTGGTTTTTATGAGGCCAAATAGGACATACCTCATTATTTGCGTTATTACATACTGTTATTACATGATCCATTTTTATTTCATTTTCGATAAACTTTTTAAAGTTTTTAGAACTATAATTAGTTAGATCATAATTTTTATTTTTTTCTAAAAAACTTCTAATATCAACATTGATTTTTCCAGATGGATTGCTACCAGCACTGAAAGCTTTAAATTTATTTGAGTATTCGTTATTAATAATGCTCTCAGCAATAATGCTTCTTGCTGAATTTCCTGTGCATACAAATAAAATATTTTTCATTAAAAAATAATTTTATAAATACCAATCAAAAATAATGGAATTTGTAATCCAAAGTTAGTTAAAATAGCCTTATCCTTTAATAACAACCCAGAAATTGTCCATCCAACAACCCCAAGACCATGAAAATAAATATTCAGGGGGTAAATATTAAGATTTGTAAGTAAAATGCCAGTTAATACTAAGAATGTACTGATCCACTTTAGATATTTTTTTAAAAATAACATTCAAAACTTATATGAATGTTATGTTAAAGATTTATTACAATAGATTTTTATGTAATTTAATTTTTTTGAAGTTCATAAATAGAAACATAATGTTTCTTCTTAGGGAGAGGGATTATGGTTGGAACTTTAGTCAATCTTGGTTTTATTGATTTATTTCCTACAATTATATTTTTGTCATAATTTTCTAAATCAACCTCAGGATGAGGATTTCCATCATTGATTAATGGCCACGCATCACAAGCTCTATATCCAAATAAAATTAACGGTCTTGAGTTATTCATTTGATTGTGTCCAGACCCATGAACTGATCTACAATGAAAAAATACTACTGTTCCAGCTGTTCCAGTTATGGAAACACTATCTTTAGTTCCTATTTTATTTTTCTTAGTATTTATTTTTCCAACAAAATAATTTTCTTTACTGTGATGGCTGTATAATTTCTTTTTGTGTGAATTTTTTATTATTTTAAGAGGCCCATTTTTCTCATAGCAATCATCTAAATATATACCAACTGTGATTAAATCATCGTTTGTATGAGGGTAAAAAGCCCAATCTTGGTGCCATCCAATTTCACTTCCTTTTTTCTTATTTGGAAGCTTAAAGTTTAATTTACCAAGATGAAATCTAACTGTTCCACCTAACAATTTTTTAGCTATGGATATAATCTTTTTATCTCTTGATAATTCATGGAAGATTTTATGTCTGTTCTGAGGATTATTTAGTCTTAATATTTCTTTATTTTTTGAAGAACTTGAATTGTAAACAAAATGGTAATTGTTGTAGGATTGAGTTCCATTTGCACCATTACCATTTTTTTTCTTTTTCTCTTTTGAAATTACTTCATTAACAACTTTATTTATTTTATTTATCTTTGTTTGAGAAATTAAATTTTTTTTAACAAGAAAGCCATTTTTTTTAAATAAATTTAAATCATTCATCATATCTTATTATATGAAACAAGAAAAAATTCTCTACAATAAATAACAATTTTTATTCTAAATCATTAATGTCATTTTCACTTATTTCATCTATAGGTTTATGAATTTTCCAGTTTTTAGTAGATCCATCTATTGATCTAGCAGTTATTACTGTCTCGGTTGGGGGACAATCAGGTTCATGACAATTTAATTCTGCAATGCTTAAAATTGTACTTTCTGGTATTTCATATTTTTTTATAAAATAATTTTTTAAATTCTGAATTGTTTCTAAATTTGGTTTTTTTTTATTAAACATTTTTTTATTGATCCCAAATCGAAGTCCACAAAGTATTTCCACTCATGTCACCAATAAATATACTTGATTTATCGTCAGTCATTGCGATTGCACTAACTTCAGAACCTGTGAAACTTCTAATTATTATAGTATTATTCTCATTTTCAATTTGAGATAAAAAAACAGAACCATCACTCAAACCAGCAAAAATTGCTTTTTCATCAGGGAATGGTTCTATAAATGTAACTTGTTTATTTCCTATATAAGGAAGACAGATAGGTTTACGACCCATTGGTCCTTCACCATCAAAAGGCCAACATATTGCATCTATTGCTCCTGATGTTGCCAAGTAACTTGTATCATAAATGAAAGCAAAACTTTTAACTTTTGAGCCATATCCTGACATAGCAAAATCAAGTTTATCTTTTAAACGCCAGCAACGAAGTACATTTTCTTGCATGGAAGTTACCAAGTATTTACCATCTGGGCTAAAACTCACTTTATTGTGAGAACCTTTCCAATCTAATTTTGTTGATTTCCACTTGTTGCTGTAATCTTTTTTCCAAACTGTAACACCTCCGTATCTAGATACAGCCAACCGTCTTCCTTTAGCATCAAATGCCAAACCTCCAATTGTACTATCATGATTTAAAGATTTTGGTTCTTTTTTATTTTTATCCCAATAATAAACTACCTTACCTGAAGAACAAACTAGGTTTCCATTATGTGCTGCAACATGATCAACCCATCGTGAACCAAAGTTTGTAATTTCATTTATTTCTCCGTTAAGTGAAATTTTTAAAAAATAACCATCATCACCACCAGTTAAAATATTATCACCATCCTTTGCCATACAAAGAATCACACCTTTATGAGCCTTTAAAGTTTTGTGTTTTTCTCCAGAACTGAAAATTCTTATAGTACCATCGCCAAAACCAGCAGCTATATAATTACCAATTGAAACTGCGCAGGTTACTGGAACTCCAATTTCTAACTGAATTCCTCTTTGCTCAAATTTAGTTTTATCTAACTGTGGAAATTGATTTAAATCAGTTGTCATTCTGATTTACAGGCTTCAAATCCCTCTTTTAAATTCATGGTTTCTAGGTTACGTCCAATAAACACTAGTCTAGAGCTACGTTCTTTATCGTCTGGCCATTTTCCCATTGGAGAAGCGTCCATCAACATATGAACACCTTGAAATACGTATCGATCATTTTCACCTTTGAAATCAAGTATTCCTTTAGTTCTCATAATATCTTGACCTTTTGTCTGCAAAAGTTTTCCAAACCAGTTTTGAAATTTTTCCATGTCTAGAGGTTTTTCAGATACGAATGATAAACTTGTAACATCATCATCATGCTCATGATCATGATCTGACTCAAGAAAATCTGGTTCTACCTCTAAAATACGTTTTAAACTAAAAGCATCAAGATTAAGAATTTCCTTTAGTGGTGCCCCACATTTTGTTGTTTTAATAATTTTAGCAAAAGGATTAATTTTACGAATTCTCTTTGTTACTACGTCTATATTCTCATCTTTCACAAGATCTATTTTGTTTAGTAATATTACATCACCAAAAGCAATTTGTTCCTCTGCTTCGTGATGATCTTCAATTTGTGAGCTTAGATGAACTGCATCAGCAACTGTAACAATTGCATCTAGCTTTGTTTTATTTGCCACATCTTGATCTACAAAGAAGGTTTGAGCTACAGGAGCTGGATCTGCTAAACCTGTTGTTTCAACTATAATTGCATCAAGTTTATCAGCTCGCTTCATTAACCCACTAAGTATTCTAATTAGGTCACCTCTGACTGTGCAGCATATACAGCCATTGTTCATTTCAAAAACTTCCTCGTCAGCATCCACCACAAGGTCATTATCAATACCTTGTTCACCAAATTCATTTACAATAACGGCGTACTTTTGGCCGTGCTGTTCTGTTAGAATTCTATTAAGAAGTGTTGTTTTTCCAGCACCAAGAAAACCTGTTAAAACAGTAACAGGTACTTGGTGCTTGTTTTCCATTAATAACGATTAGCAACCTTTAAAGGATGCAGACATGTTTCTTATTAAATCAAAGTATAATGATTTTCCTGGATTTAAAGTAGCTCCCAAAGGATCCACTACTCCAGTTTTAATATTCATATCTTTTGCAACAGCTTTAATAATATCAGGGTTAAATTGAGGCTCTGAAAATACACATGCAACTTTATCATGATCGATTATCTCTCTAATTTCTTTTAATTGTTCTGCACCTGGCATTACATCAGTGTTAACTGTGAAAGCACCCAAAATATTTACGTTAAATCTTTCTTCAAAATATTGATATGCATCATGAAAAACAATTGAAGCAACACTCTTATTTAACTCAGCCTTAACATCTGCAGTAAGCTTATCAATATCATTAAGAGCTTTTTTCAAGTTACTTTTATAAGTAGTCTCGTTTTTTGAATCATTTTCAATTAAGTGTTCAGCCATTTCCTTTAATATAACTTTGGCATTTACAGGATCTAACCAAATGTGTGGATCAAATTCACCGTGGTGGTGTCCTTCATGTCCATCATGGTCGTCATGATCATCGTGACCATCTTTTTTACCGTGATCGTCATGTCCATGATCGTCATGGTCATCTTCTTTTTTACCATGGTCATCATGATCGTGGTCGTCGTGATCATCTTCTTTTTTACCATGGTCATCATGATCGTCATGTCCGTGATCATCATGATCATCAAAAATATTTCTTTCTCTAAATTTTAATACTTGCAATCCTTTGATTTCCATTAATTCAATTTTTTCTGCTTTTTTTGCAATTGATTTTAACGGTTTTTCTAAAAAATTTTCCAAATCCTCTCCAACCCAAAAAATTAAGTCAGCATTTTGTAACATTTTTGCATGTGATGGCTTCATTGCAAATCCATGTGGAGATGCGTAGCCATCAACTATTAAATCAGGTTTAGCAACACCATCCATAAGGTAGCTTGCAAGAGAATGTATGGGCTTAATAGATGCAACTACTTTAATATCAGCGTTAGTTGGTGTAAAGAGTGTCATTAAAGACAATAATGAAAGGATAAAAGGTATTTTTTTCAGTTTTTTCATAAGTAAAATATTTTATTAGTTGTTATAATATAACGCTATGTAATAATATAACATTTATAAGTCAAGTAGTATATGAGCAGAGAAAACAACATATTAGTTAAATTAAACAACGCAGGTTTTAAGCAAAATGGTAAATGGCTTGTCGAAGGAGTAACACTTGCAGTTGAAAAAGGAAAAATTGTTACTCTAATTGGTCCTAATGGTTCAGGTAAAAGTACAACAGCTAAAATTGCTTTAGGTATTTATAAAAATATAGAAGGAAGCGTTGAAAAATATACCAATAAAGTTGGCTATGTACCTCAGAAAATTTCAATAGATTGGACTTTACCTATAAGGGTTCGAGACTTTATGTTGCTTACAGAAAATATTAAAGAAGAGAAAATAGATGAAGCTTTATCACTAACTGGAGTTATTCATTTAAAAAATAAAAGTTTAGGAAATTTGTCAGGTGGTGAATTTCAAAGAGTATTAATTGCAAGAGCAATATGTAAAAAACCAGAACTATTAGTTCTTGATGAACCAGTTCAAGGAGTAGATTATACAGGCGAGATAGCTTTATATGAATTAATAAAAAAAATTTCAGACAGTTTACACTGTGGTATTTTATTAATTTCACATGATTTGCATACAGTAATGACAGCAACAGATCATGTAGTTTGTTTAAATGGTCATGTATGTTGCTCAGGTTCACCAATGGATGTTGCAAGAAACAATGAATATAAAACTTTGTTCGGTGAACAAGCTTCTCAAATCCTTTCTGTTTATGAGCATAAACATGATCATGTGCATTTAGATGAAGGTGAAATAAAAAAAAATTAAATGTTTGATGATTTTTTTATAAGAGCTTTAGTTGCAGGTTTGGGTATTGCTTTAGTTACAGGACCTCTTGGTTGTTTTGTTGTTTGGAGAAGGTTGTCATATTTTGGTGATACTCTTGCTCACTCGGCTTTGCTTGGTGTTACAATGGCTTATACACTTGAACTAAATATTGCATTATCTGTATTTATTATTTCTTCACTAATAGCTCTAATTTTGATTCAACTTCAAAAGAAAACAAACTTACCTGGTGATGCATTGCTTGGTCTTTTAGCTCATTCCTCACTAGCAGTTGGATTAGTAGTAATTGGTTTCTTAACATTTATTCGTTTTGATATTATGGGTCTATTATTTGGCGATATATTAGCTGTAACAACAGATGATTTGTTAATCATATGGACTGGTGGTGCTGTAATTTTACTAGTTCTAAAATTAATTTGGAAACCATTATTCGCTTCTACAGTTAATTACGAATTAGCTGAAGCAGAAGGATTAAATCCCGATAGGGCAAAAGCAATATTTACAATTCTAATGGCTGCTGTAATAGCAATATCAATTAAAATGGTTGGACTATTATTAATCACAGGAATGTTAATTATTCCAGCGGCTATGGCTAGAAATATTTCAGATAGTCCAATTAAAATGGTAATTTACTCAATCATAGGTGGTTTATTGTCAGTTGTATTAGGGTTATTTTCATCTCTAGAATTTAATACATCATCTGGGCCTTCAATTATAATGGCCTCTTTGATTTTATTTATATTGTCTTTACTTAATATTAAACAATCGATTAAATTGAAAAACTGATAACTAATTGATAAGAATTTAAAGATGCAAAAAGAACATAATCTTTCCAAAAATCAAAAAATCATTTTCGATCTTATTGATAAATCTGGTGGACCAATGAAAGCTTATTCAATTCTTTTTAATGTTCAAAAAAAAGGAATTAAAGCACCATTACAAGTTTATAGAGCGTTAGATAAGTTGGTTGAAATTGGAAAAATTCATAAGATTGAAAGCAGAAATGCTTTTATTGCTTGTCAAAATTCTAGTTGTCAGGTCTCCAAAGCAACAGCTTTTTCAATTTGTGAAAGTTGCGAAAATGTATCAGAAATAAGTAATTCAAAACTTTCAAAATATTTATCTAACTTTTCAGATAACTCTGGAATGAAATATAGCAAATATAATTTAGAATTTTTTGGTTTATGTAAAAAATGTAAATCAAAATAATGAGCACTGTATCCTTAACTTTAGACGAAATATTTGAACTAGCTAAAAAAACTCTTTTAGCTAACGGTTGTGATGATGAAACAGCATCAATTTTATCTGACTTAATCAGAAACGCTGAAAGAGATGGTTCTGTATCACACGGTTTATTTAGATTGCCAGCCTATGTAATTGGACTTAAAGGTGGAAAGATAAATGGTAAAGGTAAACCAGAAGTAAAAAAAATATCTTCATCAGTAATTAAAGTTGAAGGAAATAATTGTTTAGCACCTGTTGTATTAAATAAAGGATTGCCTGAATTAGCAAAAGCTGCAAAAGAAAATGGTGTAGCTGTGTTAGCAATAAATAATTCACATCATATGGCTGCTATGTGGCCTGAAACAGAGAAATTAGCAGAGGAAGGTTTAGTTGCATTTGCTTGTACATCTTACAAGCCTGCTGTAGCACCTGCTGGCTCAATAAAACCTTTATTTGGAACAAACCCAATTTCATTTGCTTGGCCACGTCCTGGTAAAACACCGGTTGTTTATGATATGGCAACAGCTTCAATGGCAATGGGTGAAGTTCAAGTTGCTAAAAGAGAAGGGCACAAAGTTCCACTTGGAACTGGTTTAACTAAAGATGGTAAAGAAACAACTGATCCAGGGGAAATTGCAGATGGTGGAGTTTTATTACCATTTGGTGGTTACAAAGGATCTGCAATTGCAATGATGGTAGAATTAATGGCAGGAGCTTTGGTTGGAGATAATTTTAGTTTTGAA
Organism: uncultured Pelagibacteraceae bacterium; assembly: GCA_902595595.1. Taxonomy (GTDB): domain Bacteria; phylum Pseudomonadota; class Alphaproteobacteria; order Pelagibacterales; family Pelagibacteraceae; genus Pelagibacter. The sequence goes on along the minus strand of CACJQX010000009.1, from coordinate 26,495 downwards.
ACTGCAGCCAAAGATAATAATGATGGTGGTCCTCCAAGTGGCGGTGAATTCATACTAGCTATTAACCCAGATAAAACTTCAGGTACTAATTGGCAAAAACATGCTGAGGAATTTTTTGAAAAAATGAAATCAATGGGCGAAGTAAGATTACCTGGAGAAAGACGTCATAAGAATAGAATGGATACTGGTACAAGAAATATTAACGAAGAATTAGTAAATAAAATTAAATCTTTAAGCTAAATTAATCTCAATTGGTGTGTGATCAGAAGGCTTTTCTCTTCCACGTGGATCTTTATTAATATTAATATCTTTAATTTGATCAATCATAGAATTTGAAACTAAAAAATGATCAATCCTCATGCCATTATTTTTTTGCCATGCACCCCTCATATAATCCCAAAATGTATATCCTTCTTGATCTTCATAAAAATGTCTGTAGACGTCATTAAAACCAAGATTAATCATTTCTCTAAATTTTTTTCTAATTTCAAGTCTGTATAATGCGTCATCTTCAAAACTTTTAACATTGTAAACATCTTCAGCCGAAGGGATTATATTGAAATCGCCTGCTAAAATAATGTTTAAATTTTTTTTAGATAATGCTTTTAATTGTTTTATTAATTGATCAAGCCATTCTTTTTTATAATCATATTTTTCTGTATCTACAGGATTACCATTAGGGGTATAAATATTTATTAAATGTATATTTTTTTTCTTATATTCAAATTCAGCTGAAATTATTCTTGATTGTTTTAACTTATCCTTAATTAAATCTGTTTTGACATTTTTTAATTTATTTTTTGAGATGATCGCTACACCATTGTAACTTTTTTGACCAAATACATGACTTTCATAGTCCATTGATGAAAAATCATCATATGGAAAATTAACATCTTCAGTTTTGATTTCCTGCATCATTAAAATATCAGGTTTATATTTTAATAAATAGCTTTTGATATTTTCGATTCTTGCTCTTACCGAGTTTACATTCCAAGATGAAATGAGCATTAAAGTGAGAAAGACACTCCACAACCACATGAAGATTTGGTTTGTGGATTAGAAATTTTGAATTGTTCACCTATAAGTTCAGACACGTAATCAACCTCAGATCCTTTAAGTAAATCAGCTGAAGTTTTATCAATTAAAATATTTTGATAATTTAAATCATCATCTTGTATTGATTTATCAAATGTAAATTCATATTGAAAACCAGAACATCCTCCACCTTTGATAGCGATTCTGAAGAATGATCCTTTGTCTTTTTTTGATAACAAATTATCTATTTGTTTTAACGCTTTATCCGTAAATTTAATTTCTTTAATCATGTCTGAACACTGATATTACTAATATAATACTTAATTATTTAAATTAAAGGATGAAAAAAGACACTTTGTTAGGCGTATTTAAAAGTAAAGGCAGACTTAATAAAGAAGCTAATTCAAAATACAGATCTCCTTTTCAGCGCGACAGAGATCGGATAATACACAGCGCATCATTTAGAAGATTAAAGCATAAAACCCAAGTATTTGTTAACACAGAAGGGGATCATTTCAGAACAAGGATTACTCATTCAATTGAAGTTGCTCAAATAGCAAGATCAATTGCAAAATATCTAAAATTAAATGAAGATTTAGCTGAAACCTTAAGTCTTGCTCATGATTTAGGTCATACTCCATTTGGCCATGCAGGAGAGGATGCTTTAGATGAATGTATGCAAAAATATGGAGGTTTCGATCATAATCTTCAGACACTGAGAATCGTAATGTTTTTGGAGAATAAATATTTCAAATTTGCTGGATTAAATTTAACTCTTGAAACTTTAGAAGGCCTTTTAAAACATAACGGACCTGTAGATGATCTAAGCATGATCAATAAATTAATTGGTTCAAAAGTTTTCAAAAATAAAATTAATTTTAATACTTATCCATCATTAGAAGCTCAAATATCAGCTATATCAGATGATATTGCATATAATAATCATGACATTCAGGATGGAATTAAAGCAAACCTATTTAAACTTGAGGAATTAGTTGAATTAGATTTTTTTAAAGACATTTATCAAAAATATAAAAACAAAATTAATAAAAAAAATTATAAAATTGCTATTTACCAAATCATCAGAGATTCAATAGATATTATGATAAGAGATTTACTAAGTAATACAGAAAAAAATATTAAAAAATTTAAACTTAAGTCATTAAAAGATGTATCAAAATCAAATCAATTAATAGTTTCTTTTTCAGATAAAATAGAAAATTCAGAACAAGAAATCAGATCATTTTTAAGACATAGAATGTATGACAATAAATCGGTGCTTAATAAGAATCAAAGAGGTAAAATGATAATTAAGAAATTATTTAAAATAATTAAATCAAATCCAAGAAAATTTCTTACTAAAGAGCAATTGACTAAAGACAAATATAGAGCTATTTCAGATTTTATATCTGGTATGACAGATAGATACGCAATTAACCTTTATAACGATAATAAATGAATATTTTTGAATTATATTTAGATAAAATAAAATCAATTATTGTTGAGCTTAGTAAAAAAAATCAACTTATCATTCCTGAAAGTTTTAATGGTATTAATGCTGAAATACCACCGCCAAAATTTGATTGTGATATTTCAACTAATGTTGCAATGGTTTTATCTAAACTAAATAAAACCTCTCCAATAGAATTGGCAGAAAAACTTGCACCTGAAATAAAAAATAGTGATGATAAAATAGAAAATATATCCGTTGCAAAACCTGGTTTCATAAATATTAAATTTAAGCCATCTTTTTGGTCAAACTTTATTAAAGAAATAATTAATAACGCTGAAAAATTTGGAATTAATGAAAAAGAGAAAAAAAATAATTATTTAGTTGAATTTGTATCAGCTAATCCCACAGGGCCTTTGCATGTTGGTCATTGTAGGGGAGCTATTTTAGGTGACGTCATATCTAATGTATTAATATTTAATAAACACAAGGTTACAAAAGAGTATTATGTAAATGATTATGGTAACCAGATTATAAATTTTACTAAATCTGTATATTTTAGAATTAGAGAAGTAAAGTTTAATGAAACTTTTCCACAAGATAATCCTGATTTGTATCCAGGGGATTATCTAGTCGATTTTGCAAAAAATATAGTTTCGGATAATCCTGATTTGAATTTTGATGATTATGAGGAAATAAGTGATAAGTTAACAGCTTTATCGATAGAACAGGCGCTACTTTTAATTAAAAAAAACCTTAAGAGTTTAGGAATTAACCACGATAATTTCGTTAGTGAAAAAAGTATTGTTTCAAATAACGAAGTAGAGAGTGTAATAAAATTTTTAGAAAAGAATAAATTTGTATACAAAGGAAAAATTAAAGCTCCAGCTGGTGAAGATGATAAAAACTGGGTAGAAAGAGAACAGTTACTTTTTAAATCTACTGATTTTGGTGACGATAAAGATAGAGCATTACAAAAGTCAGATGGAACATGGACTTATTTTGCAAGTGATGTTGCTTATCATAAAAATAAAGTAGATCGTAAATTTGATTATTTAATAAATATTCTTGGTGCAGATCATGCTGGTTACATCAAAAGAATTTCATCCTCAGTTGAAGCTCTTTCAGGAAAAAAAGATAAATTGATTTGTAAAATTAGTCAGCTTGTAAAATTAATTAAAGATAACAAACCATTTAAGATGTCTAAAAGAAAAGGTGACTACATTACGGTTGATGATTTAATTGAGGAAGTTGGAAAAGATGCAACTAGGTTTATCATGCTCAACAGAAGCAGTGATGTAGAATTAGATTTTGATTTTGATGCTGTAAAAGAAAAATCTAAAGATAATCCATTATATTACGTTCAATATTGTTATGCTAGAATTTCATCTGTCTTTAGACATATTGATAAAGATTTAAACTCAAAAATTGAATTAGATGATTTTAGTTTTGAATATTCAAATGATGAGATCAAAATTTTAAAAAAGATTTCAGAATGGCCAAAATGTATCGATGCAGCTAGTTCAAAATTAGAACCACATAGAATACCTGTCTATTTATATGATATTGCCTCAGAATTTCATTCGTATTGGAATCTTGGTAAACAAAACCCAGAAAAAAGATTTATTAATGATCAAAAAACTGTTTCACCAGATAAATTAATTTTTTTAAAAGCGATATCTAACGTTGTAAAATCAGGTATGGATATAGTTGGTGTAGATACGCCAGATAAAATGTAATGCTAAAAGAAATTAAGTATTTAATCTTTATTGTTGTAATTGCTTTATTTATTTTTTTGACTGGTAGATATTATTTTTCAGATGAAAATAAAAAGAAATCATACAGATCTTATAAAAATAACGATGAAAAAATTAAATTATATTCAAAAAATTTACCTGTTTTAGAAAATGATACACAAAATGTAATAGAATACGTTAAGCAAACAAATAAAAAAAAGAAAAAAAAATTTAATTTTTGGAAACTTTTAGAGAATGATTAAGAATAGAAGAGCCTTTATTGTTGGTTTAAAATCATCAACATTATCAAATAAAGAGATTACTTTTTTAAGAAAATATAAACCATGGGGAGTTATTTTATTTTCAAGAAACATAAATTCAATTGAACAAACTAAAAAATTAACTGATAAAATAAAAAAGATATTTAAAGACAAAAAATATCCAATATTAATTGATCAAGAAGGTGGACGAGTAAATCGATTAGGTAAAATTATTTCATTTGATAATTTGTCTTCTGAATATTTTGGTAATTTATTCACAAAAGATAAGAAAAAATTTAATATTATTTATAAATTATTTATCGATAAAACATCGTATTTGCTTAAATCAATTGGTGTTAACATAAATACCGTTCCTGTTTTAGATCTTAGAGTTAAAGGAGCTAGCAACATTATTGGTGATAGGTCTTTTTCAAAAAATAAAAAAAATATCTCTAAAATTGGAGATATTTGTATTGATTATTTTCATGAAAATTCCATTGGAACTGTGATGAAACACATACCAGGGCATGGTTTAGCTAAGGTAGATAGTCATAAATTTACACCTGTGGTTACCAAAAAATTAAATTATTTGAATAAAAATGATTTTTTTCCATTCAAGAAAAAACAAAGCTATTTTGCAATGACAGCGCATGTAATATATCGAAGCATTGATAAGTTAAATACAGCTACACACTCTAAAAAAATTATAAATTTAATTAGAAAAAAAATTGGCTTTAAAAACATTTTAATTTCAGATGATTTATCAATGAAAAGTTTAAAAGATGATTTAAAAACTAATACAATTAAAACGTTTAGTGCAGGTTGTAATCTTGCTCTTCATTGTAATGGCAAATTGTCTGAAATGAAGGTAGTTGGTGATAATTCACCAAAGGTCAGTAATTTTATAATAAAAAAAACATCGCTATTTTATAAAATTTTAAGTTAATATCTGAGCATGACTATTTCTGATTCTGCATTATTTAATGTTGATATTAATAATTATAATGGCCCTTTAGATGTCCTTTTAGATTTAGCCAAAGCTCAAAAGGTAGATCTTGAAGAGATATCAATTACAAAGTTAGCAGATCAGTTTCACGATTATATTACAAAAGAAAAAGATTTAAATTTAGAAATTGCGTCAGAATATTTATTAATGGCAACTTGGTTAGCTTATTTAAAATCTAAATTATTACTTCCGGGAACACCAGAAGAAGAATTTAAAGTTCAAGAAGTTGCTGAAAAATTAAAATTACAACTTAAAAAACTAGAATTGATAAGATTGCTTTCTGAACAAATGTTAAAAAGAAAAAGATTAGGAAGAGAAATTCGATCAAGAGGAATGAAAGGAAATATAAGATCTATTTATAGTACAGAATATAATTTAAGTTTATTTGAGCTTCTTAAGTCATACTCAACAATTATTATGACCAAGGACTTTCAAAAAATGAATATTCCTAAATTGCCTGTATTTACTACAGAAGATGGAATTAAAACAATAAGAGAATTTTTCGGTAAATTAATTGATTGGAAAAAATTAGATGATTTAATTCCTCAAAATTTTAAAAGTAATTCAAAATATAAACGTACGGGTAAAGCAGGTATATTTGCTGGATCGTTAGAATTAGTTAAAGAAGGAAATTTAACTATGAAACAAGATAAATTATTTGATGATATTTATGTGAAGGAAAATAATGATTAAAAAAGAAAAGATTACAAAAGATAATATTGTAAAATTTCCATCTAAGTTAACTGATTTAGAAAAAGAAATTGAAGCAGTTATTTTTGCCGCTGCAGAACCATTAGATATTGATACAATTGAAAGCAAAATTACTAAAAAGGGTAGTGTTGCAAAATCATTAGAGAAGTTACAACAAGAATACTCTCAACGTGGTATTAATTTAGTTTGTATTAAAGATAAGTGGTCGTTTAGAACTTCACCTAACTTATCTAATATAATGTCACAAGAGAAGACAGTAGAAAAGAAACTTTCTAGAGCTGCTGTGGAGACTTTAGCTATAATCGTTTATCACCAACCTGTTACTAGAGCTGAAATTGAGGAGATAAGAGGTGTTGCATTTGGAACGAATACTCTTGAAATATTGATGGAACTCAACTGGGTGAAACCAGGAGGTCGTAAAGATGTACCAGGTAGACCAATTCAGTATGTCACAACTGATGAATTTTTAAGTCATTTCAATCTTCAAAAATTATCTGATTTACCAACAATTGATGAATTAGGTGCTGCTGGATTAATTGACAGTTCTAGTGTCGATAATGCAATTTTTGGAACTGGAAAATTCTACAAAGAAAAACAAGAAGAAAAAAAAGAGGATATTTATTCTAATATTGACGAGATGTTAAACAGTACTCTTGATACAGAAGAGAAAGATTAACAAAAAAGTAACTTTTAAATTAACCATAAAAAGGTTATAAGTTTTTCATGAGCATAGGAATTTGGCAAATAGCAATCGTAGTTATATTAGTAGTCTTATTATTTGGACGAGGTAAAATCTCTAGTCTGATGGGTGATGTAGCTAAGGGAATTAAAAGTTTCAAAAAAGGAATGGCGTCAGATGTTACTGACGATACAGAGCCAAAAAATATATCCGACGAAAATAAAGACTCAGAAAACAAAGATTAAATCACATGCCTACTATTGGTTGGTTTGAGATATTAATTGTTGTTGGTATTGCAATTGTTGTTCTTGGTCCAAAAGATTTTCCAATCATGTTAAAGAAAGCAGGTTCTTGGATAGGGACTGCGAAAAGATATGTGAGCAATATTCAAAATGAGGTTTCTAATTTAGAAATTGATGAAGAAAAAATTGATAATGAAATAAAAAAAGAAACTAAAAAAGATGAGCAATGAAGAAAATGAAGGTGGATTTGTTAGCCATCTAACAGAACTAAGAAAAAGATTAATACATAGTTTTATATTTCTAATAATCTTTTTTGTTATTTGTTATATTTTTGCAGAACACATCTACGGTTTTTTAGTTGATCCTTTTGCTCAAGCGGTAAAAGATGATGGATCTGATAGAAGGCTTATTTTTACAGCATTACAAGAAACTTTTTTAACCTATATTAAGGTATCCTTTTTCACAGCTTTTTTCGTGACCTGTCCATTTATTCTAATGCAAATATGGAAATTTATTGCCCCAGGTTTATATAAACATGAAAAAGTTGCTATACTTCCATACCTTATCTTAACACCGATTCTTTTCTTTTTGGGAGGTATGCTTGTTTACTATTTGATAATGCCTCTAGCTATTAAATTCTTTTTATCATTCGAAAGTACAGGGATGTCTACAAATTTACCAATTCAATTAGAAGCCAAAGTAAATGAATACTTGTCACTTGTTATGAAGTTAATTTTCGCATTTGGAATAAGTTTCCAACTACCTATAGTCTTAAGTTTGTTAGCCAGAATAGGTGTTGTTGACAGTCAATTTCTAAAAGAAAGAAGAAAGTATGTTGTAGTAATTATATTTGCTGCTGCTGCATTGCTTACACCACCAGATCCAATTACTCAAATAGGTTTAGCTATTCCTTTATTAATTTTATATGAATTATCAATATTTTCAGTAAAATTTATAGAAAACAAAAATTTAGAAAAGACTGATGCATAATTTAAAAGAAATTAGAAAAGACTATTCAAAATTTGAAAAAGATCTTGAAAAGCGTTCAGTTAAAATTGATTTTAATAATTTAAAAAAGCTTGATGAATTAAATAGAGATTTAATTCAAAAGAAAGAAAATTTAGAAAAAGAAAAAAAAGATATTTCAAAATCTAAAGATGAAAGTTTATTCAAAAAATCTAAAGAAATCTCTACTGAATTAGAAAAAATTACCGAACAACAAAAAAATACTAAAACTGAATTAGATAACATTTTATCAAGTATACCAAACATACCTCATCAGGATGTTCCAAATGGAAAAGATGAAAATGACAATGTGGAAGTTTTAAAAGCAGGTGAAGTTCCTGAATTTGATTTTAAACCCAAATCTCACTACGAACTTGGAGAAAATTTAGGTATGCTTGATTTTGATCTTGCAACAAAAACAACTGGATCAAGATTTGTATTTGTTAAAAAAGAGTTAGCATTACTAGAACGAGCTTTATCTAACTTTATGCTAGATACTCATATTGTTAAAAATGGTTATCAAGAGATTTCACCTCCGTTGATTGCCTCTGATAATACAATGTATGGAACAGGCCAATTACCAAAATTTGAAAACGATCAATTTGAAATAAAATTTGATGAAGGATCTGATAGAAAATTTTTAATTCCAACTGCTGAAGTAATTTTAACAAACATTGTTAAAGATAAAATTGTAGACCAAAAAGATTTACCAATGAGATTTGTTGCCTCAACACCTTGTTTTAGAAAAGAAGCCGGCAGTTATGGAAAAGATACTAAAGGAATGATTAGGCAGCATCAATTTTATAAGGTTGAGATGGTTAGTATTGTAGAAAAAGAAAATTGCCTAGAAGAATTAGAGCGAATGACGAACTGCGCAACAGATATTCTTGATAAGCTTGAGTTACCTTATAGAAAAGTAATTTTATGTTCAGGTGATATGGGATTTAGTGCAGAAAAAACTTATGATATTGAAGTGTGGTTACCATCAGAAAACAAGTATCGTGAAATATCATCATGCTCTTCTTGTTCAACATTTCAGGCACAAAGAATGAAATCAAGATATAAAAATAAAAACAAGGAAACTGTTTTTGTTGGAACATTAAATGGAAGTGGCTTAGCTGTGGGTAGAACTTTAATTGCTGTATTAGAAAACTATCAACAAAAAGATGGTTCGATTATTGTTCCTAAAGTACTGCGACCGTATATGAATAATTTGGAATTGATTTCAGCTAAATAAAGTTGTTTTAATTACACAGATAGTATAAGTATTCACATAATTTATAAGGAGATTTATGGAAGGCTCAGGAATAGGACAATTTATACCGTTAATTTTAATTTTTGTTATTTTTTATTTTTTCTTAATCAGACCACAGCAAAAAAAAGTTAAAGAGCACAAAGCAATGGTTGAAAGCCTTAAGAGAGGTGACAAGGTTGTTACTTCTGGTGGAATTACAGGTACAGTGGAGAGGCTTATAGACAATGATAAAGTTGAAGTAGAAATTGCTGAAAACGTTAAAGTTGAGATAGTTAAATCAACTGGTATTCAAAGTCTTGTTAATACAAATACACAAGAAGTTAAAAAATAATTATTTTTAGTTAAGTGCTTTATTTCTCTAAGTTAAGAATTTTATTTATAACTCTTTTTTCAGTTTTATTTATTTTAATTGCTTCATCAAATCTTTTTAAATTTGATGATGATTTTTTTGATAAAAAAATTAATCTAGGATTGGACCTTCAAGGTGGATCATATCTATTACTTGAAATTGATAATGAACCTGTAATAGAACAAAAATTACAAAACCTAACAACGACAATTAGAAATTACTTCAAAGAAAAAAATATTAAAATCAACAATATTAAAATAGATAATCAGACCATTTTTTTTAATGTAACAGATAAAGATAAGCAATCTGTCTTAGATGTGTTTCAGGACGAAAATAGTGACCTTAACCCTTATTACCCAAGATTTAAATCACATCAGTTAGAAATTGAAGATACAGGGTTAAATTTAAAAGTTAATTTTTCAAGACAGGGTTTAATTAAACTTAAAACTTCTTCTCAAGATCAAGCTATAGAAATTGTAAGAAGAAGGGTAGATGAGGTTGGAACTAATGAACCCAACATACTTAAAAGAGGAAATAACAGAATTTTAGTAGAGCTTCCAGGATTAGATGATCCAATGAGAATAAAATCATTACTTGGTAAAACTGCAAACCTTACTTTTCGTTTTGTAACAAATGATGAAAATGATCGTTTTGGTGTTGAAAAGTTAAAATTTGAAAATGGCCTAGAAGAAGCCACAGTTAGTAAAAGAATTATAATTAGTGGTGAAAACTTACTTGATGCTCAACCAAAAATGGACACTCAAGCTAACCAAACAATTGTTTCATTTACTTTAGATAGAGTTGGTGCAAAAAGGTTTGGTAAGGCGACATCAACCGGCATTGGAAAGCAATTAGCAATTGTTTTAGATGGTAAAATTATTAGTGCCCCTGTAGTTAGAGATACGATTGCTAGTGGTTCTGGTCAGATAAGTGGTGGCTTTACTTTTCAAACAGCAACTGATCTAGCTTTATTATTAAGATCAGGAGCATTGCCAGCACCATTAGAAATAATTGAAGAAAGAACGGTTGGACCTGATCTTGGACAAGACTCAATTAATGCTGGAATGATTGCTTTGGCAATAGGTTTTATGTTGGTCATAATTTTTATGTTCGTAAAATATAAAATTTTCGGATTAATTACCAATGTAACATTGATAGTTAATTTGTTTATACTTTTAGGTGTTTTAACTTTATTTGAAGCTACTTTAACATTACCTGGTATTGCAGGAATTATCCTAACTGTAGGTATGGCAGTTGATGCAAATGTTTTAATTTTTGAGAGGATTAAAGAAGAGCTAAAAGATGAGACTAATAATATTTTGGCTTTTAACGGTGGTTATACAAAATCAAGAACAGCAATTTTAGATGCCAATATTACCACATTATTAGCTGCAATTATTTTGTTTTTTATGGGCTCAGGTCCAATCAAAGGTTTTGCTGTAACCTTAGGTGTCGGAATATTTACAACACTATTTTCAGTCTATTTCATAGCAAGATTGTTCACTAGTATTTATGTATCAAGAAATAAAGATAAGGAAAAATTAATCTAATGATTGCTTTTAATAAATATTATAATCACTTTAATTTACTTTCATCAGTTTTAATTGTTGTTTCATTACTACTGTTAATATTTAAAGGGCTTAATTTTGGTATAGACTTCAAAGGTGGTACTTTAATTGAATTAAGAGCTTCAGATTCTAAAATAAATGTAAGTTCATTAAGAGATAGATTTAATCAAATGGATTTAGGAGATGTCTCAGTGAAGAAATTTGGTAATGATACTGATTTTTTAGTGAAATTTGAAAATAAAGACAATAAGAATAACATTATTGAAGAAATTAAAGTTAACTTAGATAAATCTTTTGGAAACAATTATGATTTTAGAAGAGTTGAAAATGTTGGTCCAAAAGTTAGTGCTGAATTATTAAAATCAGGGGTAATAGCAATATCTTTGTCATTAGCATTAATGCTGATTTACATTTGGATTAGATTTGAATGGCAATTTAGCCTAGGTGCAATTCTAGCTTTATTTCATGATGTAATTGTAACACTGGGAGTTTTTTCACTATTTAGTTTAGAAATAAACTTATCAATTATAGCAGCTGTATTAACAATAGTAGGATACTCTATGAATGATACAGTGGTCATTTTCGATCGTGTAAGAGAAAATTTAAGAAAATATTCAGATATTAAAATTTTTGAATTAACAAATATTTCAATTAATGAAACTTTATCAAGAACAATCATAACATCTGCAACTACTTTGCTAGCTTTATTAGCAATATATTTTTTTGGCGGAGAAATATTAAAAGGTTTTTCACTAGCAATGATACTTGGTGTTGTTTTTGGAACTTATTCTTCTATTTATATAGCTAACACTGTTTTAGTGAGACTAAGAGTTTCTCAAAAAACAGTTTTGAGAGAAGACGATCAAAATAAATTGAATTAATAATTAAAATTTTTAAATTTTCGTTATATTATTCCAAAGTATTATAATTATTTTATGAATATAAGATTATGGAAACCATCCAGTAAAACAAAAAAAAATTCAAATTTATTTAAATTTGAAAAATTTATATCTAAAAGATTTAATAAAAATTTTAATGAAAATTTCAAAAAAATTCATGATTGGTCAGTTAAAAATCAAGGTGATTTTTGGAGTAGTGTATGGGATTACTCAAAAGTTAAAGGTATTAAAAGTAACATTAAAGTAAAAAAATCAAAAAAATTTTATAAAAATACTTTTTTACCAAATTCAAGATTAAATTTTTGTGAAAATTTACTTTCAAAAAATACAAAAGAGAAAGCAATTACTTTTATTAGTGAAAATGGTTATCGTGAAATACGAAATTGGAGTGAATTAAATAAAAATGTAAAAAATATTTCAAATAATTTTAAAAAATTAAATATCAAATCAAACGACCGAATTGCAGCTTATATGCCAAACATACCTGAAACTGTAGAGGCTTTTTTAGGTACCGTTGCTATTGGAGCTATATGGTCATCTTGTTCACCTGATTTTGGTATTAATGGTGTTATTGAGAGATTTTCTCAAATTAAACCAAAAATTTTAATTGTTACTAATCAATATTTTTACAATGGAAAAAAAATTAATATTTTAGAAAGAATTCCTGAAATAATAAAAAAAATTCCTTCTATAAAACATGTAATTATATCTATTTACCCTGGTCAGCTAAATTTAAAAAAACTTCCAAAATACAAAAATATCAAAACACATTATTGGAGAAATATTGTTCAGGAAAGTGGTTCAAAATTTAAATTTCTTAAATTTGATTTTGAACATGATTTAGCAATTCTTTATTCTAGCGGTACTACAGGTAAACCTAAATGTATTTGCCATAAAAATGGTGGTGTATTAATTCAGCATTTAAAAGAACATCAATTGCATTGTGATATTAAAGAAAATGACAATGTATTTTATTTTACAACATGTGGATGGATGATGTGGAATTGGCTAATTTCAGTTTTAGCCTCAAAAGCATCAATAGTATTATTCGATGGTTTTCCAATGTATAAACGTGAAGATCTTCTTTTAAAAATAGCCAATAAAGAAAATATAACCTTATTTGGAGTTAGTGCTAAATATGTTGATGCATTAAGAAAAACAAGAAAAAATTTTAAGAAAGTTTATGAGTTAAAAAAACTTAGAACTATTTGCTCTACTGGATCTCCATTATCATCAGATTGTTTTAAATATGTATACAAGAATATAAAAAAAAATGTTCATTTAGCATCTATTTCTGGAGGTACAGATATTGTTTCATGTTTTGTTTTAGGAAATTTATACCAATCTGTATATACTGGAGAAATACAAAGCAAAGGTTTAGGTATGGATGTACGAGTATTTAATGAAAAAGGAAAGTCAATTTTAAATCAAAAAGGTGAATTGGTTTGTGTTAATCCATTTCCGTCTATGCCTTCAAAATTTTGGAATGATTATAAAGATATAAAATTTAAAAAAGCTTATTTTAACAGATATAGAAATATATGGCACCATGGTGATTACGCACAAATAACAAATAATAATGGATTAATAATATCAGGTAGATCTGATACAACTTTAAATCCTGGTGGTGTAAGACTAGGCACTGCTGAAATTTACTCTGAAGTAGAGCGGTTTAAAGAAATTAAAGAGTCTCTAGTTGTTGGACAATCTTGGGATAACGATGTTCGTATAATTTTATTTGTAATTTTAAATTCAAAATATCAACTTGATGATGACTTGATGAAAAAATTAAAATTACAAATTAGAAAAAATGCATCACCTAGACATGTGCCAAGAAAAATAATTCAAATAAACGATATACCAAGAACTAAAAGTGGTAAAATTGTTGAATTAGCTGTCAAAAATATAATTGAGGGAAATGAAATAAAAAATAAAGAGGCCTTAGCTAATCCTGAATCATTGAATCAATTCAAGAATATTAAAGAGTTACAATCTTAATTTTTTTTAAAATATATTTTGTGCTGCAACCATAGAAAGCAGCATTGGTAAAGATAACAAAGTATTAGTTCTTGAAAATAACATTGCTGTTTTAGCAGATTTAGCTTTTGTGTCTGGATCACTTTCAACAATTCCCAAAGCTCTTTTCTGATTTGGCCAAATTACAAACCATACATTAAATGCCATTATAATTCCTAGCCACATTCCAATACCTATTGCAGTATGTTTTGGTACACCTGAACCAATACTTAAAGTCATTGCATCATGAAGATATCCATTAAGTAGCGCCAGAATTAAACCCGAAAGAACAGTTAATGCAGCAGCCCATCTAAAGTAAAATAATGCAGCTGGTGCTATTACTTTACCAATAGCTGGTTTTTGATCATCTGGAATTTTTCCCATATTTGGAATTTGAACAAAATTGAAATACCAAAGTAATCCAATCCACATAATCGCAACAATTACATGAATGTATCTAAACAACCAGCTCCAGAATAGTGTATCAAAAGCAATTCCATCGTTTAAATAAAACAACCCTAAAAACAATACAATTGCTAACGCAAGTGATGCATGCACTGTTTTTGATAATGATGATAATAAACTACTCATGATTCTTTTAATTATACACTAATTTTTGAATATTTTTAAGTTGTTAAATTTAAGCTAAAAGAGGTTTTAAAAATTGACCAGTATAACTCTCTTTAACTTTGCATACTTCTTCCGGTTTTCCTTCGGCGACAATATTACCACCCTTTACACCACCTTCAGGACCCATATCCACAATGTAGTCAGCTGTTTTAATAACATCAAGATTATGTTCAATGACAACTACTGTATTTCCAAGTTTTACAAATGTATGAAGTATCTCTAAAAGTTTTTTAATATCATGTTGATGTAAACCTGTGGTTGGTTCATCTAAGATATACATTGTTCTTCCCGTTGATCTTTTTGAAAGTTCTTTTGCAAGCTTAATTCGTTGTGCTTCACCTCCTGATAATGTAGTTGCTTGCTGACCAATTTTTATATATCCCAACCCAACTTTTTTGAGAGTTAATAATTTTGTTTTTATATTAGATATATTTTCAAAATACTCACATCCTTCATCAACTGACATATCCAAAACATCAGCAATACTTTTACCTTTAAATTTAATTTCTAAGGTTTCTCTATTGTACCTGGTACCCTTACATTCATCACACTGAATATAAACATCAGGTAAAAAATGCATTTCATATGTGATTACACCATCACCCTCACAAGCTTCACATCTGCCCCCTTTAACATTAAAAGAAAATCTTCCTGGTTTATATCCTCTTGTTTTAGACTCAGGCAGGCTTGTAAACCAATCCCTAATAGGCCCAAAGGCACCCGTATATGTTGCTGGATTTGATCTTGGTGTTCTACCAATAGGAGACTGGTCGATATCAATTATTTTATCTATCAATTCTACACCCTTATAACCTTTAAATGATTTGGGTGCTTTTCTTGCTTTATTATTTAAAGTTAAATTTAAGGCGTGAAATAGAGTTTGTAATATTAGAGTAGATTTACCACTACCTGAGACACCAGTAACACAAGTAAATGTTCCAGTTGGAATTTTAAGATTAACGTTATTTAAATTATTTCCACTTGCACCATTGATTTCTACAAACCTTCCATTTTTAGCTAAACGTCGTGATTTTGGAATTTCAATTGTTTTTTTATTAGCAAGATACTGTCCAGTAATACTATTTTTATCTTTTTTAATTTCTTCATATGATCCTTGAGCTGTTATCTGACCTCCATTACTTCCAGCTTCAGGGCCAAGATCAATAATATGATCTGCATTTTCCATTGTCTCGGTGTCATGCTCAACAACAATGACTGTATTGCCAAGATCTCGTAATCTTTTTAATGCATTAATAAGCTTCACATTATCTTTTTGGTGTAAACCAATCGAAGGTTCATCCAACACATATAATACGCCTGTCAAACCAGATCCAATTTGTGAAGCTAATCTTATTCTTTGAGCTTCACCACCTGATAAAGTTCCGGATTCTCTAGACAGTGTTAAATAGTCTAAACCAACATTAAGTAAGAAATTTAATCTTTCATTTATTTCTTTTAAAACATGTTCAGCAATTTTAAATTGTCTTTTATCGAGGTTATTTTCTAAGTTTTTAAACCATTCTGCTGCATCTAAAATAGATTTTTTTGTTACTTCACTAATATTAAGATCATTGATTTTAACACATAATGCCTCTTCTTTTAATCTGTCACCATTACATGCCTCACATGCAGTGTCGGATTGATATTCAGCAATAGCTTCTCTTTTCCATTCGCTATCAGACTCTAAAAATCTTCTTTCAAGATTATTAATTACACCTTCAAAAGTTTTTTTATAAGAATATTTTTCATAACCGTCATCATAATTAAATTTAATCTCATCTTCATCTGAACCATAAAGAATAATATCTTTAATTTTTTTTGGTAATTTTTTCCATTTTTCATCTAAAGAAAAACCATAATGTTTTGCTAAAGACGCTAAAGTTTGAGCATAATATAATGTGGTTGATTTTGACCATGGTTCAATTGCTCCATCAGCTAAACTTTTTCTTTCATCAGGAACAACTAAATTTGGATCAACATTTAGTTTCATTCCAATTCCTTCACACTCTTCACAAGCCCCATAGGGACTATTAAATGAAAAAAGTCTTGGCTCAATTTCCTCAATTGTAAAACCACTCTCAGGGCAAGCAAATTTGGTTGAGTAAATTAATTTTTCAAGTTTTCTAAATTTTTGAGGAAGTGTTTCATCTTCATATTCTACAAAAACTAAACCGTTTGCTAAATTTACAGCTGTTTCGATACTTTCTGCTAATCTGTTTCCAAGTTTTGAATTTAAAACTATTCTATCGACTAAGACTGAAATATCATGTTTAAGTTTTTTATCTAGATTAGGTGATTTTTCAATATCGTATAAAACATTATCAATTTTAATTTTTCTAAAACCTCTTCTTTTGTAACTTAAAATATCTTTTTTATATTCACCTTTACGACCTCTCACTACTGGTGCATATATATAAATTGTTGATTTTTTTGGTAATTTTTTAATTAAATCTACTATTTGTGTAATTGTTTGTGAGGTTATTGGTTTACCTGTAAATGGTGAGTAGGGGATACCTGCTCTAGCGTATAATACTCTCATGTAATCATAAATTTCTGTTACAGTTGCAACAGTAGATCTTGGGTTTTTTGAAGTATTTTTTTGCTCTATCGCAATAGCTGGACTTAATCCTTCAATTAAATCAACATTTGGTTTTTTCATTTTATCTAAAAATTGACGTGCGTAGGCAGATAAGCTCTCTACATACCTTCTCTGACCCTCTGCATAGATTGTATCAAAAGCTAAAGATGATTTTCCTGAACCTGATAGACCCGTTATGACCACAAATTTGTCTTTGGGAATCTCTACAGTAACATTCTTCAAATTATGTTCTTTAGCGCCCTTAATAACTATCTTTTTCATCATAATTTTAGTTGCTTTGAGTTAATAAAATTAATATTCAGAAGAATTGTGATATAATTCTAATTAACTAATTTAACAAATATTAAATATTATGGCTGGAAGTTTAAATAAAGTATTATTAATTGGTCGTTTGGGCGCAGATCCTGAAATTAAGCAAATGGTAAATGGTAAAAGTGTTGCTAGATTAAGCCTTGCAACGAGTCAATCCTGGAAAGATAAAAACACAGGTGAAAGAAAAGAAAAAACCGAGTGGCACCGTGTAGTTGTATTTAACGAAGGTTTAGTAAATGTTGTTCAACAATATTTAAAAAAAGGTGCTCAAGTTTATGTAGAGGGGCAACTTACAACAAGAAAATGGAAAGATGAACAATCAGGACAAGACAAATATTCAACTGAAATAGTTATACAAGGATACAATTCTTCACTTACAATGTTGGGTGGAGGTAACTCTGGTGGCGGAATTCAAAATGACACAACTCAACAAAATAACATTGAGGACTCTTCACAAGTGTCAGATATGGATGATGAAATTCCATTTTAATTTCTATGAAAAATACTGAAGAGTTTAAAGATAAAAATATAAAATTAATCTCAATGCATGATGAGATGAGCTCATCATATCTTTCTTATGCAATGAGCGTAATTGTAAGTCGTGCTCTTCCCGATGTTAGAGATGGATTAAAACCAGTTCATAGAAGAATTTTATATGCAATGTACAAAGGTGGATATGATTGGTCTAAACAATTTAGAAAATCTGCAAGAATAGTCGGAGACGTTATTGGTAAATATCACCCACATGGTGATCAATCTGTTTATGACGCTTTAGTAAGACTGGTACAAGATTTCTCTATGAGTTTACCGTTAATTCAAGGCCAAGGGAATTTTGGTTCTATCGATGGTGATCCAGCTGCAGCAATGAGATATACTGAAACTCGCTTGTCAAAAGTTTCTCAATATTTGATTGATGATATTGAAAAAAATACAATTACTTTCAAAAGCAATTATGATGAAACCGAGAAAGAACCTAGTGTTTTACCAGCACAGTTTCCAAATTTATTAGTAAATGGAGCAGGTGGTATCGCTGTTGGTATGGCAACAAGCATACCTCCACATAATTTAGGTGAAATTATAGATGGCACCTTAGCCTTAATAGATAACAAAGATATTAAAATTAAAGAATTAATGAAACATATACCTGGTCCAGATTTTCCAACTGGTGGTGTAATTATAGGTAAAGATATAATTAAACAAGGGTATAACAATGGTAGAGGTTCCTTTAAGATTAGGGGTGAAATTTCAATTGAGCAACAAAAAAACGGACGTGAAAGACTGGTAATAACTTCTATACCGTATCAAGTAAACAAATCTGTTTTAAATGAAAGGATTGCTCAATTAGTAAGAGAAAAAAAGATTGAAGGAATAAGAGATATTAGAGATGAGTCTAACAGAGAAGGCATTAGGGTAGCAATAGATTTAAGAAACGGTGTAGAACCAGAAACGATAAAGAGACAATTATATAAAAATACTCAAATAGAGAGTTCATTTGGTTTTAATACTTTAGCGATTGTTGAAGGAAAACCACAAACTTGCACACTAAAAGATTTTTTATCTAATTTTTTAACTTTTAGAGAAGATGTTGTAATTAAAAAAACTAAATTTGATCTTCAAAAAGCTGAGGAACGCGCTCATATACTAATAGGATTATCTGTTTCAGTTGAAAATTTAGATAAAATAATAAAAATTATTCGATCATCTAAAACACCCGATGATGCTAAAATATCAATTTTAAAAACTAAATGGAAAATAAACAAATCTCAAAAATTAATTTCTTTAGTTGAGGGAAAAAAAGGTAAAAACTTATATTCTTTATCTGAACCACAAGTTTTAGCTATTTTAGAATTAAGACTTCAAAAATTAACTGCATTAGGGATAAATGAAATCGAAGTTGAAATTAAAAAATTAGCTGAACTAATAACTAAGTATAAAAAGATTATTTCATCAAAAAAAGAACTTTTAAAAGTAATCAGTGAAGAGTTAAAAAATATTAAAGAAAAATTTGCTATACCGAGAAGAACTAAAATTATAGATGCTGTTTTAAATTACGATATTGAGGAAACAATCCAAAAACAATCAGTAATAATTACAGTTACCTTACAGGGGTACATAAAAAGAGGTTCTTTAGATGGTGTAAAAAAACAAAAAAGAGGTGGGAAAGGTAAATCAGGAATAACAACTAGAGATCAAGACTCAGTTGTTCAAACATTATCAGTAAATACTCATACGTCAGTTCTCTTCTTTTCTACTGAGGGTTTAGTTTATAAGATCAAAGCATGGAAGATCCCTGAGGGCTCATCATCATCTAAAGGTAAATCTTTATTTAATATTTTACCTTTAAAGAGTCACCAAGCAATAAGCTCTATCATGCCGATGCCTGAAGATGAAACAGACTTAAAGAATTATCAAATAATATTTGCTACAGCGCAGGGAAAAGTAAGAAAAAATAGTTTAGAAGATTTTTCGTCAATTAATGCATCTGGAAAAATTGCGATGAAATTGGATAACAATGATAAAATTGTAGGTGTTAAAATTTGTAAGGATGATCAAGATATAATTTTAAGTACGAAATTTGGAAAATGCATTAGATTCGAAGCCAAGAAACTTAGAGTTTTTAAAGGTAGATCTTCTAAAGGAATTAAAGGAATAGAGTTAGCAACGAATGATGAAATAGTATCTTTATCAGTTATCGATAATGATAAAGTTAATAAAAACGGTAAAAAATCAAAAGATGAAAAATCTGAATTAAAAGCAAAAGAGAAATTTGTGTTATCAATAAGCGAAAATGGTTATGGAAAAAAAACTTCTCATATTGATTACAGAGTTACTAATAGAGGCGGCAAAGGAATTATAGGAATAGTAAATTCACCAAGAAATGGAAATATTACTTCATCGTTTCCAGTTTTTGAAGGTGATGAAATTTTAATTTCTACTAATAAAGGAAGAGTTATAAGAGTAGCTGTTAAAGAAATTAGAACTGCAGGTAGAAATACCCAAGGTGTTAGAATAATTAAGTTATCAGGAGAAGAAAAAGTTGTTTCAGCTATTAAAATTGATGATAATTTAATTTAATGAGTAAAATTGCAATTTATCCTGGAACATTTGATCCAATTACTTTTGGACATATAGATGTAATAAAAAAATCATTAAAATTATTTGATAAAATAATAGTAGGTGTTTCAGATGAAAGTAATAAAAATTATCTATTTAGTTCAGAGGAAAGAATAGAGATAGTAAATAAAGCTTTATTTAAAGATCTAAAGTTAAATAGAAAAAAAATTAAAGTAGTTACTTTCGGGTCTTTAACCACTGATTTATGTAAAAAATATAAATCAAATATTATTTTAAGGGGATTAAGAGCAGTATCTGACTTTGAATATGAATTTCAATTAGCAGGTATGAATAGAAAATTGAACCAAAATATAGAAACAATTTTTCTAATGTCTGATCTAGAAAATCAAATCATTTCATCAAGATTTGTAAAAGAAATTGTTAAATTAAATGGTGATATAAAAAAATTTACTACAAAAAGCACAATTAAATCTTTAAAAGAAAAATATGAGTAAAATTTTTATTAAAATATTTATTTTGTTATTTTTAATTACTAATCAATCAATAGCTGAGGAGAATATAATGATATTAAAATTAAAAGATGGTGATGTTAAAATTGAATTGTTTGAAGATGTAGCGCCAAATCATGTTAAAAGAATTAAGGATTTAGCAAATAGTGGTAAATATGACAATGTTGTTTTTCATAGAGTAATAGATGGATTTATGGCTCAAACAGGTGATGTAAAATTTGGAAATTCAGAATCAAAAGATTTTGATCTTAGACGAGCAGGAATGGGTGGATCAGATTTTCCTGACTTAGAGCAAGAATTTAATAGTCTGCCACATGACAGAGGAACTTTATCAATGGCTAGAGCTCAAGATCCAAATAGTGCAAACAGTCAATTTTTTATTTGTTTTCAGCCAGCCCCATTTTTAGATAGACAATATACTGTCTTTGGAAAAGTTATTGAGGGAATGGAATTTGTTGATAAAATTAAAAGAGGCGATCAAAATAATAATGGTGCTGTAACTGATCCAGATAAGATTATTAGTTTCAAATCTCAATAAATTTTTTAATGGCATTAAAAAAATTTGCCTTTAACGTTTTAAAAAAAGATAAATTTGCAAGATGTGGTTTAATCGAAACACATCGTGGAAATATACAAACGCCTGCTTTTATGCCTGTCGGAACACAGGCTACTGTAAAGGCTTGTACTATAGATGATATTAAAAAAACTGGCTCAGAAATTATACTTTCAAACACTTATCATTTAATGATACGTCCTGGTGTAGAAAGAATCCAATTAGCTGGTGGTCTTCATGGTTTTATGAATTGTGATTTACCTATTTTAACCGACTCTGGTGGTTTTCAAGTAATGTCTCTATCAAAATTAAACATAATAGACAGGGAGAAAGGTGCAATATTCAACTCTCATGTCGATGGTAAAAAATTTTATTTAAGTCCAGAAGAAAGTATTAGAATACAACTTGGATTAAATTCTGACATTGTAATGATTATGGATGAATGTCCAAAAAAAACTGATGATTATCAACTAATAAAAAAATCTATGGAACTTTCACTTTATTGGGCAGAAAGGTCAAAAAAAGTGTTTGGTAATAATCCTCATAAAGCTTTATTTGGTATTGTTCAGGGTGGTTTGTTCAAAGATTTAAGACTCAAGTCGTTAAAAGAACTTATGAAAATTGGTTTTGACGGATATGCTATAGGTGGATTAGCTGTAGGAGAGACTCAGAAAGAGATGTTTTCAACCTTAGATGATATTAAAGAATTTTTACCAACTGAAAAACCTCATTATTTAATGGGTGTCGGAACGCCATCTGATATTTTGGGCGCTGTAAAAAGAGGTGTAGATATGTTTGATTGTGTTTTACCAACAAGATCTGGAAGAACAGGTTTAGCTTTTACTTGGCAAGGAAGAATCAATATAAAAAATAATAAATATCAAACAGACAATACTCCTCTTGACCCCGATTGTGACAATCTAAATTTGAATAAGTATTCAAAAAACTATTTAAATCACTTATTTAATACAAATGAAATTTTAGCATCTATGCTTCTTAGCCTTCATAATATTAATTTTTATCAAGAATTAATGGCTTCAATTAGAAATAATATTAATAAAGGCACTTTCGATCAATTTCACAATAAATACATTGATAAGTTGTAACAGCGATAGATTTTTTAGTTAAAATTGACATTTGAAAAATTAGAATAATTCTGTATATAACATTTATTCAATATGAATAATTTGGGGGCCCTTAGCTCAGTTGGTAGAGCAATTCCCTTTTAAGGAATGGGTCGATGGTTCGAGTCCATCAGGGCTCACCATTAATTGAATTAGCTTATATCTAATGGGGGGTAATCTAAAATAACTCCATTCATTTTTTTATTTAAATTTTTTATTCTATTATCTGATGAAGGATGAGTACTCATGAATTCTGGTGGCTCCTTACCATTATTTAATTCTTTCATTCTTTCCCATATCTTAACAGTTTCCCTGATATCATAACCTGATAAAGAAGAAAAAATCATACCCAAATAATCAGCTTCACTTTCTTGTTTTCTATTAAAAGGATTTAACAATCCTAGTTGCGTAATCAAACCAACTGTATTTATTCCAGTTGTTCTGTTTACTTGTGATAGTTTTCCTCCACTAAAAATATCTATCAGCTGCGTTCCTGTATTTACTAGTGTTGCTCTACTTGCTCTTTCAACTGAATGTTTTGCTACAGCATGAGCAATTTCGTGGCCCATAACAGCAGCTAATCCATCTGTATTTTTTGTTGCTTCAAGAATACCAGTGTATACAGCTATTTTGCCACCTGGCATACACCATGCATTTCTTACTTTTTTTCTATCTATTAATATATATTCCCATTCAAAGTTAATTGTTGGATCTTCAATTCCTGCTCTATAAAAATATTCAGAAATTGAGTTTTCCATTCTTTTCCCAATTTCTTTAATTTCATTGAGAGTTTTTTTGTCATCACTCATTTTTTCTTTTTCTTTTATTTTTTCATAAATCTGGGCCGCTTGAGCATTTAACTTCGCTTCAGAGACAATTTTTAATTGTTTTCTTTCAGTAATTGGTGCTGTAGTGCAAGATGACAACAATAAACTGCCACATCCACAGCTCATATAAGATAAGAATTTTCTTCTATTCATAATTAAAAAATTTGATAATACTAGATTAACATGAATCTTAATAATAAAATATTATTAGTATTATTTATTATTACAATATTGTTTGTTGTTTACGCAAGTTACAGTTAATTTTTATGGCAAAAAAAAATACCAAAAAATCTTTATCTTTAACTCTTAGAAATTATTTTATTACTGGTGTTGTTGTTTTAATACCAATAGGTTTTACTTTATATTTAACTAAAATCTTAATTGGTATATCTTCAAACTTAATTCCTAAAAACATCAATCCAAATAGTTATTTACCATTTAATATTCCTGGTGTTGAAATTATAATTTCTGTACTACTTATTACCATTGTTGGTGGTCTGTCTTTATCTTTTTTTGGAAGAAGAATTCTTAAATTAATTGATGATTTATTTAAAAGAATTCCTTTTTTAAGAACTGTTTATTCAGCAATTGTTCAAATGACTGAAACCTTTTCTAAAAAAGATGACGGTAAAAAAAGTGTTGTTTTGATTGAGTATCCCAGAAAAGGAGTTTGGGCTGTTGGATTTGCCACAAAAGAAAACAAAGGAGAGATGGCAGAAAAAACAGGAAAAAATTTAATTAATGTTTTTGTACCGACCACACCAAATCCAACAAGTGGTTTCTTACTAATGTTTCCGGTAGAAGATGTTATATATTTAAATATGTCTTTTGAAGAAGCTTCTAAATTTATAGTGTCAGCAGGTACCTCAACAAAAAAATCTTAAGCAATATCATTTATTATATCAGCTCTATCGTACAATTTGATCAAAGGTTTGAATTTACTTATATCTTCATTTGATTTTTCTATTCTTCTCATTTCCTTTTCAGCTAATAAGAAAAGATCACTATTCTGAATTGGATCTGCTAACTTAAAATTTTTTATACCACTTTGTTTAAATCCCAAAATATCCCCAAAACCACGTAATTTCATATCTTCTTCAGATATTATAAAACCATCATTAGTGTCTTTTAAAATTTTAATTCTTTTTTTTGCGTTTTCGCTTAGATTTGATTTAAACATTAATATACATGTAGAGTCTTTATCTCCACGCCCAACTCTACCTCTTAATTGATGAAGTTGAGATAAACCAAATTTATTAGCATTTTCAATTATAATTGTATTTGCATTTGGAAAATCTATTCCAACCTCAATAATCGTTGTAGAAACCAAAATCTTGAATTTATTATTTAAAAAATTGTTTAGTATTTCATTTTTTTCATCTACATCAGTTTTTCCATGAAGTAAACAAACTTGATTTGGAAACTTGTTTTCTAAATATTCATATTTTTTTACAGCTGATGAGTGATCCAATTTTTTAGACTCTTCAATTAATGGACAAACCCAAAAAATTTGATTTCCTAAGTTAATTTCTTTTTTTATAAATTTTAAAATATCTTCAATTTTAATCTCTAATTTACTATATGTTTTAATTGGTTTTCTATTTTTAGGTTTTTCTCTAATTATTGAAATATCCATATCACCATAAATTGTCATTGTAAGAGTTCTAGGTATAGGTGTAGCTGTCATTAATAATACATCACAATTTGATCCACCTTTATCAGACAATTTTTTTCTTTGATTCACTCCAAACTTATGTTGTTCATCTATAATTATTAATCCTAATTTTTTAAAAATTACTTTTTTTTGAAAAATAGCGTGTGTACCAAAAATAATATCAATTTTATTATTTTCTAATCTTTGAAGTATTTCTTTTTTTACCTTGTATTCTGATTTTCCAGAAATAAGAGCTATATTTATATTTTTAGGAAATATTTTTTTTGCAAGCATAAAATGTTGTCTTGCTAGAATTTCCGTAGGAGCCATAAAAGCAACCTGGAAATCAGAATTTATAGTATTAATTGCTGCTAAAAGAGACACTATCGTTTTTCCACTACCAACGTCTCCTTGCAAAAGTCTAAACATTTTATTTGGTGAACTTAAGTCTTTGTTTATTTCGTTAAGTGATTTTTGCTGATCATGGGTAAGAACAAAATCTAATTTATCAATTATAGAATTTTGTTTATTTACGTTAATTATTTTATTTTTTTTCTTAATTCTTTTTATTTTTTTTCTTATTTCTGAATTAACTAGAAACGTTGAAAATATTTCATCAAAAGCAAGTCTTTGATAAAAATTTGATTTATAATTTCCAATATTTTCAGGTTTGTGCAGTTCTTTAATTGAGCTATTCCAACTTATATTTTTAAATTTAGATAAAATACTTTTAGAGTGCCATTCACTAAAAACTGGTAAATTATTGATTATTTGATTTAAAATTTTATTATATATTTTTTCAGAAATACCTTCAGTTAATGAGTATTTATTATGAGTTTGCTTAATTAATGAAGAATCCTCTGAGACATATTTTGGATTTGTAATTTGGTATTTATTCCTAAAATGACCTATTTTACCGCTAACAGTAATTTCTTTTCCTAATGGAAGTATTTTTTTTATGTATCCTTCATAACTATTAAAAAAAATACAATCTATTTCAC
>CACJQX010000008.1 GCA_902595595.1 uncultured Pelagibacteraceae bacterium | reverse complement strand
TTGTTTCGGGAGCTGTAGCTGAAAGAATTAAAATTTGGCCTTTCTTTATTTTCGCTGCAATCATGGCCGGAGTCATTTATCCAATTTCAATGGGTTGGCAGTGGGGTGGAGGTTGGTTAGCCACCTCAGGTTTTTCTGATTTTGCTGGATCAACTTTAGTTCATGCTTGTGGTGGAGCTGCTGCTCTAGCAGGAGTTATAGTATTAGGAGCAAGAGAAGGAAGATTTTCAAAATCAGGTGAAACTAAATCTTTAGTACCGTTTGCTGCATCTTCAATTCCATTAGTAACACTTGGAACTTTTTTACTTTGGTTTGGTTGGTTTGGTTTTAATGGTTTTAGTCAATTAGCTATGGGAACTTTTGATGATGTTAATGCAATTAGTAAAATTGCAGTGAACACTCATTTAGCTGGTGCCGCTGGGACAGTTGCTGCTGCTGTGGTCACAAGATTGCTTGGTGGAAAAACTGATATTGTTATGATGTTAAATGGTGCATTAGCTGGATTAGTTGCAATCACAGCTGAACCTTTAACTCCAAGTCCTGTATTAGCAATTGTAATTGGAGCTATTGGATCATTGATTATGTACTTTGGTACAAAATTTTTAGAAAGTAAAAAAATTGATGATGTAGTAGGTGCTATTCCTGTTCATATGTTTGCAGGAATATTTGGAACCTTGGTTGTTCCAATAAGCAATCCAGATACAAATTTTGGAACTCAGTTAACGGGAGTAATAGCAGTATGTTTGTTTAGCTTCATACTTTCTTACATAACTTTTAGAGTTCTTAAACAAACTATTGGTCTTAGAATTAGTGCCCAAGCTGAAAAACTTGGAACTGATGTTGCAGAAGTAGGTGTTAAAGCTTACGCAATAAGAGACTAAAATATCTCTCTATAAATATATTAAGGCTCCTTAGAAATAAGGAGCCTTTATTATTTTTTAACAATATTTTGAAGAGTTTCTAATACTTCTTTAGCATGGTCTTTCACTTTAACATTATCCCAAACCTTAAGTATTTTGCCTTTTTTATCGATTAAATAGGTCGATCTAATTATTCCCATAAATTCACGGCCCATAAATTTTTTCTTACCCCAAACTTTATACTTTTTAAGAACTTTTATTTCTTCGTCAGCAAGTAAATCAAATTTGATTTTATATTTTTCTCTAAATTTATCATGACTTTTTAAACCATCCTTTGAAACTCCGTATACTTCACAATCTAACTTTTTAAATTTAGAAAGAAGTTTGTTAAAATCATTAGTTTCAATAGTACATCCAGGCGTGTCATCTTTAGGATAGAAGTACAAAACAACATATTTCCCAATTGAGTCCTTTAATGAGTATTTATTATTTGTTGTTGATGGAACTACAAATGCTGGAGCTTTAGAGTTAATTTTTAACATAATTTTATAGCAATATAATCTTTTTGAGGTAATTTAAAATAAAATTATGAGCATTAAAACAATTCAAAATTTAGTTTCTGAGGCTATGAGTGAAATTAAAACAATTGATGCAGAAGAAGCTTATCAAATGGTTCAAAATAAAAATTGTAATCTTATTGATATAAGAGAAAGTAATGAGCTAGAAAACACTGGTAGTGTTGAAGGAGCGAGTCATATACCAAGAGGAATGCTTGAAGTATATCTAGATCCTAATAGTCCAATATTTCAAAATGGACAAATAGACAAAAATAAAGAATTCGTTTTATTTTGTGCAGGAGGTGTAAGATCAGCTTTAGCTGTCAAATCCTTAAAAGATATGGGATATCAAAAAGTATCTCATATTGATGGTGGGTTTGGTTCTATAGCTAGTAGTAACTTTAAAATTATTTAATTAGTACCAATTTCTTCTAAAGCATATTCAAGTCTATCTTGTCCCCAAAAAATTTTATTATTAGCAATAAAGGTTGGAGTTCCAAAAACTTCTTTTTGAAAAGCATCAGTGGTTAATTTAATCAATTGATCCTTAACAGATTGTTTTTTTATGGATTGAAAAAATTCTTCGCTATCAATATTTAAATCCCTTATTAATTTAGACATATTCTCAACATTTGATAAGTCATGATTATCTTTCCAATAAGCATCAAAAAAACAATTTAAGTAATCGTTTTGCTTATCCTTACTAACACTAATATATCCTCTCATTATATTTAAAGAATTTATTGGAAAATTAGAATTCCATTTGAATTCAATATTATTTTTTTCAGATACCAAATTGCAATCGTTTATATTATTTTTTAATTTATATTTATTAAATGCAGGAGAATCAATTCCAGCTAGCTTATGAAGACCTCCTAAATAAATAGGTTTGTAATTAAATGTGTTATTTTTATGTTTGAGAATTTTTTTGTGTGCGATGTATGCATATGGGCTAATTATATCGAAATAAAAATCTATATGATTACTCATATAAACTAATTCTTTTTGCGTAAAAAATTCTAATTATCCAATATAAAAATAAACCTATAGGACCAATTAAATAAGTTACAATTAATGGCATAGCCATCAAAACTTTGTTTATAGAAAACTTTTGAGAATCTTTAACAATCCAGCCACCAATAAATAAGTTTATTGCTATAAAATGTGTCCAAAATATCATTATGTATAAATGGTCTTCAAACAATCTAGATAGCTCGCTAAGACCAAGATAAAGAGAGAAATTTCCATCAAAATCATAACCAATTAAATAGGATTTATATAAAATGAAGATATATACACCGCTTAATATGAAAAAAGGAAAAATCGATGTTACAAAAATTCTACTTAAATGTGATTGAGGAAACACTATTAAGATAAACCAAAAAGGTAGAACTCCAAGGTTGATCCACATATAAAGTGTCTCAATTGTGAAATAAGTATAAATTTGTTCAATCATTTAGATATATTATATTAAATCTAACAATGATTCCTATAAGAAATAAAAAAAAAACACTTCAAGTAACTGTTGATGAGATGCGTAATTTTGCCTTTGCTTATGTTGAAAAGTACGCCCCTTCAAAACAACAACTTAAAACTTATTTATTAAAAAAATACATGAAACTATCAGCGTCCGATGTAAGAAAAAAAGATGTAAATAAATTGATTGATATTGTTTTGTCCGACTTAGAAAAAAATAGATTTATAAATGATCAATTTTACTCTGAAAGTAAAGCTAAAAGCATGATTCAAAGAGGAAACTCAATTAATAAGATTAGAAATTATTTAATTGGAAAAGGAATTAACGAAACATTTATTAAGGATACAGTTGAAAAAATAAAAGAAGATAATTCTGATCAAGATTTCTTTTCAGCAATAAAATTATGTAAAAAAAAAAGAATTGGCCCAGCTAGAGCAGAGGATAATAGAACTTTATTTTATAAAAAAGATATATCGTTACTTGCCAGAAATGGATTTGACTTTGAAACATCAAAAAAAGTAATGGATATAGAAAAAAATGAATATCTAAAAATAATAAATCTACTTTGACTTTTTATCTTTTTCTTCTTTTACAAGCTGATTTATTTTATTTCTTATGTAATTTTTTACGAAAACGAACACCAATAATCCAAAAATTGAAACAGACACAATAATTATTAGTATTATTCTTACTTGTTCATCCATTATAAAATATTTTTATTTTTCAAAATTATACTTGGATTTTTTAAATCTTTTTTCCCATACAAAATTTCATTACCTTCAAAATCAGTTACAGTTCCGCCGGCATGTTCTAAAATTGCATGACCAGCTGCTATATCCCATTCATATGCTCTAGGTTCAGCAACATAACCATCATATTCGCCAGCAGCAACGACACAGAATTTCAAAGAACTTTTCATTCTAATATTTTCTTTTACCCCTAAATCATCGTAAATTTTTTGAATTTCAGGTTTTATTTTAGTTGAGTATGAAATAAATTTTAAATTTTCTGATTTCTTAGCAGGTTTTTTGCTTAAATTTATTTTTTTACCATCTCTAAGCTCAAAAGCATTACCTTTTTCGTAAGAGTAAAACATTCTTTTTTTTGCAGGAGCATTAATTAATCCTGCAACAGGCTTGTTGTTAATTATCAAACCAGCATTAATGGTAAATTCTTCTAAATTATTAATATAATCATAAGTTCCATCGATAGGATCAACAAGCCAGAAATCTTTTAAATTTAGCTTATCTTTATTTTCAGAGGTCTCCTCTGAAATGATAGGTAAAGCAGGAGTAATCTCAGAAATTTTTTTTGATATAAATTTGTTTACTTCTAAATCACCATTACTTACTGGTGTATTGTCTGATTTTATTTTTTTTACCAAACCTTTTTCTCTTAATTGAATAGCCAAATCTCCAGCCTCTAAAAAGTTATCAATTAAATTTTCGACAATCTCTTTAAAGTTCAACTTCATTTTCCTAGTTTTTTTAACTCAACATTTTTTGCGTTGATGACTTTTTTTCCAGCATTTTCAAAATTAACTGTCACTTTATCATTAATTATAGATTGCACTTGCCCAATTCCCCATTCTTTTTTTTGAGGATTAGTGACTTTGTCACCTGGTTCATAATCTAAAATCATTTAATTTAACTTATATTGTAAATAAGTATAAATACCACCTTATGAATAAAGATTTAAATTCTATTGGTTTAGATAAAAAACCTTCAGATACTACTGTAGTTGTTGCAATGTCGGGTGGAGTAGATTCTTCCACTGTTGCAGGAATTATGAAAAAGGAAGGTTATAATGTAATAGGTATAACACTAAAACTTTATGATGATGGTAAAGAGGTAGCTGCATCAAAACAATGTTGTTCAGGTCAAGATATAATGGACGCTAAACGTGTTGCACATAAGTTAGGTATAGAGCATAAAATTTTATATTACCAAGATAAGTTTAAACAAGGTGTTATAGATAATTTTGTTGAGAGTTATTTGAAAGGTGAAACTCCAATTCCATGTGTTCAGTGTAATCAAACAGTTAAATTTAAAGATTTATTTGAAGTTTCAAAAGAACTCAAAGCTGATGCATTAGTTACTGGTCATTATGTAAAAAGTATTACAGAAAATAAAACTACAAACATGTATAGAGCAATAGATGAAAATAGAGACCAAAGTTATTTTTTATTTAATACAACTAGAGAACAATTAGATTATTTAAGATTTCCATTAGGTGGAATGTTAAAAGATAAAACTAGAGAAATTGCAAAAAATTTAGATTTAAACGTTGCTGATAAACCTGACAGTCAAGACATCTGTTTTGTTCCGAATGGCGATTATACTTCAGTAATACAAAAGTTTAGACCAGACTCTTTTCAGAAAGGAAATATAAAAAATTTAGACGGTGAGGTAATTGGTGTTCATGATGGAATTATAAATTTTACAATTGGACAAAGAAAAGGAATTAAAGTTTCTGACAAAGAAGCTCTATATGTATTAAAGATTAATTCTCATAAAAATGAAATAATAGTTGGACCCAAAGAAAAACTTGGAAAAAAAATAATTTCTTTAAAGGAAATAAATTTATTAACTCAAAAAGAGGATTTAGATCAAAAGTTGTTTGTTAAAGTTAGATCTACCGGAAGTCTATTAGAGGCTAAAGTTGATCTTATAGATAACAATAATGCTAAAGTTAATTTAGCACTTCCAGAGGATGGTATTTCACCAGGTCAGGCATGTGTATTTTATCGTAAAGACCAGTTTGGTCACAAAGTGCTCGGAGGTGGATGGATTAAAGAATAGTAGAAAATTTATTTCTTCTTATTTTTTCTTTTAGCTCTTCTTTTTTTAGACCCTTGTTTTCTTCGGCCTCTATGTTTTTTTGGGTAACTCATTTAATCCTATTTTAATTATATTGACGTTTTTCCTGGGATATAGCATTGTCTTAGTAACATATCAAATTTTTTATGGGTAATTCTTTCAAAACATTCCTTAAACACACTGCTAAAGATTTTCACAATCAGTCAGTAAACCCTCCAGTAGTAAGAGCTTCTACAATTATCTTTAAGTCAATGAAAGATATTAGAAAAACTCAAGCTAAAGCAATTAAGAACCCAACAGGTGGACATTATGATTATGGTAGGCAAGGAACATCGACTACTTATATATTACAAAAAATTTTAACAAAGCTTGAGGAAAGTTATCATGTTTTCACTACACCAACAGGTTTTGGTGCAGTCTTTTTAGCGATATTTAGTGTAACAAGACCTGGAGACGAAATCATTGCTGCAGACCCTGTTTATAGTCCAACAAGATTATTAACTGAAAATTTTTTAAAAGAATTTAATATTAAAACGTCTTTTTATAATCCTCAAGATTTAAAAACATTAGAAAAAAGTATTACAAAAAAAACAAAGTTAATATTTGTTGAGAATCCAGGTAGTAATTCTTTTGATTTTCAAGATATTGGAAAAATCCTATCAATTGCAAAAAAACATAAAGTTTTAACAGCGATAGACAACACTTGGGGAACTCCTTATTTCTTAAAACCTATCAAACTAGGTTTTGATATGTCAATTGTGTCAGCAACAAAATACTATTCAGGTCATTCAGATGTAATGGGTGGTTCATTAGCTGTTAATAAAAAAGTATTTCCGAGAGTTAAAGCTGCTGAGAGAATTACAGGTTTAAGATTAGGACCTGATGACGCTTATTTAATTACAAGAGGTTTAAGGACTTTAGATGTTAGATTAGATAGACACAGAGAAAATGCAAAAAAAGTTGCCGAGTTTTTATCTAAATTCAAAAATATAAAACTACTCTATCCATATAAAAAAGACTCTTACAATTTTAGAATGTGGAAAAAATATTACTCAGGAGCATCTGGGCTAATGGGCTTAAAAATAAAATGTAAAAATATAAATTCTGTAAGAAAATTTGTTAATTCATTAAAATTATTTGGGTATGGCTACAGTTGGGGAGGTTTTGAAAGTTTAGCATTACATCAAGAATATAGAGAGACAGGTAATAGAAAATTTTTAAAATTAGCAAAAGATGAGCATCTTGTTAGATTACATATTGGTTTAGAAGATCCTAAAGACCTAATAGCTGATTTAAAAAAAGCTCTAAAGTTTATTAAATGAGTTCTGAAAATTTTACCATAAGTAAGAAAGCGCTAATTACATTAATTGCTGCATCTATAGTTGTAATTATTTCTTTAGGTATTAGACAAACATTTGGCTTATTTTATTTTGATTTTAATACTGACCTAGATATTTCCATTTCCCATTTTGGATTTGTTATGGGATTACAATTATTACTCTGGGGAGTATTCAGTCCTTTGTTTGGTGTAATTACTGATAAATATGGAGGGGCAGTTGCAATCTTTATTGGTTTTGTTTTTTATTTGGTAGGGGTTTTATTTTTTTATTCTGGATTTAATACTGGGGGCTATTTCACTTTAACCATAGGAGTAATGATAGGAATTGGTTTAGGTTCTACGGCAATAGGTATTCCAGTATCAGTTGTAGCTAAACATTTTCCAGCATCCAATAGAACTATCGCAACAGGAATTGTTACATGTGCAGGATCTTTTGGATATTTTGTTTCACCTCTGCTCGTAAGATATTCTTTAGTTGAAACAGGTTGGGAAAATACACTTTTGTATTTTTGTCTTCTTTTAGGAGTTGGATTGGTGGTATCACTATTTGTCAGTACTCCAAAAATACCAGTAGGAGTTAATCAAGACAATAACCAAACAGCAAGTGAAGCGCTAAAAGAAGCATTTGCAAATAAAAGTTTTATTTATCTTACTTTGGGTTTTTTTGTTTGTGGTTGGCATATTGCTTTAGTTGCAACACATATTCCAACTTATATGGCAGATAAAGGTTTGCCTGACTGGACACCTGCAATGGTTTTGGCTTTGATTGGTATATTTAATATGGCTGGCACTATTACAAGCGGTTATTTAGCAACAAGGTATAGTAAGAAAAAAATTTTAAGTGCTATTTATCTTTTAAGAGGAGTTTCCATAATTTATTTTATTTTCTTACCACCAAGTATTTTTAACTCAGTAGTTTTTGGAGTTACTTTTGGTTTTTTGTGGCTATCCACAGTTCCTCCAACAAATGGAATAGTTGCCCATATATTTGGCACAAAATACGTTGGACTTTTATATGGAATAGTTTTCGTAAGCCATCAAATTGGTTCTTTCCTAGGAGCATATCTAGGTGGTGTATTTTATGAATTGAATGGAAATTTTGATTATGCATGGTACGGATCTATCGCATTATCAATTTTTGCAGGTTTGATACATTTACCTATAGTAGAGAAAGCAATTGAAAGAACTCAACCAGCATAAATTTAAATTTAACCCATATTTAGAGGATCTGTATCAATCAGATAAGCCTTTAATAATTTACAAAGTAGATGATGGCTATAATATTTATACAGATTTTTCAAAAAAGATCATTTTAACAAAAAAAAATATACATAAATTTCTTAATTCGTTAGAGAAAAAAAAATATAAAAAAGAAACCGATTTATATCTTGGATTTTTTGGTTATGAAATTTTATGTAATTTGATTGGTATTAATTTAAAAAATAAAAAAAGGATAAACTTTTATAAAGGAATTTTTTATAAACCTGAGACTATAATTAAAATTAGAAAAGATATTAAAGTTATATCTAATATAAAAAAACATACATTCAATTATCAATTCAACAAAACTCAAATACTAAGTCCTTTTAAGATAAATATTTCTTATGCAAAATATAAAAAAATATTTGAACTATTTTCAAAAAAAATAAGAGAGGGTGAGACTTATCAAATTAAAATTTGTACAAAATATAAGAATAAATCATTAATAAATCCTATTAATTTTTTTTGGAAATTAATGCGTGTTAACTCATCGCCCGAGTCATTTATGATAAAAGATAAGGATTATTCTATAGTAAGTTGCTCTCCTGAAACATTAATTGATAAGAAAAAAAATAAAATTATAACAAAACCAATAGCGGGTACATTTAAGAAAAAATTACTATCCAATAAAAATATAGCTCTAAAATATTTTAAAAATAACGAGAAGGAAACTAAAGAACACAACATGATAGTTGATATGGAAAGAAGCGATTTATCCAAAATTTGTAAACCCGGAAGTGTCAAAATACTCAAAAAAAAATATGTAGAGGAATACAAGCACCTTTTTCATTATGTGACTTCAATTGGTGGAATATTAAACAAAAATACAAAATTGATTGATATCATTAAGGCAATGATGCCGGGAGGATCTGTTATTGGCTGTCCTAAAATAAGAACATTAGAACTTTTAAATAATCAGGAAAAAGAAAGTAGAAATATTTTTACAGGAAGTTTTGGACTTATTAAATTTAATCAAGATATGAAGTTTAATATTATAATCAGATCTATATTAAATTATAAAAATCAATCAGAAATCTCTGCTGCGTCTGGAGTAGTATTAGATAGTTCCCCTAAGAAAGAATTTAATGAAAATTATATTAAAGCAAAATCTTTATTGGAGTTATTTAAATGATTTACATTATAGATCATCAAGATTCTTTTACTTGGAATGTTGTTCATCAATTTGCAAAATTTGATAAAGTTTTTTGCTCAAATTATTATGAGTTAAATAACAAATTACTTGATAAAAGTGATGTGATCGTTTTATCACCAGGACCTGGATCACCAAAGGATTATCCTACTACTTCAAATATTTATAAAAAATACAAAGGAAGGAAAAAAATTATTGGCATTTGTCTTGGTTATCAAATGATTTTATATAATGAAGGAGGCAAAATAATACAGCAAAAAAAAATTTATCATGGTTTTCAATCCAAAATAAAAACAAATAATCAAAGTAAAATTTTTACAAACAATCAACAGTTTAAAGTTGGAAGATATCATTCATTAAAATTAATGGAGCCATTTAAATCGAATTCAATTAAAATAACTATGAGATGTAGTAAAACAAAAATACCAATGGGACTTGAGGATAATCAAAATAAAATATATGGATTTCAATTTCATCCAGAATCTTTTTTAACAGAAAATGGCAACACTATTATTAAAAAAATCTTATCAGCTTAGTAATCTTAAAGAAGTTACTTTCAAGGACCTTTGGGGATCTAGAGGTGTATTCACTACAATGCGTATGGTTGGAAAACCTCCTAAGCTAATACTTTTAAAACCGCATTTAGAGAACTTAATAAAATCTACAAAAAAATATGGAATAAGAAAAAAAAATTTAAGAAACATAATTAAACACTTAATTAACAAAAACATTATATACAAAGGTCCTGATAATTTATTTCGTATAGCGTTAAATAAAAAACTGATATCAGTCTCAATTAGAAAAAGACCAAAACCAAAAAGTAATTTTAATCTCTTATTGTTTAAATATAAACGTGTAGAACCAAATTACAAAAATCTCTATTATAAAAAAATATTAGCAAAATTAAGCAAAGTTGATTCAACTAAATTTGATATTGCTCTGGTCGCAAAGGATAAAATTTTAGAAACTGGTACTTCAAATTTGGTTTTTGTGAAAAATGGAAAGATCTTTTCACCTAAAAAAAATTGTTACTTTGGAAATACACTTAAATTCATAAGCAAGAAAATTAAAATTAATTTTAAAGACATTTTTATTAAATCAATTGATGATTATGATGAAATAATTCTTGTTGGATCTGGCAAAGGAGTAACATCAGTTTCAAAAATTAACGAACTTAAATGGAAGAGAAAAAAGAGTAATTGCTACAATAAGCTTAATAAAATATATAATTCTCTTGTTAAAATATGAAAGATCCAAACAACCCTTGTATATTTTGTAAAATCAGAAAAGAAGAGCTCCAGTTCGAAAATCAATTAGCTTATTCATCTACAGATAGCTACCCTGTCTCAGAATTTCATAGTCTTATAGTTCCTAAAAGACATGTAGAGACATATTTTGATCTTACTAAAGAAGAAATTCAGGCATGTAATGAGCTCATTTTAAAAACTAAAGAAAAAATTTTAAAACATGATTTTAGTGTTAAAGGTTTTAATATAGGTACAAATGCAGGAAAATCTGCAGGCCAATCAATTATGCATTGTCATATTCATCTAATTCCCAGAAGAGAAGGGGATGTGGAGAATCCTCAGGGCGGCGTTAGATCAGTGATTCCCAATAAACAACACTACAAACGTAAACTCTGAGTTGTTATTAAAGACAAATTGACCAATACTTTTGGTTGAACTCTATAAATTTCTAGAATAGAAAACCTTAAATTAATTCAATTTTTTTTTACAAGGGTATTAAAAATGTTTGCAACAAATCCTTTTTCAATTCTAGCTGAAACAGTTCCATCTATAGTCATGCAAGGTTTTGTGGTGTTAATGGTTTTATTAATTGTTGCAGGCACTCTTTTAGACATAATTCATAAAAAGAATGTGAAATATTTTTTTGAAAACGCTAAGAAAGCAAAAAAAAATGCGACTAAAGAACTGTCGACTGGTGAAAGAATTGCGGTTGTATCGAAAACAATTGCATACGACATCGGAACTACATCAGAACTAGGGGCGGGCAAAAGAAGAGTAGCACATGTTCTTGGTATGTACGGTACTATATTGTTTTGGGTTGGCTCTGTTGTGATGATATTTTGTTATTCATCAGCAAATGCGGAAACACCAACTATTTGGCCAATGATCTGGCACGTAGGCGCTTTGATGACGATCTTGGGCGGATCATGGTTTTGGTTCTTCTTAAGAGTTGATGTTTATTCTGAAGCGCAACCTTGGTACAGAATTATTAAAGCAGATTTATTTGTATTAGCTCTGATTGCAACTTCTTTAACTGGATTTATTTGGTCATATCTTCAAGGTTTAAATTTAGAGGGAAGATGGGATGCAAATTTATTTTTAATATTATTTGTAGTTTCAAACTTAGTTTTGTTTGGAGGAGTTTATTGGTCTAAATTTGCACATATGTTTTATAAACCTGGAGCGGCAATACAAAAGAATTTAGCTGAAGCAGATGGTTCTAGAGATAATTTACCACCACCTGCAGATGCACCTGAACAATTTGGTTTGGGTATTAAAAGAGAACAACCTAAACATTATTAATTGTGACAAAATTTAAAAAGGAGAGAGAATAATATGTCAACATTTGTATATATGACAAGATGTGATGGCTGTGGTCATTGCGTAGATATTTGCCCATCAGATATAATGCATATCGATGAAAACATTAGACGTGCAAAAAATATAGAACCTAACTTTTGTTGGGAATGTTATTCTTGTGTCAAAGCTTGTCCTAATCACGCTATTGATGTTAGAGGATATGCAGACTTTGCTCCAATGGGACATAGCGTTAGAGTAAGAAGGGAAGAGGAAAAAGGAACAATCTCTTGGAAAATTAAATTCAGAAATGGAACTGAAAAAAATTTCGTATCTCCAATAACAACTAAGCCTTGGGGAAAATTTATTCCTAAATTAGCTGATGGGGACAAACCTAACCAAGGTGAGATAAATTCTCAAAGATTATACACTGAACCAGAAGGATTAAATATAGATGGAGAGCTTCCGAGTGTTCCCAAAGAGTCGTTCAAAAAAGGAGTTTACTATTAATGGCTAGTCATAAAACTCATTACGAAGATTGCGATATATTAGTTGTTGGTGGAGGTATGGCCGGTACTGGTGCTACCTTTGAAGCAAGACACTGGGGTAGAGACATGAAAATTGTTTGTGTTGAAAAAGCTAACATTGATAGAAGTGGAGCTGTTGCTCAAGGACTTTATGCGATTAACTGCTATATGGGAATGCAGTGGGGTGAAAACCAACCAGAAGATCACGTAAGATATGCAAGAAATGATTTAATGGGAATGGTAAGAGAAGATTTAGGTTATGACATGGCACGTCATGTAGACTCTACAGTTCATATGTTTGATGAATGGGGTTTACCTATGATGAAGAACGAAGAAACTGGAAGATATTTAAGAGAAGGTAAATGGCAGATAATGATTCATGGTGAAAGTTATAAACCAATTGTTGCTGAGGCAGCAAAAAAATCTGCAGATAAAATTTATAACAGAATAATGATTACTCATCTTTTAATGGATGAGTCTCAAGAAAATAGAATTGGAGGAGCAGTTGGATTTAACATGAGAACAGGTGATTTCCATGTATTTAGAGCAAAAGCAGTAATTGTTGCTGCAGGTGGAGCTTCACACATCTTTAAACCAAGAGCGGTTGGAGAAGGAATGGGTAGAACTTGGTATGCTCCATGGAGTAATGGATCTGCATATGCATTACCTATTGCAGCAGGTGCTAAGATGACTCAAATGGAAAATAGAATTGTATTATGTAGATTTAAAGATGGGTATGGACCAGTTGGAGCATATTTCCTTCATTTAAAAACATATACACAAAATGCTAATGGCGAAAACTATGAGAAAAAATGGTATGACCAAACCAAAGAGTTAGTTGGAGAATACATCGATCATCATCCAACACCAACTTGTTTGAGAAATCATGCGTTCATTCAAGAAGTAGCTGCAGGCGGTGGACCAATCCATATGGTAACTACTGAGGCTTTCCAAGACCCACATTTAGAAACAGTAGGTTGGGAAAATTTCTTAGGAATGACAGTTGGTCAAGCTGTTGTTTGGGCATCTCAAAACATTGATCCAAAATATACAAATCCAGAATTAACTACATCTGAACCCTATGTAATGGGTTCACATGCTACTTGTTCTGGTGCATGGGTAAGTGGCCCTGAGGATTTGTCGCCACCAGAATATTTCTGGGGTTATAATAGAATGTTAACTATTGATGGTTTATTTGGTGCTGGAGATACAGTTGGTGGAAGTGCCCACAAGTTTTCATCTGGATCTTTTACAGAAGGCAGATTAGCTGCAAAAGCTGCAGTAAAATATATTGAAGACAAAAAAGCAGAAGGGGTTAAAGTTTCAGATAAACAGTGTGAAGACTTTAAAACTGCAGTTTATAAACCACTAGAAAACTATACAGTTGCAAGAAATGAGATTACTGGTGGAACAGTATCTCCTAGCTACATATCCCCAATTCAAGGTCTTCAAAGATTACAGAAAATCATGGATGAATATGTGGGTGGAATTACCTCAAATTACATGACTAATGGTAATATGCTCAAAAGAGGACTTGAGTTATTAGATTGGCTACAAGAGGACTTGGAGCATGTTGGAGCTGAAGATTATCACCAGCTTATGAGAGCTTGGGAGTTGAAACATAGAGCTTTGACTTCTCAGTGTGTAACGGAACATACTTTGTTTAGAGAAGAAACTAGATGGCCAGGCTACTATTATAGAGGTGATCATATGAAACTTGATGATGAAAACTGGCATTGTCTAACAGTTTCTAGACGTGACCCTAAAACTGGTAAGTTTAGTATGGAGAAAGTTCCTGTCTACCATATAGTGGATGAGAACGAGAAGAAAAAAGCTTCTTAGTAGATAATTTAATTAAATTACATGGATATTTTATCTAAATCAGATGATGAAATATATGAATTAGCTAAGCCTATTTGGGATAATTTAGTTAAATCATCTAATCTTAAAGATTATGGTGGCTTTACAAGAGATTTTTCTACCCAAATGCTCTTTGGTGCTAACGAAGTAGAGCTTGGAAAGCAGTGGGCAAATAATAAGTTAATTACTAATCTTAACGAGACTTTTGAACCTTTCGGTTGCCTTAGAAGAGGTGATCACATAACTGTTCTGATCAAGCAGACAAATAAAGAGATCCCAGGAGAGTTTCTTGGGAGGCTGGTCTTAGGTGTCGAGGACGATACGGTTAAAGTTTTCGGAGCCACGATCTATTAAGAAAAAAAATTACTTAGCTTGAAATAATTGTTTGACAAATTTCGTTGTGGGTGTAATGACGGATTTAATGTTACTTTCTAACGTAAAAATTATTAATAAACTCTCAAATTTTAAAACCATATTTATTAAAGCAGGAATTATAGTAAGCTTAACGGTTTATTGGGGTGTGATTTTAGTTGGAACTTTTATCACATTTAACTAAGTTGTTTTTTAATAAATTTTAAATTTTTTTATGGAAGTATTTTTACCGATAGCTCAAGTTTTTGTTAACCCTATCGAGATACTTTTATTAAGTGCGATTGTTGGAGTGCTTTCAGGTTTATTTGGTGTTGGAGGTGGGTTTTTGATGACACCTTTTTTAATTTTTTTAGGAATACCTCCTGCATATGCTGTTGCGAATGAAGCAAACAATATATTAGCTACCTCAGTTTCTGGATCTACGACGCATTATTTAAAAAATACTTTAGATTATAAAATGGGTTCAATGATTGTGATTGGAGGAGTAATTGGAACTTCTTTAGGAATTTACACTTTCACATATTTTAAAGGTATTGGAAAAATTGATACAGTTATTTCACTGGCTTACATGTATATATTAGCAATAATCGGAACTTTAATGCTTGTTGAAAGTTTGGGTGAAATAGATAAAGCAAAAAGAAATGTCGTAGTTAAAAAAAAATTACATGTTCATTATTGGATACACGGTCTTCCATTAAGAATGAGATTTCCAAAGTCAAAATTATATGAGAGTATTTTTACTCCAATTATAATTGGTTTATTAGTTGGTTTTATTGCAGCTATTATGGGAATTGGAGGTGCGTTTATTTTGGTTCCGGCAATGATTTATATAATTAAAATGCCAACTAAATTGGTTCCTGGTACATCTTTATTTGTAACAATCTTTGTAAGTGTAGTTGTTACTTTTCTTCATTCTTTTAATTATGGATCTATAGATTTGTTACTAGTTCTTATGTTGGTTGTAGGATCTATCATAGGAGTTCAGGTTGGGCAAAAATTAGGAGAAAGAATTGATAGTTCTGGTTTAAGAGCTTTGTTAGCAATTTTGTTACTGATAGTGGGTATAGCGATAGCATACGATACTTTTTTTGCAGAAAAAATCATAAATGGAACTGCCAAAGGAACTAGTTCAAATTTAAATTTCTTTTCTCAATTTATAATTGATTTTTCAAATGAGATGCCTTTCTTTTATGGACTATTTACAATTATGTTTGCAATTATTTTAGGTGTTGGAGCAGCATTTATTAGAAGATTTATTTCAAACTTTAGAAAAAAATTATTAGTTAAATCTTAATTAAAATAATTTAGATATAATTCTATAGTTGTAATACAAACTAATCCAACAGTTGCCATTCCTATAAATCCTACAACAAAAGGTTTGTAACCCATATTTTTAATTTCCTTTAGATTGGTAGAAAGACCAATTGCTGCCATCGCCATTGTTAAAAATATTTTTGACGACATTTTAATACCCTCAATTGTAACTAGCCATTTGTAATTATTTGAATACATTAGATCACCTAAATTTCTAATTATTATCATGGCGACAAACCCTAATACAAAATAAGGAAAAATATCTATTATTGAGTATTTTTTTTCTGTGGTTTTTCCTCGGTTATAAAGAAATGCAAACAAAGGTATCATGATAACTAGAAAGGTGTTCCTTATTAATTTAGTGACTGTTGCTATATTTAATGTTTCAGGACTATTAAATTGCTGGTCATAAATTAATCCTGCTGCTGCAACTTGAGATGTTTCATGAATAGAGGTACCCAAAAACAATCCAATTAATAA
This sequence comes from uncultured Pelagibacteraceae bacterium, assembly GCA_902595595.1. GTDB lineage: Bacteria > Pseudomonadota > Alphaproteobacteria > Pelagibacterales > Pelagibacteraceae > Pelagibacter. The sequence continues at coordinate 19,793 of CACJQX010000008.1, read as the reverse complement.
AGGTTCACTCTCGAAATAAAAGTTAGCAAAATAAGGATAAATGAGCATCGAAAGTATTCCAAACAGTGTAATATTGGCAATTGCATATGATACCTCATTTTTTTTTGCACCAATAACAGGAGCTGTAGCCATTATTGCAGTAGTACCACAGACAGTACTACCTATAGATATTAAGTAAGCCATTCTTGTTGGTATTTTTAATTTTTTAATAAGAAGTTTAATTACTATTAACACACTAATTATACATATCACAATTAATGGAATGGCTATTGCCCCAAATTCTAAGAATTCAAATGGCTTCAATTGAATACCTAAGCAAATAATACCAAGTTTTAGAATATACTTTTGTGTAAAATCTAATCCTCTTAAAAAACTTTCTCTAATTTGAAAAACATTTCCAAAAAACATCCCCAATAAAATAGCGATCATTGCTGTGGATATTGGACTTTTTTCATAACCTAAAAGCTCAATACCAATAATATTATTGAAACCTTGAGATAAAGTATAAAGAACGAACGCTAATATGATACCTGGTAATACAACCAGGTATTTTTTCAATTTCATTTAAGCCTAAAGTTAATTAAGCACTTCTGTAAAGTTTGGTCATAACAAATTCTCTATGACCTAATGCTTCAGCACAGGTTAATCTTCCGTTAGCAGCTCGGATGGTTGCTTTAATCAATTCATCTCCTGCTTGATCTAAATTCATTTCTCTTGAAAGAATTTTTGAAACATCACAATCAATATGTTCGCTCATTTTAACTGCTGTTAATGGATTTGCAGTTAATTTTACCACTGGTTCAATCGGATTTCCGATAATATTTCCTTGCCCAGTTGGAAATAAATGAATATTAAATCCTCCAGCAGCTTGTAAAGTTACACATTCAGCAGCAGCAGAAGATGTATCCATAAAATATAAACCTGGACCTTTTTGTGGTTCTTCAGCTGGTGTTAAAACATCTACAAATTGTCTTGATCCAATTTTTTGAAAATTACCAAAAGCCTTTTCTTCAATGGTAGTTAAACCACCTGCAATATTACCAGCAGTTGGTTGGCTTTCAGATAAATCATCTGTAGCTTCCTTTAGAATAAAGTCATTATATTCATTCCAGGTTTTTTTAAATTTTTCTTGAGCTTCTGAAGTTTTACCTCTTTTTTCACAAACAGTTTCAGCACCAGTTAATTCAGAAGTTTCTCCGAAACACAAATGAACACCTAATGGCTCAAGTTTATCCATCAAGTTTCCAACAGTGGGATTAGATGCAAGTCCAGATGTAGTATCAGATTCTCCACATTTTACTGAAATCCACAAATCACTAATTGGGCATTCTTCTCTTTGTTTTTCTGATGCCCACATTGAAAATTCTTGAGCTTTTTTGGAAGCTTTCATAATAGTTTCAATATCACCAGCTCCTTCAATGCTAAATCCTTCAACTGGTTTTCCAGTTTTAGCAACCTCATCTACAATTCTTTTTGTCCATTTCGGTTCAATTCCAATAATAATCGCAGCTGCTACATTTGGATTTTTTGCTGTTCCAATCATAGTTCTGAAATGTAATTCTAAATCTGCCCCAAACTGTAATCTTCCGTAAGAATGGGGAAGAGCAATTGTTCCTTTAATATTGTTTGCCACTGCTTCAGCACACGCATTTGATATATCATCTACTGGAAGAATGATTACGTGATTTCTTGTTCCGGCTCTGCCGTTTTCTCTTTTATAACCTAAAAAGCTCTTTGGGATTTCCATAGTATTACCACTTCTTTGTTTTTACATTGTGAACATGTACATGCTCACCTTTTTTGATTGATTTAACAACTTTACCAATATCGTGACCATACTTAATAATTGTGTCACCTTCATTAAGATCAGTCATAGCTATTTTGTGACCTAAGGGAATTTCATCTGCTGATTGAATGCTTACAGTTTTGTCGTTTTCCATTACCCAGCAAGAGCAATCTTGTTTTGGAGTGATTTTTTCAATTACAACTACTCCAACGTTATCTTTTTCATCATGAATTATAATATCTGTTGCCATATCGTGTCGATTTGTTTGTTTGAATTTTGTAAAATCTTATATATTAATCGCAAAAATTAACAAACGAATTATATAAATATTTAATTTATACTTTAGAGAGGTTCTAGTTTTATGACAAAAATGACAACAGAAGAAGCTTTTGTAAAAGTTTTACAAATGCACGGTATTGAACATGCATTCGGAATTATCGGCTCTGCCTTTATGCCAATTTCAGATATTTTTCCAGATGCAGGTATTACTTTTTGGGATGTTGCTCATGAAACTAACGGTGGTTTAATTGCTGATGGTTACACAAGAGCTACAGGTAAAATGTCAATGGTTATTGCTCAGAACGGACCTGGAATTACTGGATTAGTTACACCCATTAAAACAGCTTATTGGAATCATACTCCTCTTTTATTAGTTACACCGCAAGCAGCGAACAAAACAATGGGGCAAGGTGGATTTCAAGAAGTAGAGCAAATGAATTTATTTAAAGACATGGTTTGTTATCAAGAAGAAGTAAGAGATCCATCAAGAATGGCTGAAGTACTTAATAGAGTTATAGAAAAAGCTATTAGAGGGTCTGCACCTGCGCAGATAAATGTTCCAAGAGATTATTGGACACAAGTAATTGATATTGATCTTCCACCAATTGTTAGGTTAGAGAGACAAGCAGGTGGAGTTGATGCAATAAAAAAAGCTGCAGACTTATTATCAAAAGCAAAATTTCCAGTTATATTGTCAGGTGCTGGCGTTGTAATTGGTGGCGCGATAGAAGATTGTAAAAAACTTGCAGAAAAATTAGATGCACCAGTATGTTCAGGTTATCAACATAATGATAGTTTTCCAGGAAGCCATCCTTTAGCTGCTGGTCCCTTAGGATACAATGGATCAAAAGCTGGAATGGAATTAATAAAACAAGCAGACGTCGTTTTAGCTTTAGGTACAAGATTAAATCCATTCTCTACATTACCTGGTTATGGAATGGACTATTGGCCAAAAGATGCAAGTATTATTCAAGTGGATATGAATTCTGATCGAATTGGTCTAACAAAGAAAGTTACAGTTGGAATTTGTGGCGATGCTAAACTAGTGGCACAACAATTACTAGCACAACTTTCACCAACTGCAGGTGATACAGATAGGCAAAAAAGAAAAGACATAATTCATCAAACAAAGTCTGCATGGTTACAAAAATTATCAAGCCTAGATCATGAAGAAGATGATGAAGGTACAGTATGGAATGAAGAAGCTAGAAAAAGAGATGCAGATAGAATGTCTCCTAGACAAGCATGGAGAGCAATTCAAGCAGGTATGCCAGATGACGTAATTATATCAAGTGACATAGGAAATAATTGTGCAATTGGTAATGCTTATCCTACTTTTGAAAAAGGTAGAAAATATTTGGCACCTGGTTTATTTGGTCCATGTGGATATGGTTTTCCATCTATATTAGGAGCAAAAATTGGATGTCCAGAAACTCCAGTAATTGGTTTTGCAGGTGATGGTGCTTTTGGTATCAGTATGAATGAGATGAGTTCATGTGCTAGAGAAGAATGGCCGGCAATTTCGATGGTAATTTTTAGAAATTATCAATGGGGTGCAGAAAAAAGAAATACAACTCTTTGGTTTGATAATAATTTTGTTGGCACAGAATTAGATCCAGAATTAAGTTATGCAAAAGTTGCAGACGCTTGTGGATTAAAAGGCGTAACTGTAAGAACAATGGAAGAGACCACAGAGGCTATTAAAAAATCATGTGATGACCAAAAAAAAGGAATAACAACATTTATTGAAGTTATACTTAATCAAGAACTTGGAGAACCATTTAGAAGAGATGCTATGAAAAAGCCTGTTAGAATTGCTGGTATAAATAAAAGTGATATGAAACCTCAAAAACCACTTTAATTTAATGCATGATTCTAAGATAAGATATAAAATTAAATGAATGAAGTTAAGATAGGATCAAACAAAAGTTTTGGTATAGTATTTTTTGTTTTTTTTCTTATTATAGCAATTTATCCTCTATTTTTTGAGGGTAATTTTCGTATATGGTCATTTATTGTTTCCTTAGTTTTTTTAATTCTTGGTTTAACAAATTCAAAATTTTTAACACCTTTAAAAATTTTATGGTTTAAATTTGGATTATTGCTTGGCAAAATTGTATCACCTATAATTTTGGGAATTGTTTTTTTTGCAGTTGTTACACCAACTGGTTTAATAATGAGAGCTTTTAAAAAAGATATGTTAAATCTAAAAAAAAAAGATTCAAAATCTTACTGGATTAAAAGAGATAAATTTGAGTCGGATATGAGAAATCAATTTTAATGATTAATTCTATTAACGAATTTTTGTTATTTTTAAAAATAAGAAGAAAAAATTGGTTTTTAACTTTCTTTTTAATTTTTGTTTTATTTGATAGAGTTATTTTTTTAAGTCAAGGCTTAGTTACTTCATCTTTAATATATAAATTTTTTTAAATCCTGTGGTTAATTTTTTAAAAAAAGAACCGAAACTTTTTAATGGTATTTTATCTTTTAATATTGAAAATGATGAAACAAAAAAAGTTGTAAACTTTTATAAAAAAACACCATTTCCAAATTATAAAGAAAGTGATAACAGACAATCTATATTAATTAAGGGTGATAAAAATTTTCTTGCCTCGCAATTTAAAAGTTTTATTGGCCATAAAAAAAAAATATTAGAAGTTGGTTGTGGCACTGGCCAGCTTTCAATATATTTTGCTATTGGATCAAATAATGAAGTTGTAGCGCTTGATCCAACTATAGATTCATTAAAATTAGCACAGAATTTTTCTAAAAAAAATAATGTATCGAATATAAATTTTATAAATGCAGATATTTTTGATGATGTTTTAAAAAACGAATATTTTGATTTTATATGGTGCAACGGTGTACTGCATCATACAAAAGATCCTTATTTTGCTTTTGAAATTTTGGTAAAATCGTTAAAAAAAGAAGGATATATATTAATTGGCCTCTATAACAAAATTGGAAGATTGCGAACTATTTTTAGAAGATATGTATATAAAATTTTTGGAAGTAAAATTTTAGAAAATATTGATCCAACTCTAAGAAATTTAAAACTAGATGAGGATGAGAAAAAAGCATGGATTAGAGATCAATATACACATCCAATTGAAAGCCTGCACACAATAGATGAAGTTCTAAATTGGTTTAAAAAAAATAATATTAAATTTATTAGCTCAATTCCATCTGCAGATTTTGATTTTAATTATAAAGATATATTTACTCCCAAGTCTGAAGGCTCATATTTTTCAAGATTATTCAATCAATTTTCTATGATTTTTAATTCCCTTGGTTCTGACGGAGGTTTGTTTGTATTGATTGGAAAAAAAGAATGAACTTGGTATAAAATTAATAATTAAATTAATTATTATGAGTTTTTTAAAGGAAATTTATAAATTTATATTAGTAAGAAGAAAATTTTGGTTAATACCAATATTAATAGTTCTGCTAATATTTGGTGGGTTATTTGTTATCACTCAGGGTACTGCCGTAGCACCTTTCGTATACACTATATTTTAAAATGGCCTATATTTTAGGTATTTCAGCTTTTTATCATGATAGTGCAGCAGCTTTAATAAAGGATGGTCAAATATTATCTGCTGCCCAAGAAGAAAGGTTTACACGAAAAAAACATGATTCAAGTTATCCTCATAATGCAGTTGAGTTTGTGCTTAATCATGCAAATATAAAATTATCAGATGTTAATCATATAGTATTTTATGAAAAACCTTTTTTAAAATTCGAGAGATTACTTGAAACTTATGTTGCTTTTGCACCAAGAGGTTTCCAATCTTTTTCTAAAGCTATGCCAATTTGGTTAAAAGAGAAACTATTCCAAAAAAAAATGATTCTTGATCACTTAAAAAATCATGACAAAAGTTTTCAAGATGAAAAAAAAATTTTATTTTCTGAACATCATTTAAGTCATGCTGCAAGTGCATTTTATCCATCTCCTTTCACAGAAGCAATTGTTCTAACAGCTGATGGAGTAGGAGAATGGGCAACGACAACGGTAGCTGTTTGCAAGGAAAATAAAATAGAAATTAAAAAAGAATTACACTTTCCGCATTCACTAGGTTTACTATATTCTGCTTTTACTTATTACATAGGTTTTAAGGTAAATAGTGGAGAATATAAACTTATGGGATTAGCACCATATGGTGAACCAAGATTTGAAAATATTATTTTAAAAAATTTAATAGATTTAAAAGAAGATGGAACTTTTATTTTAAATCAAGAATATTTTAATTATTCAACCGGATTAACCATGACGAATGATAAATTTAATTCACTATTTGGTTCAAAGAGAAGAAACCCTGATGAAGAAAAGATTACTCAGTTTCACATGGATATTGCTTCCTCTATACAATGTGTTACTGAAAAAATTTTGTTGATGTTGGTAAAATCGTTAAGGTCTGAATATCAAATTAAAAACTTATGTTTAGCAGGAGGAGTAGCTTTAAATTGTGTAGCAAATGGAAAAATTTTAAAAGAAAACATATTTGACAATATGTGGATCCAGCCAGCAGCAGGAGATGCTGGCGGTTCTTTAGGTGCGGCTTTGGCTTATTGGTATATTGATAAAGGTAATAAAAGATTGGTAAATTCAAGTGATGACATGAAAGGATCATATTTGGGTAATGAGTTTAATCAAGATCAAATTGAAAAGGAATTGGAGCATATAGGAGCTAACTTTGAGATTTTTAAATATGATGAATTAATTGATAAAACAGCTGATCTTTTATCAAGAGAAAAAGTAATAGGCTGGTTTCAAGGTAGAATGGAATTTGGCCCTCGAGCTTTAGGTGGCAGGTCCATTTTAGGAGACCCTAGATCTGACAAAATGCAAAAAAATTTAAATCTTAAAGTAAAATTTAGAGAAAGTTTTAGACCTTTTGCGCCTTCAGTTCTTAGAGAAGATTTATCTGAGTGGTTCGAATTAAATGTTGATAGTCCTTACATGTTATTGGTTGCAAATATCAATTCAGATAAAAAAATTGAGATGACTGAAGAACAAAAAAACCTTTTTGGTATAGACAAATTAAACATTAAGAGATCAAAAGTCCCAGCTGTAACTCACGTCGATTATTCTGCTAGAATTCAGACAGTTACAAAAAACACTAATAGTCGTTACTATGATTTAATTTCTATGTTTAAGAAAAAAACTGGTTGTCCAATAATAGTAAATACTTCATTTAATGTTAGAGGTGAACCAATTGTTAATACTCCAACAGATGCCTTTAATTGTTTTATGGGAACAGAAATGGATTATTTGGTTATTGGAGATTGTATTTTAGATAAATCAAAGCAAGATTCCAATCTTAAAAAAGACTATACAAAAGAATTTGAATTAGATTAAATTCATTAACATGCAAATTGTTAATGATAATGGATGTAGTTGGATTAATGATTTAGATCCAAGATCAAACACTAAAACTTTAAAAAAAAATGAAGAATGTGAATGGCTTATAATAGGTGCTGGCTTCACAGGTTTGTCAGCAGCTCGAAAATTAGGTCAACTTAATCCAACCCAAAAAATAATTTTAATTGATGCTCAACTGGCAGGAGAGGGAGCCAGTAGTAGAAATTCCGGCTATCTTGTGGATACAACTCTTAATGATGGTTTTACATCAAATAAAGATTTAGAAAATTATAAAAAAAAAACTGATATTTATAATTTAGGAATAAAAGCAGTAAAAAAATTTATTAAAGAATATCAAGTGGATTGTGATTGGAATGACTGCGGAAAGTTTTTTGCATCTTCAAAAAAAGAGGATAAAAAAATACTTAAAAATTTTTCATATATTTTATCTAGATTAGGTTTTGACCATTATTTGTTAGAAAATAAAGAATTATCAAAAATACTAGGTACTAGTTTTTATAATATCGCTTTATTTACCAATGGTGGAGTTTTACTTCATCCAGGAAAATTAGTTAGAGCAATGGTAAATTCTTTGCCAAATAATATTCAACTATTGGAAAATTCTGAGTTAATAAAATGGAGTAAAATTAATGATACTATTTCATGTGATTTTAAAAATGGAAATATAAAAGCAAAAAAGATTATTTTCGCAACCAATGGTTTTTTGAAATCTTTAGGAATAAAGTCTAATTATAATTTTCCTATAACATTAACTGCCAGCATGACTAGACCCTTAAGTGATCAAGAATTTAAATCTATTGGAGAACCTAAAGAATGGGGAGTTTTACCAGTGAGACCAATGGGAGCTACTATTAGAATGACCAAAGATAGGAGAATTCTTATCAGAAATACTGCAGAAGTTTATGAGCCTTATCATATGTCACAATCAGTATTAAATAAAAGAAAAGTAAAACAAAAAATTGGAATAAAAAAAAGATTTCCTCAATTACCAGAAGATATCATTCAATCTTCTTGGTCAGGTGTTGTATGTAGATCAAGAAATAGCTCTCAAATTTTTGAGAAAATTGACAAAAATATATTTGTTGCAGGATGCTACAATGGTTCTGGTATAGGTGTTGGAACTTTATTTGGAGAACAAATTGCTTTAATGGCTAGTAATGAAATTACAGAGGAGATAAAAATTATTGAAAAAAGGCAAAAACCTAACTTGCTCCCACCTCAACCTTTTTTAAACTTTGGTATAAAAACCAGATTGTTTTATGAAAGATTAAGAGCTAGTTCAGATATATAAAAAAATGAATTTAGAATTTATATTTAAAATAATTGATAAAGATGAATGGTTAAAAGCTAAAAAATCAGGAACTTATAGCGGGTCAGAAAAAGATCTTAAAGATGGATATATTCACTTTTCAGAAGAGGATCAGGTAGAGGAAACTTTAAATAAACATTACCCCAAAAAAGAAAATCTAGTCTTGTTAAGAGTAAATGCTTTTAAGCTTGAACATTTGTTGTGGGAGCAGGCATCAAATGGAGATATGTATCCTCATTTATATTCACCTTTAGATACTAGCACGGTTGTTAACGAATATGAGTTACCATTAAATGAGGATGGAAGTCATGAGCTTCCAGAGATTTTAAAAAAGTATCAATTTAGTCGTCCAAGATAATTAACCATTATTACACCAATAATAATTAAAATAATTCCAATTATTCCATAAAGATTAGGAACTTGATTTAATTTTAATACAGCAAAAAGCACAACTCCAGTAACTGTTAAACCACTATATGTTGCGTAAGCAAAACCTACAGGAAGAGCGTGCATAGCTTTTGCAATTGAAAACATTGTAATACACATAAATAAGATACATAAAACCGATGGTGTTAGCTTGGTAAACCCTTCTGAAATTTTAGCTAAACTATTTGATGCAATACCAAAAGAAATTCCTATAGCTAAAAATATATAACCAAATAGAGGTTTCATGATTATTCTTTTGATGCAATTTTATTAACTAGTGGTCTCATTATCGGCGCCATTGTAAATGCAGCAATTAATGCAATTGGAAATGCAAACATCCAAGAATAAAACCATCTACCTAAAAAGCCATCTGTAACTCCGGTGTTTACAGCAACTACAACGCCACTCATAATCACGCTCATGCCAAAGGACATAAAAATCATGAATAAGGGTTGAGCATATTTTTTATTAATCATATTAATTATTACCTAACAGGTTAACCATCAAAACACCAACAATAATAAAAGCTAAACCAATTAATGAATATAAATTGGGTACTTGATTAAATCTAATTATACCTACAACAACAGTTGCTATAATTGTTAAGCCTGCAAAGGAAGCATAAGTAATTCCCATGGGAATATTTTTCATCACCAACGAAAGCGCGTACATACATAATACAATTGTGATTGCGGTAATTATACTTGGAAAAAGAAGAGTAAAGCCTTCAGCACTTTTAGCAAAACTATTCGAGGTAACACCCAAAAAAACTGCAATGCCTAAAAATAAATATGAAGTTGCAAGACTCATTGTGAGATTTTAAATGAATTTTAGGAGAATATATAGAATTATTTAAGAGACCATTTAATAGCATCTTCCATTCTATCATCTCCCCAAAAGAGTTCATTTTTTACAATAAAAGATGGACTGCCAAATATTTTATTTTCACGAGCTGAGTTTGTGTTTTCATTATATTTTGTCTCTATATCTGATGATTTTGCTTCAGAGACAATTTCATCTTTATTCAATTTTAATTCTGAACAAACTTCAGAAATACTAGGTTCGATCGCTGGTTCTTTACCTTCTTGAAACCATTTTTTATAAGTAAGAATAACAAATTTTTCCCCCCAACCTTTTTCAAAACCAAGGATTGCAATTTGGTTAGCTAAATCAAATTCTGATAATGGATAGGGCACTGGTGTTTTAGCAAAGAAACCATAACCTTGAGCTCTTCTTTCAATATCTCTCCACATGTAATTAACTTTATTCATTTTATCCTTTGGAAACGGGATATTGTTCATTTCTTTCATGATTGCTCTTACTGAAAAAGGTTTCCAGTTAAATTTTACTTGATGTTGTTTTTCAACATCAAGTATTCTAGTTACGGATAGATAGGTATATGTGCTTCCTATCGAAAAATAAAAATCAATTTCACTCACTTATTTTGGCATTGGTGTAGCACCAGTTTCTAAACTGACAATTTTTCCATTGTCATATTTATAAACTGCCATTACCGCCTCAACATTACCATCATTAAATGTTACAAAGGCATGGTGAATACCAACTTCGTCATTTTCATAAACAATTCTAACTTTATCCTGATTAATATCACCACTCATCGCCCATTTGATAACATCACTTTTGGTTAAAACAGTTCCTGACTTGTGCATTGTGAATTTAAAATCATCATGCAAAAGATCATTCATTACTGCTTCATCTTTATTTTTTAATGCAGCACTATATTTCTCTAATATAGACATGTTATTCCTTTCTATTTAACCTTAGTTAAATCATATATTGAGTAACTGTCTAACACTTCATCCATTATTGGTTTTGATACCTCGGTACCTTCTATAAACTTATGAAGTGCAGCTTCATCAGTACAAAATATTTTAAACATTACAGTACTTTTGTCTGGAGTTACAGTTCCAATTGTTTTTTCAACCACTGCAACTTTTGCTCTTTCAGCAAGTCCTTCAGGAGATTGCATAAATCCCATGAATTTTTCAAAAGTACCCTCTTTTAACTTTGCAACTACTAACATTTCTTTTTCCATTTTTTCTCCTTTTTTTTTGTTAATATAGAGTTTGAACTACCTTTTTAACTCTATCTTCTCCATTAGGTATTGTTGAATTTACAAAGTCATGACATGCATTAGTTTTAGACTCATCAAATTTAGAGCCATAATGCTTATCCACAGCTTTGTTTACGCCTTCATCCCATTCCTTTTCAGGAATTCCTACTTCTAAAGCATAAGCTTTTAAAACTTTTACAGATGCCATAGATTTTTCTTTCATACTATATTCAAATGTTTCCCCTGAAGGTAAGAAGTAGTTCGCCATATAGATTCCACTACATTCCCATGCTCTATTCTTATCGCTATCTGACATACCTGCATAAGCCAAGGTAACAGAAAATAAAGCACTTAATAATATAATTATTTTTTTCATTTGTTTCTCCTATTAACTTACTTTTTTAAAGTATAAGTTCCTTGTAGATAATTGGTTGAATGAATTTTACCTTCTTGTGCTGTTTTAATTTGGGTATAGCCAGTAGTTCCACTACATTCGATACCCTCGTATCTACCAGTTCCACTTATACATTTAAATGTACCTTCCATTGAGTAACCTAATTTAATCTCATAATAGGTTATTGCAGTATCACCATTAATAAATTTTATAATACAATGACCCATCTCATATCCTTTCCCAGGAATTGATCCAGCACCAACGCAATAATGAGATGAATTATCTCCAAATGTTGTACCACCTACTGCCATCATACCTACCAAACCATCATAAGCAAAAGTCATTGGATTACCTTTATCATCAACAATTACTTTAGCATCACCAACAAAAAATCCTTTAAGATCTATTTTTCCACTATGACCATCTGCAAATGAAAGAGATGACATTAATGTAAAAACTAATGCTAATATTAATTTTTTCATAATTTACCTTTCTAAATATTAAACCGTAACGGAATACTGTTGCATTTTTATTAAAGAGTCTCATGCGTTCATATCGCGCGTCAGATATGCAATTTTTATCAATTAGAAATGTTGTTTTTAGCTATTTAATTCGATTCTAATTTTTGATAACGTTACGAATGATCGAAAAGTTTAATGGAATATTTTATTTCATAGTATTTCTTGCACATTTTATTGGTATAGGAATTTATTGTTTCCAAACAATTGTTGGAACTAAAAAATTTATGGATAAATTTGAAATAGACCATAGTGCAGCAGTCATTGTTAGATTTGTGGGAGCTTTAATGCTTGGATGGGTGATCATGGCTCTTTATATCATGTTTATAAGACCAAACGGTGTCGAAGATACTTGGGCTTTTTTTACTTTATTAGTAATTATTCATGCATGCGTTTTTCTAACAAATTTTTATTCACTTAAAATCGATAAAACTGGAATAAATGAAAAAACTTCAAATGAAGGACTAATTGCACCTATTGTTTTTTTAATTTTAAGTTCTATTCTTTGTTACGGATTAGCAGATAAGATTTATGTTTAAAACCAATTAGGTACTGGCAGACCTTTTTCTTCTAAGAATTTTTTATTGAACATTTTAGTTGCGTATTTATCACTTCTATCACAAAGAATTGTTACAATAGTTTTACCGGGCCCCAATTCTTTTCCCATTCTTATTGCGCCTGCTATATTAATTCCACAACTTGTACCTAGACTTAAACCTTCATTTTGAATTAAGTCATAAAGTATAGGTAATGCTTCATGATCATCTATTGAATAGGCATCATCGATTTTAGCCTCACCAAAGTTAGCTGTTACTCTACTTGAACCAATTCCTTCAGTAATTGATCCACCTTCTGACTTAAGTTCACCATTTTTAATGTAATTATAAAGAGCTGATCCCTTTGGATCAGATAAGTAAATTTTTATATCTTTATTTTTTTCTTTAAGAGCATTACTGACACCTGAAATAGTTCCTCCAGTTCCAGAAGAACATACAAAGCCATCAACTTTACCTTCGGTTTGTTCCCATATTTCTTGTCCTGTTCCTTCGTAATGACCCTTCGCATTTGCTGTGTTATCAAACTGGTTAGCCCAAATGACACCGTTATTATTTGTTGGTCTTAATTCATCTGCAAGTCTCGCTGCTACTTTAACAAAATTGTTATCATCTTTATAAGGTTTAGGCGGCACTAATCTTAATTCAGCTCCAAGATTTCTAAGTAAATCTTTTTTTTCTTGAGTTTGGTTATCGTTCATTACGATGATTGTTTTATAACCTAAGGAATTTCCTAATAGACCTAAACCAATTCCAGTGTTTCCAGCTGTTCCTTCAACAACTGTTCCACCTTTAGCAATTAATTTTTTTTCTTGAGCATCTTTAATTAATGCAAGCGCAGCTCTATCTTTAACTGATCCTCCTGGATTTAAAAATTCTGCTTTCCCATAAATGTTACATCCAGTAATCTCTGAAGCAGCTCTTAGTTTGATTAATGGGGTATTTCCTATTCCTGAAATAAAATCGTTTTGTGTATTATTCATTATCTGATTTTTTATCACTGTCAGGCGTAATACCATAAGGTTTAAATTCGCTATCAGCTATTCCAACTCTTGTTGCTGGAATTCCAACCATCACAGCATTTTCCTCAACATCTTTAGTGATTACTGCATTAGCTCCAATTCTTGCACCTCTACCAACTACTACTGGTCCTAACACTTGTGCACCTGAACCAATTACCACATCCTCTTTTATAGTAGGATGTCTTTTCATATTACGTTGATCATTGGAATTTATACTTGGAGCAATACCACCTAATGTAACCATGTGATAAATAGTTACGTTATCACCAATCTCAGATGTTTCTCCAATCACTACTCCCATTCCATGATCTATAAATAAATTTTTTCCAATTTTTGCATTTGGATGAATTTCAATACCTGTTAAGAATCTTGAAAATTGAGAAATGATTCTTGCAATCAAATGAAATTTAGCAGTACTAAAAAAGTTTGCTATTCTATGAAAGAATACTGCTTTGACACCAGGATAAGTTAAAACCAAACTTAGTTTTGACTTAGCAGCTGGGTCTCTATCAATTATTGATTGTAAAAAATCACTCATATTTCCTTAAAAATTTGTCGCGGTTGATAAAAAAAATTACATGCTTTATATAGTGATTAAATACGCAATTTAAAGAGGGTTGAAATGTATAAGAACACTAATTGTTTTCATTTAGCTATTCCTTGTGGTGATTTGGAGGTAGCTAAGAAGTTTTATAGTGAAACTTTAGGATGTCGATTAGATAACTCAGCACAAGAGTGGGCAGATGTTGATTTTTGGGGCAATGAATTAACTTTGCATAAAAGCGAACATAAATTAGACAATGAGAGACATGATGTGGATATGGGAAATGTTTCTGTTCCTCATTTTGGTGTTCATTTGTCCAGAAAAGACTTTGATGCTCTAAAACAAAGATTAAAAGATAGTGGAACTAAGTATTATGATGAACCGTATTTGAGATTTAAAGGAACAAAATACGAGCAAGAAACTTTCTTCGTTAAAGACCCAAACGAAAATATTCTAGAAATCAAAACATTAACAGCAAATTCAGAGTAAACTTAAAGCCTAATGGAATACCTGGTATTAGGCTTCTTTACTGGGATTAGCTTAATTTTAGCTATAGGTGCTCAGAATATTTTTGTTATTGAGCAAGGTTTAAAAAAACAACACATATTTATTGTTTGCTTAATATGCTCCATATCAGATTTGATATTAATATTTTTGGGTATTTTCCTTTTCCATTATTTTAATCAATATTTTAACTCTTTAATCGAATTAATTTTAAATTTATTTTTAATTTTATTTTTACTTCACTTTATTTTTAAAAAAATAAAATCTAATTATTCTGATATTAACTTTAGTACTGAGTCAAATAATATTTCAAAATTAAATATTGTATTTAAAACTTTAGGATTTACATATTTAAATCCACATGTTTATTCTGATACAGTTTTTTTTCTTGGAAATTTTTCAAAAAATTATTTACTTATCCAAAAAATTTTATTTGGGATAGGTGCGTCTATAGCATCATTTTTATTTTTTTTTATATTAGGATATTTATCTAATTATTTATCAAAGTATGCTAATAGTAAAAAAATTTGGAAAGTAATTAATATTTTTATTATATGTTTTATGTCTATTTTAATTTTATTTATTATTAATGAAATATTATGAGTGATATTTATGTAGATGATATAGGCGAAGGGTTTCCTTTTGTTTTTGTTCATGGTTATCTAGGTTCATCTGAAATGTGGACTTTTCAAAAAGAATTTTTTTCAAAAGATTATCGTGTAATTATCCCAGCTCTTCCAGGGTTTGGTGAAAGTTATAATGTAAAATCTTTAGATTCTATTAATAAAATGGCTAAAGAAATTATAAATGTATTAGATCAAAAAAAAATAGATAAATTCAATTTAATTGGTCATTCAATGGGTGGAATGATTGTTCAAGAAATTACAAAATTGATTGGGGATAGAGTTAATAAATTAATTTGTTTTGCAACAGGATCTATTGGAGATATCCCAGGAAGATTTGAGACTATGGATGAAACAAGAGAAAAACTTAAGAAAGAAGGTGCAAAACTCTCTTTTTCTAGAGTACCTCTTAAGTGGTTTGTAAAAGGTGATAAGGACAAAAATTATTTTCTTTGTGAAAATGCAGTTAAAAATGTTTCATTAGAAACTGCTGATAATGCATTACTAGCAATGAAAAATTGGAGAGGTAAAGAAAATTTAAAAAATATAAATTGTGACACTCTTATAATATGGGGAGATAAAGATACTTCATATAATTTTGATCAAGTTGATACTCTAAATAAAAATATTAAAAATAGTCGTTTAGAAATATTTAAAGATTGTGCTCATAATGTTCACTTAGAGCAGCCTGATCAATTTAATAATTTAGTTAAAGAATTTATCTCAAAATAATATTTTTATTAAGTCGATAAACTTTTTTATAAGCTCCAATAAATTTTTTTGAAGAATGAAATTTTCCAGGAAAAATTATACATTTTATTTTAGCTCGCCTAGCTGAATTTAAACTTTCTTGAGAGTCCTCAATTGCTACACAATCATTAGCTTTAAGCTTAAGTTTCTTAAGTGCTAGTAAGTATATATCTGGGTTGGGTTTAAATTTTTTTACTAATTTTGCATTCCCTATAAAGTTAAAATCCTTTTTATTAATTGAATTTCTTAAGCAATATAAGATTGCATTAATATTGTTTGTAGAAGTAGATGAAACAAACGCAATTTTAATATTTTCTTTTTTGGATAAAGATATTAAATTTTTAACACCTGGCCTTAATTTAAGCTGATTTTTTTTAAGATAATTATTAAAAATCTTAGTTTTTAAATTTCTTAAATATACTGAGTTAACCTTAATTTTTTTAATTTTGGCATATCTTGATATTCTATCTTTGCCGCCAGATTTATTTAATAAATTTTGATACTCACGCTTGGTCCAATTCCAATCAAGCCCGTATTGTTTGAATGCTTTATTAAATGACTTTCTCTGTATTTCTGAAGTTTCAACAATAGATCCAATAGAACCAAAAAGTAATGCTTTATAATATTTCAACCTTTTACAGCTCCAGCAGTCAAACCACTAATGACCTGTCTTTGGAAAAACATAACCAGCATAAATAAAGGTGCAGTAGCAGATACAACTGCAGAAACTGCCCACATTAAATTTCCTTCATGTTGATTTGTACCTAAATAACTTTGTATTTTTGGAACCATGGTATGATTTTCTTGATTGAGAAGTAATGCTGTTACGGTAAAATCATTATAGGCTAACATTAAACTAAATAAACCTGCTGTAATTACTCCAGGCCACATCACAGGCATAATAATATGCCTAAAAGCTTGAAAATAAGAACAACCATCTATTAAAGCACTTTCATCAAGTTCTTTAGGAACAGTTTTGAAAAATGAATAAAGCAGCCACAAAGTAAAAGGCTGATTTATAGCAACCAAAACAACAATTGTAGTTGGAAGAATTCCCCAAATTTGTAATTCAAAGAAAGGAAAAAGATATCCTGATACTAAAGTTATATGTGGCATAGCTCTAAAAATTAAAGCTGCCATTAAAATCCAAAAAGCATATTTCTCAGTTGATCTTGAAAGAGCATACGCTCCTAAAGTTCCTAAAAACAAAGAAATACTTACAACAAATACTGTAACTATAATTGTATTTTTTGATGCTTTCCAAAATTCGCCTTCAGTCCAAGCCTGAGTATAAGCATTAGTTGTAAATTGTCCGCCTGTTTCAATTAAGGTATTAAATGCTGATATCGCATACCACCAATCAGATCTTGAAAAGAAATCAGCTCTTACTTTAAATGATCCCCAAAAAGTCCAAATAAAAGGGAAGCAAGCAATTAACAACCAAGTGATTATAAAAATAGTATTAAAAGTTTTTAAACGAGTTGATTTTGTATCTAGTCCATAATCCATAATTATCTCGCTGTTTTAAATTCTTTCCAAGTTCTAATTAATACTGGTGCTAGCAGGATAGCTATACCAATAATAGTCATCATTGAAGTAGCTGCAGCAGAACCAAACAATATTACTTCCTCATTAACTAAATTGTCATAGATTAACCAAGATAATGATTGTGCACTTCCTTCAGCGCTAAAACCAATAATGGGCTCAAATACTCTAAAGTTATCCATTAAAGAAATCAAAGCTACAAATGTGACTACAGGATAAATATGAGGTAATACTATATGTTTAATTCTTTGAAATCTTGAAGCACCATCTATAATTGCAGCTTCAATTGGTTCTTGAGGAACTGTTTGAAGTGCTGCATAAAAAACCACAAAAGCAAAAGGGGAGTGATGCCAAATACCATAAATAATTATTGTTATCCAAGTTAATGTTTTTGATGATTTAAGTGATAAATAAGGATCATTCATTAAATTTTGAATATTAGCTCCAATTATTCCCTGAGAATCTATCATCCAAAATAATACCAATGATCCAACCAACGGTGTAACAATCATAGGTAAAATTGTACCAAAGATTAAAGGTCCCCTAATTTTTCTAGCAACTGCATTTAAGCTTAATGCAATAATAAATCCTAAGAGGAGTACATTTGGTGTAACAAACAAACAATAAGTTAAAGTAAATATTAGAGCTTTATAAAAGGGAAGATTAGTTACCTGGTCTACAAAAACGCCAAAGCTTTCAGTTTCATTCCAAAATTTTTTTATTTCATCAACTGCTAAATGATTTCGATCAGTATAAGTGCCAAAACCATTAAATTTTCCAAGAGGCTTTGCTTCCCTAATTTTTGAGGTTTCTTCGTTATCAACAACAATTGAAACAGTACATCCAAAAGGATCACATTTTTTAACTTCTTTTACTACTTGATCATGTTGTGCGTAGAATGATTGAATTCCAGTAGATATAATTGGTAGCCCAATAAACAGGATCATTGCTAAACCTGTAGGTAAGAAAAACCAGAAAAAAGTTTTATTAGGCATTTAAAATTGACTAAGTGGGGAATAAATCCCCACTTATAAGTTTTAGATTTTATAGAAAGCCTTGTTCTTTAGCTTTACTGATGTAAGCAGCCTCAACATCTTTCAATGCTTGTTCAGCCGACTCTTTACCTTGTAAAAATTCAACAATCTCACTTCCTAATGCACCATGCATTAAACCCATTTGCGGTAACATTGGATATGGTTTTGCTCCCATTTTTACAGCTTCGATAACACCAATAGATTTTGGTCCTGGTACAAACCCTTCTACTAACCAAACGGCTTGATCAGCAGCGTCAGCAACCATCTTTTTATTTGATGCTGCATGCGCTAAAGCTCTAAATGTTGCTTCAGCATCTGCATCAGGTCTGTTTTTTGCAAGTGTGAAACCATCCCACCATAATGTAGCAGCTGGAATATTTCCTCCACCTACAGTAGCAGGTCCAGTTAATTTAGTTGCCTTAGTAATGTTAGGATCACCTTCATCATCTAAAAGTGTTCCTGATCTAGATGCCCATAATGTCATCAATGCAACATTACCAGACTCCCATTCTACTTTAATTGCTTCACTATCATGAGTTAAGTAATCAGGGTTACTCAATTCAGATAATTTTTTTAACATATTTAAAGTAGCAACGCCTTTAGCATTATTAATATTAGGCTCTGCACTTCCAGATTTAAAGAATTCACCACCGTGACCAATAAACATGTTCACAAATTCTTCTGCTAAATTCCAACCAGCTTTGTATGCAGCTGCGTAAGGATATTGCATTTTACCTGAAGCTCTAATTTTTTCAGATGCTGCAACTACTTCCTCATAAGTTTTTGGAATAGCTATACCAAGGTCTTTCAAAACATCTTCTCTGTAATACAAATGTTGAGTATTAGCCATAAACGCTACAGCCATTACTTTTCCATCGATTGTAATTAATTGAGAATCTTGAATTCCTTTTCCATATTTTTTAACAAGATCATCTAATGGTCTAATTAAATCTTGGTTCATCAAAGGAACAATTGAACTATTAGCTGCAATTCTTGCTGAAAACTCAGATGGATTTGCAGTCAAAGCTGGCACAGCGATTTTATT
>CACJQX010000007.1 GCA_902595595.1 uncultured Pelagibacteraceae bacterium | reverse complement strand
GCTCCAATACATGCGGTCTCTTCATCAAATGTGTAACAGAAATGTAAGTCTCTATCTAAATTACTTTCTTTGAAGATAGGTGCATAAGCAAGTGTACATGCAATAAAACCTTTCATATCACATGAGCCTCTTCCATATAATTTATCATTTTTAATAGTTGCAACAAATGGATCACTGCTCCAACCTTTAGATACTGGAACCACATCAGTGTGACCAGATAATATAATTGGTTTTTTTATGCTTTGATTTTTTGCTTTTAGAGTTCCAAAAAGATTTACTCTTTTTTTATCATCATCATAAACTTTGAAAGTATCTATTCCGACGTTATTTAAAATTTTTTCACAATAATCAATTAAATTACTGTTATCTTGACCTGAGATAGTTTTAAATGCGATTAAGTCAGTTAAAATCTTGATTGATTTTTCATATAAATTGTTATCTATACTCATAAACTTAAAACACTATATTATATTATGATTAAAGAGCAAATTACCTATAATGATTTTGATAAAGTAGATATTAGAATTGGTACTGTAATTTCTGTAAAAAAAAATGAAAAAGCGAGAAAGCCATCTTTAGTGGTTGAAGTTGATTTTGGAAGCGAAATTGGCATTAAACAATCTTCGGCTCAAATTACCCATTATTATAATGAGGAGAATTTAAAAGGAAAACAGGTTATTGCTGTTTGTAATTTTCCTGAAAAAAATATTGCCGGAATAGTTTCTCAAGTATTAGTTTTAGGGGCAATTGATGCCGATGGCAAAGTTACACTTGTTCATCCTTCTCAAAAAGCAGAAAACGGATTACCGATTGCTTAATAATGCATCCTGAAATTCTTTCTATAACTTTATTTGGAATTGTTGCAGCATTTACTCCTGGACCAAATAATTTTGTTGCTTTCTATTCTGGTTTTAATTTTGGTATTCTTAGAACACTGCCACATATAATTGGTGTAACTTTAGGATTTCCATTTTTGTTATTATGTTTAGCTCTAGGGTTGATAAATATTTTTAAACTTTATCCTTTAATTCAAGAGGTATTGAAATATTTAGGAACTCTATTTTTAATTTATTTAGCATACAAAATTTCTTTTTCAGGACCTTCTGATCAGGAAAATAAAAACAAAAATCCAATTAAGTTTCATGAAACTTTTATTTTTCAATTCTTAAATCCTAAAGGCGTTATTGCATCAATTATTCTTGTTTCAACTTATATTAATCCAGGAGAAACCTTTGTAAGTTATACGACTCAAATTATCATTATGGCCTTAATTGTTTCAGTGACCAGTATAACTCTGTGGACCTTCTTAGGTAAATTTTTCAGGAAATTTGCGACAAATCAGAAATTTATTAATTACTTTAATTATGCTATGTCACTGCTTCTTTTAACAAGCATAATAACTTTTTATTTATAATATGACCCCAGGAAACAAAAATTCTTATAAATCACTAAAAAAAATCACAGTTAATGACAAAGAGTATAATTATTACTCATTAAATGAAGCAGAAAAAAATGGACTTGAAGGAATAGATAAACTTCCAAAATCTCTTAAAGTTTTACTAGAAAATTTATTAAGATACGAAGACAACTTAAGTGTAACAAAATCTCAAATAGAGGCGATTAAAAACTGGCTAAAGACAAAAAAATCTAAAACTGAAATTGCATATAGACCAGCAAGAGTTTTGCTTCAAGATTATACAGGAATACCTGCGGTTGCAGATTTAGCTGCAATGAGAGAAGCAGTTAAAGAAAAAAATAAAGATCCAAATACAATAAATCCACTGTCTGCAGTTGATCTTGTAATTGATCACTCTGTGCAAGTCGACCAATCTGCAAAAGCTGATTCTTTTGAAAAAAATGTCGACATAGAATTTGAAAGAAATGGTGAGAGATATTCTTTTTTAAAATGGGGACAGCAGGCATTTGATAATTTTAGAATAGTTCCACCAGGAACAGGAATTTGTCACCAAGTAAATCTTGAATATTTGTCAAAAGTTGTTTGGTCAGAAGAATTTAAAGGTGAAAAATATCTTTTTCCAGATACTTTAGTTGGAACGGATAGTCATACAACAATGGTAAATGGTTTATCTGTTTTAGGATGGGGTGTTGGAGGAATTGAAGCTGAAGCAGGAATGTTAGGTCAACCAATTTCCATGTTAATACCAGAAGTCATCGGTTTTGAAATGAAGAACAAAATGCCAGAAGGAACTACTGCAACTGATTTAGTATTAACTGTTGTTAAAATGTTAAGAGATAAAGGAGTAGTTGGTAAATTCGTTGAGTTTTATGGAGAGGGTTTAAAAAATTTAACACTAGCGGATAGAGCAACAATTGCAAACATGGCACCAGAATATGGTGCTACTTGTGGTTTTTTTCCTATCGATGAAGAAACATTAAAGTATTTGAAATTTTCTGGAAGAGATCAACAAACTGTTGATATCGTAGAAAATTATGCCAAGGAACAAGGTTTATGGGCGAGTAACGAAATAGAATTTACTGACATTATATCTTTAGATATGTCCACAGTCGTACCAACTATTTCAGGACCTAAAAGACCTCAAGACAAAGTTCTTTTAACAGATGCACCTAGTTCGTTTCAAAAAGTATTGCAGGAAGCTACAAATAAAAATGAAAAGTCAATTTCGAAAGTATCAAATACAGATTACGAAATAAAAGATGGCTCAATATTAATTGCTGCAATAACTTCTTGTACGAACACTTCTAATCCAAATGTTCTAATCGGGGCTGGACTATTAGCTAAAAAAGCTATTGAAAAAGGTTTGCAGGTTAAACCCTGGGTAAAAACTTCTCTAGCACCTGGATCTCAAGTAGTTACAGACTATTTGGCAAAAGCTGGATTAAATAGTTATTTAGATCAACTTGGTTTTAATTTAGTTGGATATGGTTGTACAACTTGCATTGGAAATTCAGGGCCACTCCCAGAAAATATTGTAGAAGCGATCCAAAAAGAAAATATTTATGCTGTTTCAGTTTTATCTGGAAATAGAAATTTTGAGGGAAGAATTTCTCCACATATAAAAGCTAACTATTTGGCTTCACCCCCACTTGTTGTTGCATATGCAATAGCTGGGCATATGGAAGTTGATTTTTACAAAGATTCATTAGGAAAAGATAAAGATGGAAAAGATGTATTTTTAAAAGATATTTGGCCTTCAAATAAAGAGATAGAAGAAACTTTAAAAGACTCACTTAATGCTGAGATGTTTATACAAAGATACTCAAATGTTTCTGAGGGCCCAACTCAATGGCAAAAAATTAAAACTGATAAAAGTAGTATCTATAATTGGGATGAGGGATCAACATATGTAAAAAAACCTCCGTTTTTTGAATCGTTGCCAGATAAACCAGAAGGATTTAAAGAAATTAAGGATGCAAGACCATTATTAATTTTAGGTGATATGGTGACTACTGATCATATATCGCCAGCCGGCAGTATTCAAAAAGATAGTCCAACTGGTGAATATTTTATGGAACACCAAATTTTACCTAAAGATTATAACTCATATGGTTCAAGAAGAGGTAACCATGAAGTTATGATGCGAGGAACTTTTGCAAATATAAGAATTAGAAATGAAATGGCTCCTGGTACAGAGGGTGGTTTTACAAAGTTATATCCAGAGGAAAAAGTTCTTCCTGTCTATGATGCAGTTGTTGAATATAAAAAAAGAGGAACAGATTTGGTTATAATTGGTGGAAAAGAGTATGGAACCGGATCATCTAGAGATTGGGCAGCTAAAGGAACAAAATTACTTGGGATAAAAGCAGTAATCGCAGAGAGTTTTGAAAGAATCCACCGATCTAATTTGATTGGAATGGGAATATTACCTTTACAATTTATCGAAGATGTAAATAGAAAAAATCTAAAATTAATTGGCTCTGAATTAATTAGTATTCTAAATATAGAAAAGGGTGTTAATCCCTCAGATGAAGTGACAGTTGAAATTAAATATGCTTCAGGCGAAATAAAGAAAATTAAAACTTTATGCAGAATTGATACAAAAAATGAATTAGAGTATTATAAAAATGGAGGTATTCTGCAGTACGTTTTAAGGAATATGATTTAGTTATGGACGAAGATTTATCAATTATAAATACAAATACTAGAAATGAAAAAATTAAGAATTTTTTTGTAAACAATAAAAATAAAATTATTTCAGGTATAATTATCTTAATAATTATTATAGTCGGTGTTTTTAGTTACGATAAATATTTAATTAATAAAAAAAAAGATATCTCAGATAGTTATAATTCAATAATCATTGATTATTCAGAAAAAACAAAAGAAAAAACAGCTAGCAGCCTGATTGAAATTATAAACAAGAAAGATCCAACTTATTCACCTTTATCCCTTTATTTTATCATTGATAATAATCTTGTAAGTGATCAGTCCAGAATTAATTCATTATTTGATATATTGATAAACGATACTTCGTTAGACAGTGAGATTAACAACTTAATTATATACAAGAAAGCACTCTACAATGCAGATAACGCTCAGGAGAGTGATCTTCTAAATATGTTAAATCCACTGATTAACTCAAAAAGTGTCTGGAAATCACATTCTTTATATTTAATGGCAGAATATTTTTATGCAAATAATCAAAAACAAAAAGCTAAAGAATTTTTCAACCAAATAATAGCTTTAGAAAATTCAAATCCAGATATAAGACTTCAAGCAGAGAAAAGATTGAACAGAGACTTGAGTGAATAAATTAATTTTTACTTTCATTGTATTATTTTTTCTTAATAACTGTTCATTTAACGAAAACTCAAGAATTTGGAAAGATAAAGAAAATAAATTAGAAACAGATAAAAAAATAACAAAAGTTTTTGCTGAAGAAAATTTAATTGTTTCAGAATTTAATAAAGATTTAAAATTAGATTTATCCTCAATAAAAATAAATAATAAAAATAATGAAAATCAAAATAATCTTGGTTTGCAAAATTACAAAGGTGAATTATTAAAGATTGGTAATTTTAAATTTTCAAAGTTAGAGGAAATTAATCAATTAGATTTCGAACCGATTTTTTTGAAAAATGGAATAATATTTTTTGATAAAAAAGGTTCAATTATTAGGTATGATAATAATCAGAATGTTATTTGGAAAAAAAACCATTATTCGAAATCTGAAAAAAAATTAAAACCAAAACTTAATTTTTTAGTAGATGGTCAAAGTCTTTTAGTAACCGATAGCATAGCAAAATATTATTCTGTGAATATTAGTACCGGAGAATTAAATTGGTCAAATAATAATGATTATCCGTTTAATTCAAATATTAAAAAGCATAAGGATAAAATATTTGTTATTGATTATAAAAATACGTTGAGATGTTTTAAAATTAAAGATGGTTCTGAATGTTGGAATTTGCAAACAGAGGACTCATTTACAATTTCAAATATTAAATATTCTTTAATTATTTTAAACGATAATGTTATTTTCAATAATTCTATAGGAGATATTACAGCTGTAGATATTGAAACAGGTTTAATTACATGGCAACTACCTACACAGAGTAGCTCGATAATAAATGAAACTTATAACTTTAAGACTTCTAAACTAGTATCAGATGGAAACTCTGTATTTTTTTCAAATAATAAAAATCAGTTTTATTCAATTGATTTAAAAACAGGAACAACAAACTGGATAAATGAAGTTAATTCTAATGTAAAACCTATTTTGGTTGGAAATCTAATTTTTACAATCTCTAATGAAGGTTATTTATATTTAATTGACAAAAATAAAGGCAATATAGTTCGAATTACAGACCTATTTATGAATTACAAAGATAAAAAAAGAAAAAATATTTATCCAATTGGTTTTGTAATTGGAGACAAAAACGTATTTTTGACTAACTCAGATGGTAAAATGATTATAGCTGGGATTGAGGATGGAAAAATAATAAAAATTGAAAAAGTTTCTGGTGGATTAGTATCTGAACCGTTTATATTTAATAACAATTTATATGTAGTAAGAAATGGTTCAATTGTACAATATAACTAAACATGTTCTTAAAATTTTTAGAAAAAATTGGTAGAAAAAAAGTTGTATTAGATAGAGGACCTTCACATCCAAATTTTAAAGAGGCAAAGCCTTGGATGAACCGTTACTATGTTTTGATGAGGTATCGACCTAAATGGTTTCCATTCAATATATTAATTCATGAGATGCTAGCAGATGATCATGGAGAAGGAGTTCATAATCATACATTTCCTTATATCACTATAATTTTAAGAGGCGGTTATTGGGAAACATTAAGTACTGGTAAGTTTTGGCGTCCACCAGGGTATATTGGTTTTAGATCAGCAAATAATTTGCATCGAGTAGATTTGGAACCTGGAACTAAACCATTAACTTTATTTATCTCAGGTCCATTCGGGCTAAGGAAAGGACCAAGATCAGAGTATGGTATTGACTTTAAAACTAAAAAAAATTGATGCCAAAAAAATTTGAAAAAGAATTCATATCTTATTGTGAAAATGAAAATTTAGAAGTTAATCCTAATCAAATCAAAGTTATAAAAAAATTAGAAGATTACCATAATAGTAATAACAAATCTTTTTTTTCAAAATTATTTTCTAAACAAAAAACTAAAAAAGGATTTTATTTATATGGTGGTGTAGGGGTTGGTAAAACGATGATTTTAAACTTCTTTTATGATCATCTTGAAGAAAAAAAATTAAAAAAGCATTTTAATGAATTTATGTTAGGATTTCATGATTTTGTCCATGAGCAAAAAGAAAAAAATGAAGAAAATGTAATCAATCAATTTGTCAAAAATTTAAAATCAAAAGCTTTATTAGTTTATTTCGATGAGTTCCAAGTAACAAACATTGTTGATGCAATGATTTTAGGAAAACTATTTGAACAAATATTTAAAGAAGATATTAAAATTATTCTTACTTCAAACACTAAAATTTCAGAACTTTATAAAGAAGGTCTTCAACGTGAACAATTTTTACCTTTTATAAAAATAATGGAAGATCAATCCATAGAGTATGAATTAAAAATTGAGGATGATTATAGAAAATCTAATGATAATCAAAAACAAAGATATTTTTTTCCACTTAATCAAGAAACCAATTTTAAGATTAATAAATTTTTTAGAACTATAACAAAGGATAAAAAACAATCTTCAATAAAAATTAATGTAAAGGGAAGAGAATTTAAAATAGAAAACTTTTATGAGGGAATTGTTAGATGTGAATTTAATCAACTTTGTGATCAAAATTTAGGAGCGGAAGATTATTTAGAAATAGTTAAAAACTGTAAATTTATGGTAATAGATCAAATACCTCAATTTAATGATGTTAATTCAAATCAACAACAACGTTTTATCACTTTGTTAGATGTAATTTATGATAAAAATATTTCATTAGCAGTTACAGCTGATATAAATTTAGATCAATTTACCTCTTCAAGATTGTTAGAAAAACCATTTAAACGAACCATTAGTCGTTTGTATGAGCTTACATCGAACGAGTATAATTAATGAAACAAGAATTTTACAATCTTCATATTAAGACCAATGGTCAAAAGTTATATGAATTTACTAATGATACAATTCATTGGATTGATCAAAATAACTTTAAAAATGGTATTCTTAATTTAAGTATTCAGCACACAAGCGCCTCATTAATTGTTCAAGAAAATGCAGATCCAGATGTACAAACAGATTTAATAAATTATTTTGATAAATTAGCTCCTATGGATAACAAACTATATATTCATACTACGGAGGGAAAAGATGATATGCCTGCACATATTAAATCTGCATTAACAAATAATCAAATTTCTCTAAGTGTGAAAGATAGTGAATTGTTGCTTGGAACTTGGCAGGGCATATATTTATTTGAACACAGATTAGAGGCTCAAAAAAGAACTGTAATCCATCATTTTATTGGAGAATAAAACTAAATTTATTTTTTCTTCAAAGATTGAAAAGCTTCAAGAGCTGCAGCTCTAGCTTTTTCATGAACAACAATAGGACCAGGGTAATCTTTGCCAATAATTGTTTTTATAGCTTCTTGATACTTTAATTCCATTTCCCATGGTTTGTGAATAAATTTATTTGGAACATTTTTAAGTTCAGGAACCCATTTTTTTACATAATTGCCTTCTTTATCAAATTTTTCACCCTGAAGTATTGGATTGAATATTCTAAAATAAGGTGCTGCATCTGCCCCACAGCCAGCAACCCATTGCCATTGAGCAACATTATTTGCTTTATTAAAATCTAGTAGACAATTTCTAAAATGCTTCTCACCTTCAGTCCAATTAATTCTCAAATGTTTGACTAAAAATGAACCAACAACCATTCTTATTCTATTATGCATCCATCCAGTTTCATATAGTTCTCTCATACCTGCATCGACAATAGGATAACCGGTCATTCCTCTTTTCCATGCTTTTAAGAATTTCTCATTTTTTGCCCAAGGAAATTTATCAAATTCTTTCCTGAAATTTCCTTTTAAGAATTCAGGGAAATAATTAATTAAACTATGCGAAAACTCTCTCCAACCAAGCTCATTAATATATTTTCTATAACCAATTCCTTTTGATTTAATTTCAGAACATTTTTTCCAAATACTGCCTACATGAATTTGGCCATGTTTGATGTAAGGAGATAATTTAGAGGTTCCTTCGATAGATGGTATATCTCGAGAAGTTCCATAATCCTTAATTTTATTTTCAATTAAATTTTTTAATATTTTTTTTGAGTCATTTTCTGAAACTTTCCAATATTTTTCAAATTTTTTATACCAATTTTTTTTTGGTAAAATTTCTATTGGTTCAATACACCTTTTAAAAATTGTAATCTTTTTTATTTTCTTTTTAACAATATAGTTTTTGCTTTGTGGTTGATTTAAATAAACTTGCTCCGCATTTCTCCAGAAAGGGGTAAACACTTTAAAGGGAGTTCCATCATTTTTTGTTATCTCTTGAAATTCATTTAAAATATTTCCTTTGAAATATTTATAATTGATTTCATTTTTAATAAACATGTCACGTATTTTTTTTCCTTTAGCTATAACATCTGGTTCATAAATTTTATTCCAATAAACTGAAAGCTTATCCTTTTTATTAAATTTAGAAAAAATTTCTAATTCATCGCCTTTTACTATTTCAAGATTAATTTTGTAATCTGACAATTCTTTTTTTAAAGTTTCTAGAGATTTATAAACCCACCATTTTTGAGCTTCTCTTTTGTTGTCAAAATCATTATTATTATAAATATATAATGCAATTACATTATCATGATTTTGTGTTGCAAAAGATAAAGCAGGATTATTTTCAATTCTAAAATCCTCTCTTATCCAAAAAATACCTGTGCTACTCATTGATTTAATTTTGGTTAATTAACTTTTGATACATTTCTTGATCAGTATCTCCCTCACAACCAAAAACCAAAACATTAGATTTTTCATTTAGATCTAATTTTTCTTTAATTGCTTGATCTTCACAACTTGTAATCAGACTGATGACGCCAGGTGCTGAGTTTTCTCCTGCAATTATTTTATCATCACTAAAGCTTGAATTTCCAAGTAGTTTCATAGTTTTTGCAATATCATCATCTGGTAAACTAATACAATGTTTAACTGAATTTTTGAGTATTTCCCATGGGACCAATGATACTTCACCACAAGACATACCACCCATTAAGCTTTCTCTTTTAATATCTATTTTTTCTATTTTTCCAGTTTTAATGCTTTCCATTACACACGCGGCACTATCCGGTTCAACAACTATAATTGTTGGAACGTAGTTCAAATATCTTGCAATACCTGCAACCATGGCAGCAGCCATGCCACCAACGCCAGCTTGTAAAATGATGTGAGTTATTTTCTCTTCCTGGATTTGATTAGCTATCTCCTTCATCATTACCGTATAACCTGCCATTGTATACTTGGGGACGACCATATAATCTTTCCAAGCAACATCCTGAACTATTTGCCAATTATTTTTAGTAGACTGCTTTATGCACTCCATTAATGATTTTTCATAATTACCTTTTACTTTTACTACATTTGCTCCAAGTGCGGTCATAGCTTTGCCTCTTGCATTGCTTACAAATTCACTAATGAATATTTTACAGTTTAGACCTAATCTTTTAGCCCCCCAGGCAACTGACCTTCCATGATTGCCAGCAGTAGCTGTTGCCACTACTATATCTTTATTTCCTTTGGTTACTTTTTCTACCGCATAAGCTCCACCTAAAGCTTTAAAAGATTTTAAATCAAATCTTTTATTTTCATCTTTATAAAAAATTTTGTTTAAATTTAATTCTTTTGAAAGTTTATTTAAAGAAAGCAGGGGAGTAGGAGAATAACCCTTCCACTTAGAAATACTCTTATAAGCATCATCAATTTCTTCTGAGGTTAAAGAATTAAGAATTTCTTTTTTGTTAAATGAGTAATTTTTATTGTCTGTAAATTCCGTATATTTCCATTGATGACCGTTAGATAATATAGTCATGTACTAACAATCTAAAGTATTATCTTTTTCCCATTTTGTAACATCTTTTGTTTTATCAAAACTATCTTTTGATTTGAATTCATTCATTTCTGAACTTCTTAACTTTATATAACTTTCAATAACATCTTTGCCAAAAGCATCATTCATATCTTTATTATTTTTTAATAAATTTAATGATTGTGCAAGTTCATCAGGTAGTTTGGGTAAATCGGGATATTTATGATGATCTTCATACATATTGCAATCCAAAGGTTTGCCTGGATCAACTTTATTTTTTAAACCATATAGACCAGCTGCTAAAACACTTGCTTGCAATAAGTAAGGATTAGCAGAACCATCCATTAATCTTAATTCAAATCTTCCAGGATCGGGGATTCTTATCATGTGTGTTCGATTATTACCTGTATAAGAAATACTACTCGGTGACCATGATGCTCCAGATTTTGTAGGTGGTGCATTTATTCTTCTGTAACTATTGATTGTTGGGTTAAAAAATGCAGATAAAGATGAAGCATTTTTAATTACTCCACCTAAAAAATTATAGGCCATTTTACTTAAACCAAGTTTATCTTTATTATCTAAGAATTTATTTTTACTACCTTGCCAAACTGATACGTGAGCGTGGCAACCATTACCGGTTAAATTTCCAAACGGTTTAGGCATGAATGTTGCTCTCAGTCCGTGCTTTTCAGCAATTGTTTTTACCATAAACTTAAAAAAGGTATGTCTGTCTGCAGTTTTTAGGCAATCTGAATAATCCCAATTCATTTCAAATTGACCGTTAGCATCCTCATGATCATTTTGATAAGGGCCCCATCCCATTTCAATCATACAGTCACAAATTTCCTTAATTAAATCATACCTTCTCATTAGTGCAGATTGATCATAACAAGGTTTGGATTGTGTATCCCTTGGATCTGCAATTGAATTGCCATCAGGTGAAATTAAAAAATATTCACATTCAACACCTGATTTCATTGTTAAATTCAGTTTTTTAAGTTTTTTTATCTGATTTTTTAACATCACTCTAGGTGACGCATCTACTGGTTTGCCATTCATCCATAGATCAGATGCTAACCACCCAACTTCTTTATTCCATGGAAGTTGAATTAAACTATCTGGGTCGGGAATTCCAAACATGTCTGAGTCAGCAGGTGTCATATCTAGCCATGCTGCAAAACCAGCAAAACCAGCTCCTGCATTTTGCATTTCTTTTATTGCATGAGCAGGTACTAATTTTGATCTTAATACACCAAATAAATCTACAAAACTGATTAAAAAATATTTAATTTTTTTTTGCTTAGCAATTTGAAATAAATTTTTAGACACAACCTAAGTTAACATAATTATTTAAAAAAAGATAAAATTGTTTCTTTGTAATAAATTAAATTAACAACAATAATTACAATTATAGCTAGTATCACACCATACTTAGCTTTAGGAAATGCTACACCTCTCATTTTTGAGGGTCTTAATTCTTCTTTATTATCTTCCATAAATATAGAACATAAAAAAGGGCGCTACATTTAAGTAGCGCCCAAATTTTAATTTGAATTACCAGTCGGTAATATTGCTTTTGTGATCATTAGCACTATGTCTTTTTCTAGCAAGTCTTGAAAGTTCATCACTTTCAGCTTTTGCAGTCAAAATGTGCCAACCAACCCATAAGACTAATGCAATGATTACCAGTATGCCTTCAACAGATCCAGCACCAGGGTAAATTGCACCAGCAACTTCTTCTGCTGGTTTATTTAGATGATCTATCCAGTTTGTAACTGTAGCCATATTTTCCTCCTTTACCTGGTTGCAGATGAAACTGCTTTTTCATCTTCTTTAGCAGATTCCATCATTTCATAGTCTAATCCAGCTATCTCAACTTCACGAGGGATTCTTAATTTACCCATACCGTTAAGAACTTTAGCTATGATGTAGCCTGGTATTAGTCCAAGAACAACGAACATTATTAATGCTCCGATGAACTGTCCTAATGGATTAATTGTTGCATAAGTTGTTCCGTCCCACATAGCACCAACACTGTAACCAGATGATGGATAACCATTTAAGACAAAACCACAAATAACAAGACCTACAAATCCAGCATAACCATGTACTGCTACGGCACCAACTGCATCATCAATTTTGAACTTACGTTCAACCCAATAATGTAGTTTGTATGCAATAACAACACCAATCATACCAATGATCATTGCTTGAATTGGGTGATATAAATCATTTCCAGCTGAAGCACAGATCACACCTGCTAGACCACTTGAGTAAGTCCAGAAAGGATCTCCTTTAGCAATCCAGTATCCAGCCAATAATCCTCCTGATAATGACATCAAGAAGTTAAATGTAATACCACTAAGTGTAGTAGGCGTTACGTAGATATTAGTTGCTGTCCAGTAAGATATACCTTCCATACCATACTCAGGTCCTAGATCGAAAATAGGTATGTTACATGCTGCGTAAAATCCCCAGAAACCAGTATAAATTAAAAATAAACCTACTGTTACTAACCAAGGATTTCTTGGTCCAATATTTCTTGGTTCACCGCTAGATGAAAACTTACCAATTCTTGGTCCTAAAACCATTAGAACACCTAAAGCAAATCCACCCGCAATCGCGTGAATTACTCCTGATGCGTAAGCGTCGTGATATCCTAGAAGTTTCAACATCCAACCGTCGAAGTGCCATCCCCATGCCGCATCAATTGTCCAAAATACAGAACCAATTGCAATTGCTAAAATACCAAATGCAAAAGTCGTAATTCTTTCAATGATAGCTCCAGAAACGATAGAAGCAGCTGTCCAAGAGAAAAGTAAAAAGGCAGCCCAGAAGACACCAGAAATGTGGTCTCCTAAATTGACAGCCATTAAATCACTTGTAGCAGTATACCATGTAGCACTAAATGCAGATTCATCTGTAACTAGTGCAGCACTTTCATTCATTATTGATGGTGCTAATCCAGGTCCTGTTGGAAAAGCCCAGTAAATCCACCAACCAAATAAAAACCACGTTACTGTTACCAATGGTATCAGCATCGTATTTTTCATAAGAGTATGTTGATGGTGTTTGTATCGAGAAGCTCCAACTTCATACATACAGAAACCGACGTGAATTAAAAACATCAGTACCACTGTCACCCAGTAGTAAAATTCCGTAAATATGGTTGTAAGAGCACCTAACTGATCAGTCATATTCTCTCTCCATATTAGTTTACGAGAGCCTATTAAATTTTGTGATTCGATACAAATATAAAAAAGTTTAAAAACCTAGCTTGTGCACTAGGTTTTTAAAAAAAATCAACTTTTAATTGAAATACTAAAATTTTAAATAAGCTTTTTTCAAATCAACAAGTGGATGTTTTGGAGACATTTGAAACTTAACTAAAAGTTCTCTTGCTATCATATCTCTATCTTGTTGATTGTTTGGGAGTTTAATTGACTTTGGAATTGTAACCCAGCCATTTGCATTTCTACAGAATACAGCAGGTCTATCTTCTTCATAACCCATATGTACATCTTCTAACCAATTTAAATCATCCCATCCCATCGCTTCTATATATTTCTTAAGAAATGGAGTTAGCTTAGAATAGTCCGGTAAAAGATTAACGTCGTATCTGTAACCAATAGACTGACCAATCATTTTTTCTCTTGCAGTCTCTTTCTTTTTGCCTAACTGACCTTTAATCTCTTTTGTTTTTGCTGCTTTTTTATTTTTTTTCTTTGGCATAGTTACCTCTATATTTTATGGTAGTTATCAACACCAACAGTGTAGTTAGTTCCAGCTAATGGAACTTTTGCTAAAGCTGATGCTTCTGATGTTAAAGCAGCTAAATCTTCAGGCTCTAGAGAGTGGATATTCGTTTTACCACAAGCTCTTGCTAACAACTGAGCTTCTAAAGTCATTGAGTGAAGATAATTGTAAACTCTTAGCGCAGCATCATCAGGGTTTAATCTTGCTCTTAACTTAGGGTCTTGTGTTGCAACACCAACTGGACATCTTCCAGTGTGGCAGTGATAACATTCACCTGCTTTTACACCCATTTCTTTTTCAAAGTTTGCTTCTGGAATATCTTTATTACAGTTAAGTGCAATCATAGATCCAGTTCCAATCGCAATTGCATCAGCACCCAAAGCTAAAGCTTTTGCCATATCAGCACCATCTCTTACACCACCAGCATAAATTAATGTTACTTTTCCAGTTTTTCCAACATCATCGATTGCTCTTCTTGCTTCTCTGATTGCAGCTATACCAGGAATACCAGTGTTTGCAGCAGCTATATGCGGGCCAGCTCCAGTAGAACCTTCCATCCCATCTAAGTAAATAGAGTCAGGATCACATTTTGCAGCCATACGAACATCATCATAAACTTTAGATGCACCTAATTTTAATTGAATTGGCACTTTATTTTTTGTTAATTGTCTTAACTCTTCTACTTTTAAAGCTAAATCGTCTGGTCCTAACCAGTCAGGATGTCTCGCTGGAGATCTTTGGTCAATACCAGATGGTAATGATCTCATCTCAGCAACTTGGTCAGTAACTTTTTGACCCATTAAGTGTCCACCCATTCCAACTTTTTGTCCTTGTCCAATAAATACTTCAATACCATCTGCCAATTGTGCATGATGAGGATTAAATCCATATCTTGATTGAATACATTGGTAATACCATTTTTCAGAGTATCTTCTTTCATCAGGTATCATTCCACCTTCACCTGAACATGTAGCACTACCAGCCATAGTTGCTCCTCTTGCTAAAGCAGTTTTTGCTTCGTAAGAAAGCGCACCAAAACTCATTCCTGTAATATAAACTGGAATATCTAACTCAATTGGATTTTCACATCTTGGCCCAATAACAGTTTTCGTTTCACATTTTTCTCTGTAACCTTCGATTACAAATCTAGTTAGTGTTCCAGGTAAGAAAACTAAATCATCAAAAGTAGGAATTTTTTTCATCAATGCCATTCCTCGCATTCTGTATCTTCCTAATTGAGATTTAATATGAATATCGTCTATTACTTCAGGTGTGAAGATAGCGTTATGACCTAATAAACTTTTATTTCTTTTACCTTCTTCATGTGCATGAACATCAGCTTTTCCACCAACACCTTTTCCATTTTTTTTAATTTTTTTAGATTTTTTCTTAGGCATTATATTGCTCCCTTCTTCTCTGTAGGTTCCAAATTGTCATAATTCCAAAGTTTCTTACCGGCTACAATTTTTTTCATTTTACTAACGTCAAAGTTTTCACCAATCTCGGCTACTTTTAATTTTCTTTTTAGCCAATCTTGATCGCTTTTAGTTAACTCAGCGTCTACAGCATCACTACCATATGATCCAATTTCTCCACCTACGAAAATTGTCCCATCATACATCGAGTCACCTAAGTTTATTCCTACGTCTCCAAGAATAATTATTCTTCCTCTTTGCATCATAAATCCAGTAAATGCACCGGCGTCACCACCAACTATTATAGTTCCACCTTTCATATCAATACCAGTTCTGGCACCAACACTGCCTTTACAAATTAAATCTCCACCTCTAATTGCCGCACCAAAACAAGATCCAGCATTCTTTTCAATCACTACTTTACCAGCCATTAAATTTTCTGCACATGACCATCCAACTCTTCCATTAATTCTAACTATTGGACCATCACAAGAACCCATTCCAAAGTACCCTAAACTTCCTTCAAAAATTAAATTTAGTTTATTTAAAATACCAACTCCAAGACTGTGTTTACCTTGTGGGTTTTTTATTACTATTGTTCCATATCCTTGGCTCATTAAGTTATCGATTTCTTTATTAGCCTCAGGCGCTGTCATGTCTTTAACATCAAGCTCTGTTCTTTTATTAAAATCTACGTCGTATGTCCCAAAATAGTAAAAGTTTTCTGCTTCATCAGGATTAAAGAATTTTTGTTGAGTTCTTCCTGTTAAAACCTCAGTGTGCATACCCATCGATTGGGCTTTTGATTTTTTTGAAACTGTTTTTAGATTTGCCATACTTTCACCTCCCCATCAAACGGATCATATGTATCAATTTCTTGTGGTAATACAGATCTAATTGCAATTTCTTCAGATCCCATAGCAACCAAATCATCAGACTCATATAACACCAATGGTTTTGCAGCCATAGTATCTTTAGCCATACCTAATGAGTCTTTTGTAGCAACAAAGTAAGTAAAAACACCATCTAAACCGGTTAAAGATGCTTTCATTCCTTCCTCTAAAGTTGCACCGTCTCTCATTTTTTCAGCAAGGTAAACAGCAATTAATTCCGAGTCACACTCTGACATAAATCTCATACCTTTATTTTCCAAAACTCTTCTGTTATTCCAATAGTTTGTTAATTGCCCATTGTGAACTACAGATACATCGCTAAATGGATATCCCCAAAATGGGTGGGCAGATTTAATATCTACACCGGACTCTGTTGCCATTCTAGCATGACCTATAGCATGTGTTCCAACAACTTTATCTAAGCTATATCTATCACAAACCATTTTAGCGTTTCCAAGATCTTTAATCACTTCTAAAGATTTACCCATAGAAAGAATTTCAACACCCGGAATACTTTCTATACGTTGTGAAAATTCCAAAAGGTCTTTAACATTGTAGTCAATTTCATACCTTAAAGAGTAGGGAAGAGTTCTTTCTTCTTTAACTATTTTAGCTCCCATTTCAGCAAGAGTTTCATCTACAATTTTTTTTCTTTCATCGTAAACAGATACATCCTCCATAACTGATGAACTTCCTTCTCCAACGTTTTCTCCAACTTTAAAACGCATGATGAAATTTTTACCATCAGTATCGCCATATAAAGCGTAACCTGTTGAATCTTCTCCTCTATGTTTTAATGCTTGAAGCATACCTTGCAGTTCACTTCCAACATTTGAAGATTTACCTCTATGAATTAAACCTGCTATCCCACACATATATTTATACCCTTTCTATCTATTTCTGTGACCTACGGTAGACAATCAAGATAAGTATCCAGATCCCATTGCGTTGTTGCACCAAGAAATCTTTCCCACTCATCGTTTTTGTACCAATGGAAAACTTTATACATTTCATCTGGCATTGCAGATTTGATTACTTCATCCTCTGCCAGTCTATCCAAAGCTTCACCTAAACTTAATGGAAGTTTTTTAACATCTTTACCAGCTTTTTGAGCTTCATAAATATTTCTAGACTCTGGGGCTGCTGGTTTCATTTTTTTAGTTATACCTTCATCGCAAGCTTTTAATAAGGCAGCACCTAATAGATAAGGATTGTGCATAGAGTCTACTGATCTATATTCAAATCTTCCTGGAGCAGAAACTCTTAAACCACAAGTTCTATTTTGATATCCCCAGTCTGCGTAAACAGGAGCCCAAAAACCTTGATCCCATAATCTTCTATAAGAATTTACAGTTGAAGATCCAAGAGCTGTCAATGCCGGTAAGTGCTTCATGATACCTGCAATTGATTGCAAACCAATTTTACCTGGTAATTGCATATCTTTTGTATCTGGCATGAAAGTATTAGTTCCACCTTCAACATAACTAAATACTTCTTCTACACCTGGTAGAGTTTTATTTCCAAGTTTGTTAACTTTTATTTTTCCACCTTTCCATAAAGACATGTTTGTATGACAACCACTAGCAGAAACACCCATAAATGGTTTTGTCATAAAGCAGGCAATTAAATTATGTTCTCTAGCAACTTGAGCACAAATTTGTCTGTAAGTAGATAATCTATCTGCATTTCTTAGAACATTATCGTAAGTCCAGTTTAATTCTAATTGACCTGGAGCATCTTCGTGATCTCCTTGAATCATATCAAGACCCATTGCTTTTGCGTACTCAATAACCTTCATAAATACTGGTCTTAATGACTCAAATTGATCAATGTGATAACAGAATGGTTTAGAAAAACCTTTACCTGTAGGTGTTCCATCTTCATTTTTAGTTAACCACATCATTTCAGGCTCAGTACCAACTCTTAATTCTAATCCATGTTTCTTTTTAAATTCATCCATGAAAATTCTTAGATTTCCTCTGCAGTCTGAAGTTAAATGACCGCCTGGATTTTTTCTTTCTTCTCTGTTTCTAAAACAAGTTACAAATACTCTTCCAACTCTTTTATCCCATGGTAATTGAACAAAAGTTTCAGGATCAGGTATTCCAACAAGCTCCATAGCTTCTGGTCCGTATCCAATGTAATTATTATGACGATCTAAGAACAAGTTTGCTGTAGCACCATAAACTAATTGAAATCCTTTTTCAGCTGTTCTTTCCCAGTGATCTGCAGGTATACCTTTACCAACAACTCTACCTGTTACAGAAATGAATTGATAATAAATATAAGTGATGCCAAGTTCATTAATTTTTTCTCTAACTTTTTTAACTAATTTTGCTCTACCTGGCTGGTTAACGTGTTTCTCTAGATCTGTCATTTTCACCCCTCAATGAATTTAATTTATTCAAACGTAGCTGAAAAATTTATTTGTGTCTAGGCTTAGAGTCTAGCTCCAAGGAAACGGACTGTTCGAAGTAGGGTGAAGTTCACCCTTCTCGTAACGGTTGAATCTAAATGGTTTTAATAAATCACTTTCAGTACCAAGAATTTCTTTTGCAACAAGTTCTCCAACCCCAATCATTTTATAACCATGATTGGCATCTGCAATCATGTAAACGTTTTCAAAAAATCTATCAAAGATTGGAAACGAGTCTGGTGTCATACATCCAAGTCCGCCCGATGGTCCTTTTCTATATAAATCAGATTTACCCTCAAATCTTTTTTGACAATGCGCTAAAGCTGAACACCACATTTCACTAAATGCGTCTGTTGTTTGATATTCAGGTGACTCAATTCCATAAGGATCAACATTAACTTGATCAAAATGTTTTTTAACTATGTAAGGAGAAGTTCCCCCTTGTACACCTAATCCTTCAATGTCAGGTTTGTAATAAATTCCCCAAATTTTATCTGTTAATAATTTTTTTGTTTTGTCTGAATATAACGGAGCAGTCGAGTCTACATGAACCACAGGAGGTTGTTTTCCATCATTCGTTTTTAGAAAATCTGGCTCAACACCAATAACTCCTTCTTGTAGCATCCAGTATGTCCACATATCTGTTACATGCATTTTACCGTCTTTGCCTTTAATGTTAGCCGTTTTAGGTAACTCTAACATATTCCAAAAATCTCTCGCCCATGGACCTGCACCGATAACAACCTGTTCGCACTCAATTGTACCTTTGTCTGTCTCCACCCCTGTAACAGCTTGACTGTTACTTCCTCTTTTAAAACCTGTTACTTTTACACCTTTCATAACCTGAACACCGTTTGATGTAGATTTACTTTCAAGTGCTTTAATTGAATCTTTGTTAAATGCGTATCCACCTTTTTTTTCATGAAGTATTGAAGTGATGCCTTGTGCTTGCCAATCATCAAAAATATCTTTCATATAATTCGAACAATCTTTTTCACCTTCAATAAATACTGACTCATATCCGATTGCTTTTTGTTGCTCATAAATGCTTGCAACATCCTCATGCATTACTTCAGGTGAAATTTGTAAGTAGCCAACAGGGTTATATTTAAATGCTTTAGGATCACTCTCCCAAACTGAAACTGAGTGAGCCATAAGCTCCCTCATTGCTGGTTGGAAATAATTATTTCTTACAACACCACAAGCAATTCCGCTCGCACCAGCTGCAGTATCTTTTTTCTCTAATACAATTATGTCACCAGGATTTTTATATGTTTCAGAAAGTTTCCAAGCAGTACTAAGACCGTGAATTCCACCACCGATGATAACTACTTTTGCTTTCGAAGGTAATGTCGTCATGTGAAAACATTATTTTTTGCAAATAGTAATTAATATAATTTTTTATAGAACTAAAAATTATATATATAATTTAGATATTTCGATTTTTGTGAAATTTATCGCTAATAACTTATATTTTTTAAGGTATCCAGGTATTCATTAAATTCTTTAATAAATGAATCACTAGGTATAATATTTTTTACCCTTTGGTCTGTTGATGTTTTTTCAAGACGAAAGAATCCTTTTTCACAAGCTTCAGTAATAATTAATGCAGATTTAGGTCTAGATGTTTTAAACAATTTAGTTTTAAGTTCCTCAACAGATAGTTTTTTATTTTCTTTATATGCAGACATTACTAATAACATCATATGATAGTGAGAAGGAGATTTTCTAAAAAAATAGTTACTAGCTGTATGCGATTGTCTCATTTGATCTTCCCAAAAATCTAATAACGTCTTTTTTTCTTTTGGCATTATTTTTAAGCTTTGACTCTTGATTTGGTTGGATCGTAGAATGGAAAACCAACAACTTTAGCACCAATCCTTTTTTGATGACCATCAATTTTACCTATTTCAACTTCAGTACCGATTTCAGAATATTGGACATCTATTCTGCAAAGAGCAATATTTTTATTCAAAGTGGAGGACAAGCATCCGCTGGTAACTATACCAACCTGTGATCTTCCAATATGGACACAGTCGCCGTGGCCTGCTATTTCTTTTCCATTAAGTTCTAGGCCTACCAATTTCTTTTGTGGGTTAGCTTTTCTTTTAATCAATTCTTCTTTACCAATAAAATCTTCTTCTTTTGTTTTCAGTGGAACGGCAAAACCAATACCAGCTTCAAAAGGATCTTGCTCTCCATCAAACTCTGCGCCAAATAAAATTAAACCTGCCTCAATTCTTAGTTTGTCTAAGGCAGCGAACCCTGCTGGTATCAATCCATCATCTTTACCTGCTTCCATTAATTTATCCCAAACTTCAGGAGCATGTTTTGGATGACACCAAACTTCATAACCTAATTCACCAGTATAACCTGTTCTAGAAACAATTAACGGAATACCTTGAAGCTCTTCTATTCTACAAATTGTAAATCTAAACCAGCCCAACTCATCTATCGAAGGCTGTGTAGGTGGTGTAAAGATAATTTTCTTTAAAATTTCTCTACTTTTTGGACCTTGCAAAGATACATTGCTAATTTGATCAGTAGAGTTTTTCACAATAGCGTTAAAATTCTTTTTTTTTGCAATTTCTTTAAGCCATTCTCCACCATACTCATCTCCACATATCCATCTAAAACCTGTTTCGCTTAATCTTAAAAGAGTTCCATCATCGAACATCATTCCATTTTCGTAACACATTGCAGAATAAACAACCTGTCCAACAGAAAGTTTTTTTATATTTCTTGTAAGAGTGTAATTCATTAACTCTTCAGCGTCAGGACCAATTATTTCAAATTTTCTTAGTGATGATAGATCAATTAATACAGCATCATTTCTGCAAGCATTGTACTCATTAACCAAACCATGTTTGGTGTAATCGTTTGGAAGCCAAAACCCTCTAGCATCAACAAAGTTTCTAGTTAATTTTGAGGTTCTTTCATAAAAGCCAGAATTTCTAGTAAGTTTATTTTCAGAGTCTGTTTTCATTCTAAAACCAAATGACTTTTTAAATTCTTTATTTTTATCGTAAGTTCTAACAAATATATTTGTAGGATTCCATGAATTACAAGGATCTATATCACTTGGACACGCAGTTGTTCCTATTGTTAAATCTTTTAAAGCCTTAAACATTACATAATCACCAGGTCTTGAATAAGATTCATCAGAAATAACAGAATTCAATCCTCCAGCAGAGGTGTTAAAAAATAAATTAATTGCATGCCAACCTTTCTGTTTCTGAACACCATATTTAGACATACTTTCAGTTAAATTATCCGAACAGTTTGGGTGACCAAAATACCCTGCATCTTCATAATATTTTGAAGTACATGCAAGATTAAAAGTATCGTGTTTACCAACAGTATCTCTTATTACTTCAACAAGTGGCTCATGATCTGTGTCATAAAATTTAGAGAACAAACCAGGTCCTGGAAAAGTATTACCCATGAATGTCCTAGTGGTTTGCCAGTCTAATCCTTTTTCAATTCCTTTTTCTAATTTTCTTGTATCGAATGCCACAAAGTCAGAACATTGTCTGCCAGTCGGACTTATCACTTGAATATAATCTCCTTCTTTAACCTCATAAGATATTGAGGTTTCTTTATTTATATTTTCTTCATAAACAGGTTCGAAAACAGGATCAGGAATTACATTTAATTCCTTATCATTAACAATTTTAGCTCTTTTAACAAATATAGTTAAATCAGTTGGTGGATTTTGTTTTGTAACATCCATATCTTCGCCAGGTGCTGAAAATATTGTGTAACATTTATCTTTTGATTTTAATTTAATTTTTTCACCAGGTTCTGTGTCTAAATCAAATATAATTGATGATTTTGAATTAGAAATTTTTAAATTTCTTTTTTTTAATTGATAGTTGGTTGCTAAAATTGTTTCATCATTGCCGCTGAGAATATTTCTTATGAAGTTTTTTTCATTGTTTGTTTTGAGATTTAATATTCCAAGATCTGAATTTCCATCTTTATCAAAACAAATAATCTCACATATTTGATTACCCTCACTATTGACAATTTCTATTTCATCATCAGGGAAAAGTTGAATACCTGTTAGACCACCACCATTAACAATATGTCTTTCAACTCCAGGTGGTAAAACATTCAAACCAGGATATTTAATTTCTTTGCTTGTTCCTAACATTTTAAATTTTATTTTTAGAATAATATAATCAAAACGAGTTGACTATAACTTTAAATAGGAACATACTTTATTTATAAATAATTGGAGGGTTAATATGAAAAACAAAAGTTTACCGTTAATTATCGGTGCTGTAGTGATAATAGCTGCTGCAATCTTCTTTATGCAAGGGGGCGATAAAACGGCAAAGAAATCAGGTGACAGTAGTCAGCCTATAGTTATACCAACTCACAATTGGTCAAGTCAAATTGTAATGGCTTATGTAATTGGTGGAATTTTTGAAAGCATGGGTAACAATGTAAGTTATGTAAACGCTGACTCACAAGCAGTTTACGAGTCAATCAGAATTGGAGACGTAACTATATCTCACGAGGTTTGGGAATCTGCTTTTGGTAAATCATTCACAACTGCTTTAGATAAAGGTGGTTTGTTAGATTGGGGTGATCATGAAGCAAGAACTCTAGAAGATATGGGGTATCCAAATTGGGTTGTTGATAAAGGATTATGCCCAGGTCTACCTGACTGGACTGCTTTAAAAAATCCAGATTGTGCTAAAAACTTTACAACACCTGATTCACCAGATGGAAAAGGAAGAATGTTGGAAGGACCACAAACTTGGCATGGTGATTTAATCCCACAAAGAGTTGAAGCTCTTGGTTTAGGCGATCTTTGGTGGGTGAAATTTGCTGGAAGTGCTGATGCACTTTGGGCGGAATTAGCAGCAGCTGAAAAAGAAGGAAGAGGAACAATTATATTTAATTGGACACCAAACTTTACTGATGGTGCTGGTTTCACTTTTATCGATTTTCCTCCTTATACAGCTGGTTGTAGACCAGAAGATGGTGGAGATGGAAAATGTGGATCACCTGATGGTTATTTAAAAAAAGCTGTGCATGAAGATTTTCCAAAAACACATCCTGCAGCAGCTGCAGTCTTTAAAAAAATGTCTTTCTCTACAAGTCAAATTGGAGCAATGGCTGCTTTAGTTGATGTTGACAAAATGACTCACGAGGACGCTGCCAAAAAATGGTTAGCTGATAACGAGTCAGTTTGGAAAGCATTTCTTAATTAAGGATAAAAATTAAAATTTAAAATCTCCCCCAACATTGTTGGGGGGGATTTTTTTTTGAGAAATTTTGTGTAAAATATATTAATGAAAAAATACTCTATTATTATATTTTTTAGTTTTTTAATCTGCTCATCAGTTTTAGCAAGAAGCACTGGATGTAAAGAAGGTAACTGTGAAAATGGTTTTGGTAAATGGGTTTATACCGATAAAACTACTTATGAAGGGGAGTGGGTTAATACAAAAAAACAAGGTCAAGGAGTGGAAACTTGGCCTAATGGTTACATCTATGAAGGGGAATTTAAAAATAGTGAATGGAGCGGACAAGGAACTTTAACCTTTCCTGACGGTTCTAAGTATGAAGGAGAGTGGTCCAAAGGTTTTATGAATGGCCAAGGAACATTTACTTGGGCAGATGGAAAACAAAAATCAGGTATTTGGAAAAACGGCAAGTTAGAAAAATAATGTCAAAAGAAAATTATATTAATAAAATAAAAGCTTTACCTGAATCTCTAAGGCAGTTTATTGGTTTAATAATTATTACACTAATAGTAATTATATCTTTTAGTATTTTAAATGGAATTTTCGGGCAAGGTGAAGACTTAGTAAAAAGAATGAAGTTAGAAGAAGAAAGAATTGCTGAGCAAAAAAAACTTAGTGAATTAATATCTAAATTACCTTCGGGAATACTAGTTTCCTTTGATGGTACAGATCATTATAAGTTGACTGATGAGGTGTATGAGCAAG
The DNA here is from genome assembly GCA_902595595.1 of uncultured Pelagibacteraceae bacterium. GTDB lineage: Bacteria > Pseudomonadota > Alphaproteobacteria > Pelagibacterales > Pelagibacteraceae > Pelagibacter. The sequence goes on along the minus strand of CACJQX010000007.1, from coordinate 12,154 downwards.
TATGTAAGGCTACAAATCTTATTCCACAAAGAGCAATCATGGGTGCTAATTTTTTAAATTTCAGAGCACATGAGCTTTATACAATTAATGGAAATAAAATTGACGAGACTTTTGTTAAATGGGATGAACAAAAAGGCAAATGTTTTGCGGGTTTTACAGTGAGTGGAAATAATGTAGGTGTTGATGAAAGTATTACTATAAGTGGAGAAGCTTTAAGTTTTTTAAGCACTGGAATTGATACAAGGGTTTATTTTATTAAAAATTTTTAATGAGGAAAGGCAACAATTATTAACATTTTAATTTTATAGAATTTAATATAACTTTAAAACAATTTATGTCTGAGACTGTAATCAAATGCGAGTCGGTTTATAAAATTTTTGGAGAAAATGCCAAAAAGATGCTTGAAGAATCTAATGGCAACGTAGATGCAAAAACCTTTCAAGAAAAAGGATGTATAGTTGGAGTTAATAACGCTTCTTTTGAAGTTGCCAAAGGAGAAATGTTAGTAGTGATGGGATTATCTGGTTCGGGTAAATCAACTTTGCTTCGATGCATATCAAGACTAACAGATGCGACAGGTGGAAAAATTTTTATAGAGGGCCAAGATTTACTTCAGCTAAACAATAAAGAATTAATTGAACTTAGAAGAAATAAAATGGGAATGGTTTTTCAAAGCTTTGCTTTGCTGCCTCATAAAACAGTTGTTGAAAACATTGCTTTCCCATTGCAGATAAAAGGCATTGAGATTGAAGAGAGTATTAGTAAAGCGATGGAAATGGTAAAATTGGTTGGACTTGATGGAAGAGAAAACTATTTTCCAAGAGAGCTTTCAGGTGGACAACAACAAAGGGTGGGGATTGCAAGATCATTAGCTGTAGAACCTGATATATGGTTTTTAGACGAACCTTTTTCTGCATTAGACCCATTAATAAGAAAAGAAATGCAGGATGAGTTTTTAAGACTTCAGGAAAAATTACAAAAAACAATTATGTTCATTACCCATGATTTTGATGAGGCATTGAAGTTAGCTGATCGAATAGCGATTATGAAAGATGGTATAATTGAACAATTAGATACACCTGCAAACATTGTATTAAATCCTGCAACTGAATATGTAAGAAAGTTTACTGAAGAAGTCCCAAGAGAGAAAGTTTTGGTTATTGAAGATGTAATGGATTCATCAAATAAAGATAACTTGGGTGATTTAAAGGTTTCAAAAGATGATATTATAGAAAATGTTGCAGAAAAAATACTTACTCAAGAAAAATTAGTAGGAGTAGTTGACTCACAAAATAAAATAGTAGGTTCAATTAAACCCTCAAAAATAATCGATACAGTATTTGGAGGAAGAAAAAACGGCAATTAAAATATGGAGTACTTAAAAAAATATCCAAAATTATTTCAATGGTTATTTTTGTTAATTGTATTTTTTGCTTTATGTTTTGCTATTGATGTTCCTGAAACTTATAAATTTATAAGAGGCCAGGCAGAATTTGTTAAAGATCCAAACCAAAGTGTTTACTTTTTTCTAGGTAAAGAAGTTAGATACTATGCCTTTGATGTATTTTGGAGATTGCCTCCACTACTAGGATGGCTGCCTATCTGGATAAACGACTCTTTATTCTTCTTAATGAATGAGTGGATGCCAATGGAGTTTTGGAATGAAGATACTCAAGAGTTTAAAACTCGACCATTATTATTAGAGATAAGCAGAAATTTAACTTCGATTATGACTTTTTTAATTGAATTAATTAGAGAGATTCTATTAGGTGGTTTAGAAACTATTGTTGCATTCACAAGTTGGAATTTTGTCGATGCTTATCCATGGATAAAATTACCAGGTTTGCCTTGGACTATTGTTACTGCTGGAGCAATAATACTTTCATATAAATTAAGTGGAAAAGGATTAGCTTTGTTTGCAGGTTTAACAATGACTTATATTTCAATATTTGGTCAATGGAAACCTTCAATGCAAACACTTTCATTTATATTGGTAGCAGTTCCATTATCATTCGCTTTTGGTATCAGTTTAGGAATTGCAGCATATAAGAGTAAAAGAGTTGAAAAAGCTTTGTACCCAATTCTTCTAGTGATGCAGACTATGCCACAATATGCTGTATTAGTTCCTGCACTTGTTCTATTTGGAGTTGGTGATCATGCTGCTGTAATCATTACAATGGTTGTTGCAGTTCCGCCAATGATATTACTTACAATTTTGGGCTTAAGAGCCATACCACCGGAAGTAATTGAAGCAGGAAGAATGAGTGGGTGTACTAATTGGCAACTAATGTTTAAGGTATTAATTCCTACAGCAAGAAGAGATATTTTAATTGGAGTTAACCAAGTTATTATGGTTTGTTTTTCAATGGCAGTTATATCTGCGTTCATTGGCGCGAAAGGATTAGGATTTAATTTGTTGTTAGCACTCAATCAACTCAATATAGGGCTGGCACTTGAGGCTGGTTTATGTATTAGTTTAATTGCAATTTTACTTGATAAAATGTCTTTGGCATGGGCAAATAAACAAACAGATTATTTTGGTAATCTGACATTTTTCCAAAGAAATAAAAACGTAATATTTTTTGCAGCTTCATTCGTAATTGGAATAATTCTTGCATACGTTGGGACTTTTATTTTCAAAGGTAGTTTTAATTACTTGTTTGAAATTCCTCATAATAAAGGAATATCAACAGCAGATTTTTGGAACAAAGGAGTTGATTGGATTTTTGATACTTTCTTCGTTTATATTAAAGCATTCAATACATGGTTAATTCAAGATGTGCTTCAGCCGATGAGAGCTTTATATTTAAGAATGCCTGCAGTAGCTACATTGGTACTAGCAGTTGGTGCAGGATATTTAATTGGAGGAGTTCGATCAGCATTAGTTGTTGCTGCTTTGACTTTATTTATAGCATTAAGTCCATGGTGGGATAGAGCACTAGTAACGTTATACATGGCAACTTTTGGTGTAGTTATTTCTTGTTTAATAGGATTTACAGTTGGAACATTATGTTTTCAAAACAAAAAATCTGCAGCATTTATGCTTGGTGTTTGCGATATATTTCAAACATTCCCATCATTTGTATATTTAATTCCTGTAATGATGCTTTTTGGAATAACAGATACATCTGTTTTAATTGCTGTAATTGTCTATGCAACAATTCCTGCAACTAGATATACAATAGAAGGACTTAGAAGTGTTCCTGTTGGCTTACATGAAGCTGCAACAATGTCTGGTGTAAATAAATTTCAAAGATTAACAAAAATTGAGTTTCCATTAGCATTTCCACATATGATGCTTGGTTTAAATCAAACAATAGTTTTTGCTTTATTTATGGTGATAATTGGAGCTTTCATTGGAACAGAAGATCTTGGTCAATACATTTTAAAAGCACTTTCTGATAAAAATGGAGCAGGAATTGGTTTAACTCTCGGTATCTGTGTTGCGTTTATAGGATTGATTTTTGATAATTTGATTAGAACTTGGGTTGGAAAAAGAAAAAAACATCTTGGCATAGATTAGTATTTTGAAAAAATTTATTGTCTCCATTGATCAAGGAACAACCTCGTCAAGAGTTGTTTTGTTTGACACTAAAGGGAACATTAAATTTATTTCTCAATATGAATTTAAACAATACTTTCCTAGAAATGGATGGGTAGAACATAATCCAAATGAAATTTGGTCGACAACACTTAAAGCATTAAAGCAAGTAATTAAAAAAGCTAAAAGTTTAAAAGGTAATATACTTACTATTGGAATTACAAATCAAAGGGAAACTACAATTTTGTGGAATAAAAAAACTGGAAAACCTATTTATAATGCAATCGTTTGGCAAGATAGAAGAACCCAGGAATATTGTAAATCTCTAAAGAATAAAAATTATGAAAATACTTTTAGAAAAAAAACAGGGTTATTTATAGATCCTTATTTTTCTGCCACTAAAATAAAATGGATTTTAGATAATGTTAAAGTTTCAAAAAAATTACTAAAAACTAATAATTTATTGTTTGGTACGGTGGATACCTTCTTGATTTGGAAATTAACCAAAGGTAAACAGCATTTAACCGAAGCTACCAATGCAAGTAGAACCATGTTGTTTAATATTAACAACAATAAATGGGATAATCAAATATTACAAAAATTAAAAATTCCAAAGAGCATCTTGCCAGAGGTAAAAAATTCTGCAGATAATTTTGGAAAAACAGACAAGAGAGTTACTGGAAAAGAAATATCCATTTCAGCTGTTTTAGGAGATCAACAAGCAGCTGCTGTAGGACAAGCTTGTTTTGAAAAAGGATCTATAAAAAGTACTTATGGTACTGGTGCATTTATAATAATGAACACTGGATCAAAAAAAATTAATTCAAAAAATAAGTTATTAACGACAATTTGTTATCGATTGAATAATAGGACTACCTATGCTCTTGAAGGATCTATTTTCATAGCAGGAGCAGGCGTACAATGGTTAAGGGATAAAATTAAATTAATAAACAATGCTTATGAAACTGAAAAAATAGCTAAATCAACAAAAAGCAATAACGAAGTTTATGTTGTCCCAGCTTTTAGTGGAATAGGCGCACCTTATTGGAGACCTGACGCCAGAGGTTTAATAACAGGACTTACAAGAGATAGTGATTGGAAAACTTTAGTGAGAGCAACCGTCGAGTCTGTTGCTTATCAAAGTTATGATTTATTTTATTCAATGAATAAAGATGGTTTGAAGCCTAGGATAGTAAAGATTGATGGGGGTATGGTAGCTAATAATTGGTTTTCACAATTTTTAGCAGATGTAATTAATCTAAAAGTAATTCGACCGAAAGTCTTAGAAACCACTGCTCTCGGAGCAGCCCTGTTCGCAGGTTATCAAGTAGGAGAATTCAAATCATTAAACCAGATAAAAAATACATGGAAAAAAGATAAAGCTTTTAAGCCAAAAATTAATAAAAAACTTAGAAATCATATATTGCATGGTTGGAAGCAAGCAATTAAAAAAACCTTAGCATAAAGATAAAAATGAAAAAAATTTTAATTGTTGGCGCTGGAGCTATGGGAGCTGCTTTCTCGATACCATTGTTAGATAATGGTCACTCGGTTACATTAACAGAGCCATATAACTTTAAATTATTACAAAAATTAAACTTAAAAAAAAAAATTCACCCATCATTAAATATAAATTTACCACAAAAATTAAAAATAAATAAATTTTCAAGCGACATCTTAAATCAGAAATGGGACTTAATTGTAATTGCTGTGAGTTCTATTGGAATAGACTTAATTGGAAAAAATCTTTCAAAAATAAAAAATAAATTGCCTATTTTAGTATTAACAAAAGGTCTTAAATTAGATGATAGGAATTTAATTTCAATGTCTAGCTTATTAAGAAAGTATAATAAGAATTTAAATATTTCAGTTTTGAAAGGCCCATGTTTAGCAAAAGAATTAGCTAAAAAAGTTAGAAGTTTCACTGTTGTTGCGAACAAAAATATTAATACTGCAAAAAAAATAGGAAAATTAATTTCAACAAATTATTATCAAACTGAATTTAGTAGAGATGTTAATGGAGTTGAATTTTTATCTGCTATAAAAAATATTTATTCAATGATCATTGGAGCTGGACAATGGCATAATACATCATCGGCTTTATTCCGAAAATCAATTGATGAAATGAAATATCTTGCAAATTATTTTAAAGGAAAAAAAGAAACTGTTTATGGTCTGGCAGGTTTAGGAGATTTATACGTGAGTGCAATGGGAGGAAGAAATAGTAAAATGGGAGAATATCTAGGTAAAGGCTATACTTTTATCCAAGCAAAGAAAAAGTTTATGAAAAACGATACAGTAGAAGGTGCTGATTTAGCAATAGAAATTGCTCCTTTTGTATTTAAAAAAATTAATAAACGAAAAGTTCCGTTAATGATCTCTTTATTAGAGGCAATTGTTAAAAACAAAAAATTAAAAATTAAATATTAATTTTCTATTTATTTAAAAAAGTTTCCATAGAGTCATCCATCGCTTTTTCCCAAGGCGTATGATGAATTGGCGCAACTGATCCAGTCACTGGAGATGAAAACGATTTATTTCTATAAGTTAGAATATCCTCTACTTTATGGTGTTCCCATTCTTTGAAATGTTTTCTAATTAATTCAAAATCAATTTTAGGATAATCAGACATATCATGAAGTTCTTTGGTATATTCTGTTTGAAAATCTATCATTTGATCAGGATTTTCTAATTTTTCCTCCATTGAAACCCATTTATTTATGTCTTTATCTATCTCGTCGTCACTAGGCATTTTGATTTTTCCCATGATCACATCTCTCGCATACCATCCCTGACAGTCAAACATGTTAAATGTATGAAACTGGTCCTGCATACCTAAGTATAAAAGTTTATGATTATCTTGCCACACAACTCCTTTGTAAAGTTTTGGTGGATATAATCTGTTATGTGTTTTTAATTTTAAACTTTCATCTAAAAATGGGAAATGATGAAGATATCCAGTACACAAGATCACTACATCGGCATTTTGTTCTGTTCCGTCTTTAAATATAGCTTTTTTTCCATCTAACCTATCTAAGTAATGAACTTCTTTCATGCCTTTTGGCCATTTAAAGCCCATTGGGTTATGCCTGTAACCGATTGTTACACTTTTAGCGCCATATTTATTACATTGCAGGGCTACATCTTCAGCTGAATAACTGCTCCCCAAAACAATTACATCTTTTCCTCTAAACTCTTCTGCATCTCTAAAATCATGTGAGTGCATTATCCTTCCTGGGAAAGAATTCATTCCTTCGTACTCAGGAATAAAAGGCACAGAAAAATGACCTGTAGAGACTACCACATAATCGAATGTATCATTTAAAACTTTATTATTTACCTTGTCCTGGTAGCTAATTTCAAACTTATCATTTTTATAAACAGTGTTTGTGACTCTTGTATTAAATTTAATCTTACTTTTTATATTTCCCTTGCTCACTCTTCCTAAAATATAATCTTGCAGTACTTCTCTTGGAGGAAAAGAAGGAATTGGCTTACCAAAATGTTCATCAAAAGAATAATCAGCAAATTCTAAACATTCTTTAGGTCCATTAGACCATAAGTATCTGTACATACTGTTAGGTACAGGATCTCCATATTGATCTGAACCAGTTCTCCAGTTGTAGTTCCATAAACCTCCCCAACTTTCTTGTTTTTCAAAGCAAACTATTTCAGGAATTTTTTCTCCTTTATTTTCTAAATGCTCAAATGCTCTTAAAATTGAAAGTCCACATGGACCAGCGCCTATGATTGCTACTTTTGACATAGAATTTTTCCTATCATTAATAAATTTATAAATATATCTTACTAACAATTTTTAAAAAAATAAAATTATATTTTGTTATGAGTATTAATTGGAATTATCCAACCACTATGTGGATAGGAGAAAATAGAATTGAAGATTTATCCTTAGCCTGTAAAGAGTTAAATATTTCAAATCCATTATTTGTAACAGACAAGGATTTAATTAACTTAGATTTAACAAAAAATATAATATTAAGATTAAAAAAAAGTTTTGAAAATTTAGCAATTTTTTCTAATTTTACGGGAAATCCAATTGGAGAAAATGTAGGAGAAGGTGTTAAAGTTTATAATACCTCGGACTGTGATGGTGTAATAGCTTTAGGAGGCGGAAGTGGTTTAGATGTTGGAAAAGCCATAGCATTTATGTGTAATCAATCTAGACCATTATGGGATTTCGAAGATATTGGCGATTACTGGACAAGAGCTGATAGTTCTAAAATTTCAAAAATTATTGCAGTTCCAACCACTGCAGGAACAGGATCCGAAACTGGTAGAGCATCTGCAATAATAAATAAAGAAACAGGTGCAAAAAAAATTATTTTTCACCCAAAAATGTTACCTTCGATTGTGATTTTAGACCCTTTACTTACATTAGATTTATCTCCAAGATTAACAGCAGCGACCGGAATGGATGCACTTGCACATAATTTAGAAGCGTTTTGTGCACCAGGATATCATCCAATGGCTGATGGTATGGCGATAGAAGGGATGAAGTTAATTAAAAATTCTTTAATTAAAGCATTCACAAATGGAAAAGATGTTAACGCTAGAATGGATTTACTTTCAGCGGCTTCAATGGGCTCGACTGCATTTCAGAAGGGACTAGGAGCAATTCACTCATTGAGCCATCCTGTAAACGGTAAATTCAATGTTCACCATGGTTTATCTAACGCAATATTTATGCCTTATGTTTTAACATTTAACAAACCATCCATCGAAAACAAAATAATATCGATTTGTGATTATCTTAATTTAAATAAAAATTTTGATAGTTTTTTAAATTGGATTTTGGAATTAAGAAAAAATTTAAATATTCCACACAAATTATCAGATGTAATGGATTGTAATAATATTGATTTAGATGAACTTTCATCAATGGCATTTGAAGATCCATCAACAGGAGGAAATCCCAAAAAATTAAGTCAAAATGATCTAAAAGAAATGTATATAAAAAGTATTTCTGGAGAATTATTTTAATGAAAAAAATATTGATAGTAGAAGGAAACTTACGAGAAGAAAATCAAAGTTTTTCTGAGGCTGGAATTCAAACACATACAGAAAGCCTTAAAGATAGTTTAGCGTTTTTCACAGATAAATTAGAAACCCACGTGGTTAATCCTTCTTCAGACGAAAATATCGATAAAAATATTGATGCACTTGAAAGTTATGATGGTCTTATTTGGGGTGGTAGTAGTTTAAATATTTATAACAATACTCCAGAAATAAAAAGACAAATTGAATTTATGAAAGAATGTCAGAAAAAAATCAAAAAAATTTTAGCAATATGTTGGGGCATGCAAGTAGCTGTAACCGCAGCAGGAGGGGAAGTTAAAAAAGCTACAAAAGGATCTCATAGAGGCATTGCCTCAAACATAGAAATTAATGAAAAAGGTTTAAATCATCCACTTTATAAAAATAAAGATCAAAAATTTAACACACCAGCGTTTAATTTTGATGAAGTCGTAACAATGCCAGAAGATTCAATTTTATTAGCCTCAAACTCAATAAATAACGTGCAAGGAATAAATTTTAAAGTTGGTAACTGTAATGTATGGGGGCTTCAATACCACCCTGAGATTACTTATAATAAAATGATCAATTTGATTATTTTCAGAAAAAAAAGACTTTTAGAAAAAGGTGCATTTAAAGATGAGAATGAGATAGATAATCACATTAAACATATAGAAACTGAGAATAATAAATTAGATAAAGTTTCTAGAATGAGAGAATTAGAGAATTGGTTAAACTACTTAAATTTAGAATAAACCTTCTATTTCACCCTTGTCATTTAATTTTATTGAGTCGGCCGCAGGAACTCTTGGAAGTCCTGGCATTGTCATAATTTCTCCACACACAACAACTATAAATTCTGCACCAGAAGAAAGTCTTACCTCTCTTACAGGTAAAACATGACCTGTAGGTGCACCTTTTAAATTTGGATCTGTTGAAAAACTATATTGAGTTTTTGCAATACAAACAGGTAACTTACCATAACCCTTTTCTTCAAAATCTTTTAATTGTTGTCTAACTTTTGTATCAGCTACCACTTCAGATGCGCTATAAATTTCTTGTGCAATTTTTTCTATTTTTTTGAATAACGGAAGATCATCCTCATATAAAAATTTAAATGTATCTTTTTTATCTTCACAAATTTCTGCAACATTTTTAGCCAGTTCAATAGTTCCTTCACTTCCATTTGACCAATGAGTACATTTAGAGGCTTTTACTCCTTGCGTTTCACAAAAATCTAACAAGGTTTTCATTTCATCTTCAGTATCAGTAATAAAATGATTAACTGCAACAGTAACAGGTAATCCAAATTTTCTAATATTATTTATATGTCTACGTAAATTTACCATTCCTTCTTTAAGTGCTGATACATTTTCTTTTTTTAAATCTTCTTTAGCAACTCCACCATGCATTTTCAGTGCTCTTATAGTTGCAACAATGACAACACAATCTGGTTTTAGACCAGATTTTCTACACTTAATATCCAGAAATTTTTCAGCTCCCAAATCTGCTCCGAATCCTGCCTCTGTTACAACGTAGTCAGCTAATTTAAGTCCAGCTTTAGTTGCAATAACTGAATTACATCCATGAGCAATATTTGCAAAAGGGCCACCATGAATTATTGCAGGATTGTTTTCTAGAGTTTGAGTTACATTAGGTCTTATTGCTTCCTTAAGCAAAACAGTCATCGGACCTTGAGCATTTAAATCTTTTGCATAAATTGCTTGCTTATCTCTAGTATAACCAATTGTAATATTTCCTATTCTGTTTTCTAAATCTTTTAAGTCTGTTGCTAAACAAAAAATAGCCATAAGCTCAGATGCAACTGTAATATCGAAACTATCTTGCCTTGGGTAACCATTAGCTACTCCTCCTAGATCAACAACAATAGATCTTAACGATCTATCATTCATATCCATTACCCTTCTCCAAACAACTCTTCTAACATCAATATTAAGTTTGTTGCCCCAATAGATATGATTATCAATTAATGCAGATAATAAATTATGAGCAGATGTAATAGCATGAAAGTCACCTGTAAAATGAAGATTGATTTGTTCCATCGGTACTACTTGGGCATAACCACCACCAGCGGCTCCACCCTTCATTCCAAATGATGGGCCAAGACTTGGTTCTCTTAGACAAACAATAGATTTTTTTCCAATTTTATTTAAACCGTCATTTAAACCAACAGAAGTTGTAGTTTTACCTTCACCAGCTGGAGTAGGAGTAATTGCAGTAACTAAAATTAATTTACCATTCTCTTCTTTAAGAGTATTTAAATATTCCAAATTTATTTTGGCTATGTGTCTACCCATTGGACTAAAAGCAAAATTTTCATCTGGTACTCCAACTTTAGAAAGAATATCTTTTATTGGTTGCATCTTAGCTTCTCGAGCTATTTGAATGTCAGATTTTACTTCGGCCATAAATAATCCAAATAAATTAAAAGTTTTTTATCTGTGACTTCTTATCCTTTTTTGAGATATTTGGAAACTTCTAAAAAATATATATAAAAAATAAGCACTATTTAAATTGATTGTTATAAAATTAATTGATGCAAAAATATTCTATATTTAACCTTGTTAAAAACGCTTTTTCAAACCATGAAAATTGGGATTTGGCTTGGAAAGATCCAACACCTAAAGAGGAATATGATGTTGTAATTATAGGTGGCGGAGGCCATGGTTTAGCTACAGCTTATTATCTTGCTAAAGAACATAATATTACAAATGTTGCAATTATAGAAAAAGGATGGATCGGTGGTGGAAACGTAGGGCGTAATACTACAATTATTAGATCCAATTACATGCACGACGAAAATGGTTTGTTCAGTGAGTTTGGAATGGATTTATGGAGAAAGATGAGTCAGGATCTGAATTACAATGTAATGTTTTCTCCAAGAGGAATAATTAATCTTGCGCATTCTGATGCACAAATGAATGCATACGCGAGAAGAGGAAATTCTATGAGATTAAATGGAATAGATGCTGTTCTTTTAAATAGAGAGCAAGTTAAAGAAATTATTCCAATGGCTGATTTTTTCTGAAAACGTAAGATTTCCAATTTTTTGGTGGCTTGATGCAACCAAGTGCAGGTACAGCAAGACATGATGCTGTTGCATGGGGTTATGCACGTCAGGCAGACTCCATGGGGGTAGATATAATTCAAAATTGTGAGGTGATAGGTTTCGATGTTTCCGCTGGAAAAATAAAGGGAATAAGAACTTCACGAGGAAATATCAAAGCAAAAAAAGTTGGTATTTGCGTTGCGGGTAGCACAAATATTTTAGCAGAAAAAATTAAATATGACATTACCAATTGAAACTCATTTACTTCAAGCATGTGTTTCTGAGCCAGTTAAACCAGTTTTAGATAATGTAGTTACGTTTGGTGCAGGACACTTTTATGTAAGTCAATCTGACAAAGGTGAGATGGTAATGGGCGGTGATCTTGATGGTTATAATAGTTATGCTCAAAGAGGAAACTTACCAACATTGCAACATGTATTAACTGAAGGTATAGCCATGATGCCATTTTTGAGTAAATTAAAAATGCTTAGAACGTGGGGTGGTATTAT
>CACJQX010000006.1 GCA_902595595.1 uncultured Pelagibacteraceae bacterium | reverse complement strand
AGGCAAGACATCAGGAAGAGGGGTTAAAGGTCAAAAATCAAGATCTGGAGTAGCTATAAAAAGTTTTGAAGGTGGTCAAATGCCATTATACAGAAGACTTCCAAAAAGAGGTTTTAACCCAATATCAAAAGAGAATGTTGCAATTTTAAATCTGGATAAAATTCAATCTTACATAGACAAAAAAAATATTAATCCAAATGAAGTATTAAATTCAGAATTATTAAAAAAACTCAAATTAATAAATAAAAACTCCAAAAAATTAAAAATTTTAGGTTCTGGTGAAGTAAAAGATAAAATTAATATTGAAGCTGACCTAGCCTCTAAATCAGCAATAGAAAAACTAGAAAAAATTGGTGGATCTATTCAATTAAAAAAATAGTTTGTATATATGAGTGCATCATCATCAACAAATGATTTAAGAAATAGAATTATATTCACTATTTTAATTTTAGCTGTTTATAGATTTGGAACTTTTGTGCCTTTACCAGGTATAGACCCAGAACAATTGAAAATAATGATGGAAGGCAATCAAAAAGGATTGTTAGGAATGTTTAATGTTTTTGCAGGAGGTGCAGTTAGTAGAATGGCAATATTTGCATTAGGTATAATGCCTTACATTTCTTCAGCAATTATAGTTCAACTTTTAACTGGGGTTACTGATTATTTTAAAAATCTAAAGGCACAAGGTGAGACGGGTAGAGCTAAAATTACACAAATTACTAGATATGGAACAGTGTTACTTGCAACTGTTCAAGGATATGGTTTATCTGTTGGTTTAGAATCATCAGCTGATTTAGTAATTAATCCAGGAGCTTTTTTTAAAATTACTACAGTTACAACAATTGTTGCAGGAACAATATTTTTAATGTGGTTAGGTGAACAAATCACTCAAAGAGGTATTGGTAACGGTATATCGTTAATAATTTTTGCTGGTATTGTAGCAGAAATTCCAAGAGCTTTAGTTACAACTTTTGAATTAGGTAGAACGGGTGCAGTTTCAACATTTATGATCCTAGCTATATTTGTTCTATTAATAGTTACTATTCTTTTTGTAGTTTTTATGGAAAGAGCATTAAGAAAAATTATTATTAATTATCCAAAAAGACAAATGGGTAACAAAATGTACGGAGGAGAATCATCACATTTACCTTTAAAAATAAATCAGGCTGGAGTAATTCCTGCAATTTTTGCTTCTGCACTTCTATTGCTGCCAGTAACATTCTCAAATTTTTCATTTTCTAACAATGAAACATTTTTAAACTTGAGTTCTTATTTTACTCAAGGACAACCTCTTTATATGTTGCTCTATGCATCAGGAATAATATTTTTTACTTTTTTTTATACTTCTATAACATTCAATCCAACAGAAACTGCCGAGAATCTTAGAAAGTACGGAGGATTTGTACCAGGAATTAGACCAGGTGAAAGTACTGCGTTGTATATTGAAAATATTTCAACAAAATTAACTACGATTGGTGCTCTATATTTAACTCTAGTTTGTTTGATGCCAGAATTTTTAATTGCAAATTATCCAATACCTTTTTATTTAGGTGGTGCATCTATATTAATTGTTGTTGTAGTAGCTATCGATACTGTAACACAAATACAAACGAGATTAATGAGTTCACAATACGAACAACTGATTAAAAAAACAAAATTTGGTAAGTAAGTGAATATAATTTTATTTGGGCCTCCTGGTGCTGGTAAAGGTACTCAGTCTAAATATCTTGTAAACAAACTAAATGCTTTTCAAATTTCAACAGGTGATCTTTTAAGAGAAGAAATCAAAAAAAATTCAGACATTGGTAAAGCAATTACTAATGACATGAAGAATGGAAAATTTATAAGTGATGATATTGTTAATAAACTTTTAGAAAATTTAATATCTGATCCTCAAAAAAAAAATAAATTAATCTTTGATGGATATCCTCGATCATTAAGTCAGGCTAAAAATTTAGAAGTGTTACTAAAAAATTCAAATCAGAGTATAGATTTGATTTTATTTCTAAACGTAGATAAAGAAATAATTGTCAAAAGGCTTGAGAAGAGAAAAATTATAGAAAATAGGTCTGATGATGAGACTCATACGATAGTTTCTAGGTATGAGAAATACATGGAAACAACCCAACCAGTTCTAAAATTCTACTCTAAGAATCCCAATTTTAAAGAGATTGATGGAAGCTTAGAAATTGAAGAAATAACAAGGAAAATAGAGGCTTTTATCAATGTATAAGACGTTGACTTTGATTAATCTTCTTATATAAAAGGCACAATTTATCACAAAAATTATGGCTCGTATCGCAGGTATAAACATTCCACAGAACAAACTTGTTCATATAGGTTTAACTTATATTTATGGAATTGGTGATAAATTCTCTCAACAAATTTGTTCATCTTTAGAAATTCCAAGAGCTAAAAGAGTAAATGAATTAACAGATGAAGAGATTTTAAAAATTAGAGAGTACATCGATCAAAACTTTAAAGTAGAAGGTGATTTAAGGAGAGATTATTCATTAAGTATTAAAAGATTAATTGATTTAGCTTGTTACAGAGGAACAAGACATAGAAAAAAATTACCTGTTAGAGGACAAAGAACCAGATGTAATGCAAGAACAAGAAAAGGAAAAGCAATCGCTATTGCTGGAAAAAAATTAACACCAACTAAAAAATAGTTATGGCTAAGACTGATAAGGTTGAGAATAAAGATCAGAAAGTAGAAAAATCTACCAAGAAAAGTGTAAAAAGTTCTTATTCAAAAAAAAAGAAAGTTAAGAAAAATATTTTAAATGGAATTGCTTATGTACAATCAACATTTAATAATACCATCATCTCTATTGCTGATACAAATGGAAATGTAATTTCATGGGCATCTGCTGGACAAAAAGGATTTAAGGGATCAAGAAAATCAACTCCTTATGCTGCTCAGATAGCAGCTGACTCTGCAGCTTCGAAAGCTCTTGAGTACGGAATGAAAACTTTGTCCGTTGAAGTCAAAGGACCTGGATCAGGAAGAGAAACAGCCCTAAGAGCGTTGCAAGCTAGAGGATTTAAGATTTTGTCAATCAAAGATACAACGCCTATGCCTCATAATGGAACTAGACCACCAAAGAAAAGGAGAGTTTAATGGAAGTCGAAAATGTTAATGTAAAAAATTGGAAGTCATTAATTAAGCCATCTAAATTAGATGTTCAAATAAGTGATGACTTAACTCATGCAAAAATTGTAGCTGAGCCTTTAGAAAAAGGTTATGGATTAACTTTAGGAAATTCTTTAAGAAGGATTTTGTTATCATCTATAAGAGGAGCTGCCGTAACATCAATTCAAATTGATGGTGTTTTACATGAATTCACTTCAATAAAAGGTGTTAGAGAAGACGTAACTGATATAGTTTTAAACGTAAAATCTTTAGCACTGAAAAGTAATTCTGAGGGTACAAAAAAATTAATTTTAGACGCAAAAGGACCTGGAGAAATTAAAGCTTCAGATATAGCTCCTGTTGCAGATGTTGAGATTTTAAATCCTGATTTAGTTATCTGTAATCTAGATGAAAATACTACTTTTCATATGGAGATGAATGTTAATACAGGTAAAGGATATGTTCCTGCAGAGCTAAATAAACCTGAAGAGCCACCATTAGGCCTTATTGCTATTGATTCACTTTATAGTCCAGTTAAAAAAGTTTCATATTCAGTAAGTACTGCTAGAGAAGGTAAAGCATTAGATTATGATAAATTAATAATGGAAGTTGAAACTAATGGATCAATTTCTGCTGAAGATGCTGTAGCTTATTCAGCCAGAATTTTTCAAGATCAGCTTAAAATGTTTGTAAACTTTGATGAGCCAGTTGAAGCTCCTGTAAAAGAAGTTTCTACTGAACCTGAATTTAACAAAAACTTACTAAGAAAAGTAGATGAGTTAGAGTTATCAGTTAGATCAATGAACTGCTTAAAAAATGATAATATTATTTATATCGGTGATCTAGTTCAAAAATCTGAAGGTGAAATGTTGAGAACACCTAATTTTGGAAGAAAATCATTAAATGAAATTAAAGAAGTTTTAACAGGTATGTCTCTATATTTAGGAATGGAAATACCTAACTGGCCACCAGACAACATTGCAGAAATGTCTAAGAAATTGGAGGAAGCAATTTAATGAGACACGGTTTAGCCAATAAAAAGTTAAACAGAACATCTGAGCATAGAAAAGCTTTGCTTAAGAACATGCTGAATTCATTAATTAAGTATGAGCAGATAAAAACTACTTTACCAAAAGCTAAATTTTTAAAACCGCAAGCTGATAAAATTATAACATTGGGTAAAAAGGAAACTTTACAAACAACTAAAATGTTAGTTTCTAAACTACAGGATATTAAGTCAGCAAATAAAGTTAAAAAAACGCTTTCTAAAAGGTACCAGAACAGAAAAGGTGGCTATACGAGAATAATTAAAGCTGGATTTAGATATGGAGATAATGCTCCAATGGCAATAATTGAATTTGTTGATAGAGACGTTGAAGCAAAGAGAGTTGATAAACCAAAAAAAGACATATCTAAAGAAACACCAAAAGCTGACGATAAAAAACAAGCTTCAGCATAAAAAGCAAATTTCTTAAATTATTTTTTATAGATATTGTTAAATCAATAAGTAATATTTTAATGCCGATATGATTAAAATTTTATTTAAGATAGTATTATTATTTTTTTTTACATTTAATATAGCGAACGCAAATTTATACACAATTCCAGGCTTAAATTTTTATGAAGAGTGGGATGATACACCTTGGTTTAAACCTGAGGCAGGAAAGGATTTAATCAACTTAGATAAAATAGGGTGTCAAACTAGCAAAGGAAAGAAAACTAAGTGCAAACTAAGTTTATCTCCAATGTATAACTTTCCAAAAGATACTTTATTTATTCAGAATAAAATTGTCAGATCTGGCAAATATGCTTGGAAATTTATAAATGGAGAAGGTGATTGTGGACAACGAAGAAATGGAGATGATTGTAAACAAAATAGAGAGAGGTCAGAAGTTAGTATGTCACCACCAAAATCTAAAGAAACATGGTTTAAGTTTAGCATATTTATACCTGAGGAAAGTGAATTTACAGTCCCAATAAGCAATACTATCTGGCAAGTCCATTCTCAGAAAGGCCCACCCAAATTTATGTTTGTGATAAGTCCAAATGGAGATTTACAATGGCAAGATTTTGTAAACAACAGTTTTGGTGGATTTGACTCATATAAAATTCTAGATGCAAAATACGTAAAGGGTAAATGGAATGATTTTATCGTTAATATTGAATTTGTTAAATGGCCTAACCAAAGTTTTATAAAAGTTTGGGTTAATAATAAGCAAATTGTAAATTATGTTGGAATGACAAACAACAATATGAGTAATAAGCCTTACATGAAATTTGGCATTTATAAAAGTAATATAAACAGATTTGAAACCTTGCATAAAGGAAACCCTCCTAAAAGAGGTGATACTATTATTTATTATGATTCAATAGCAATTGGCAAAAAATGCAAAGATCTTAATTTAGAAGAAGAAAACAATAGTTGCAACAAATTAAAATAAAAATGAAAAAATCAATTAATGTTGAGAAATCATATAATGATATGCGTATCGATAGATTTATTAGAAGTCATTTAGGCAATATCCCTCAAGGATTAATTGAAAAAAATTTAAGAAGTGGAAAAATAAAACTAAATCATAAAAAAGTTAAAAGTTCTCAAAAAGTAAAAGCAGGTGATAAAGTTAATATTTTCAATTTAAATTTTGAGGAAAAAATTCAACAAATTAAAAAAAAATTTAATCCAAAAAAAGAAATTATAAAAGAAAATGAGGAACTAGTAATAGAAAATAATGAAAACTTTATAGTATTAAACAAAGCTTCAGGTATTTCTGTACAAGGTGGTACTAAATCAAAAAAAAATCTAGTTGATATTTTTGCTAAAAGTAAAATTTTTGAGGGAACAAAACCGTATTCTGTTCACAGATTAGATAAAGATACTTCGGGAGTTTTTATTATGGCCAAAACTAGAGAAAGTGCCCAGTTACTCACTTCTTTATTTAGATTAAGAAAGGTACACAAAACCTATCTAGCGATATGTCATGGCGAAGTTAATAAAAATTCAGGAATATGGGATAACGATTTAATTAGATATGATGGTGATAAAAAAATAATAGAAAAAGCGAAAACAATTTTTAAAGTTGTTGATAAAAATTCTGAAGCTAGTTTACTAGAATTGAAACCTATTACTGGTAGAAAACATCAATTGAGGAAACAATTATTAGCAATTGGTAACCCTATCTTTGGCGATACAAAGTATAAATTATCCAATTCCAATAAAGGAGTTAATAAAAATTTAATGTTACATTCATATCAAATTAAATTTAAGATTAATGACATAAAACACACTTATTCAGCATTGTTACCTGATTATTTTAAAAAACTTTTAAAATCTAAAAGACTCAGATTTTCAAATTTGAAATAAAATTTTTAATTAATATATTATTTAGATTTGAGTAATCCTGATCTAAAATATTTTTTAAATTAGTTACTCCTTTGTCTGAAATACCACATGGGATAATTTTTTTATAATTTTCTAGATCATTATTTATATTTATTGCAAAACCATGATAGGCAATCCATTTGCTAACTCTGATACCTATTGCAGCAATTTTTTTTATTTCATTATTATATTTATGCCATATACCAATATTATCTCTATCTGGAAAAGTTTCTATTTTATAAAATTTTAAAGTTTGAATTATTGTTTTTTCGATAATTGTTATAAATTTTCTGATATCTTTTTTTTTCCTTAAATCTAAAACAAAATAACAAATTAATTGACCAGGCCCATGATAGGTAATTTTACCACCTCTATTTGTTTCTAATATTTTGATGGATTTATCAATAATCTCATTTTCTTTATAAGAAGTTCCTGCTGTAAAAACTTCATTATGCTCCAAAGTCCAAATTAACTCTCGATCATTATTTTCATATAAATCCTTTAATCTTGACTCTAGTATATTAATAGCATCAAAATAATTTACTGGTTTTATTGACTTTTTGATCTCTACGTTCATTTATAATTTGTATTATCTTTATTATGTATTAATAGTGCAAATCTAAATTATAGGTAGATTTATGTCTTTAACTAAAAAAACTAAAGATAAAAAAGTAAATTTTGAATTTAATAAAGAATATATAAGAGTTGTTACTAGCAAAATAGCTAACAATGACGCTCAATTTATTACCAATTCATTTAATGAAATGCACCCTGCTGATGCTGCAGATATTATCGAACACCTCAGCGAAGGGGATAGAGAAAGTTTAATTAAATTAAATAATTTCAATATTGATCCAGAGGTTTTTGTTGAATTAAATGAATCTATTCAATCAGAAATTATTACCTATTTATCTTCAGAGTCTATAGTAAGTATTCTAAAAGGTTTAGAGTCAGACGATGCTATATCTATATTAGAAAATGTTCCTGAAGAGGATAAAAATGCAATCCTTAGCTCTTTACCCCCTAAAGATAGATTTGCTCTATTAGAAAGCTTAAGCTATCCAGAGGACACTGCTGCTAGACTTATGCAGCGTGAATTTACTGCAATACCAAGTAATTGGTCTGTAGGTCAAACAATTGACTATTTAAGAGAAAACAAAGATTTACCAGAAGAGTTTTTAGAAATTTTTATTGTCAATGAGGATTTTAAACCAATAGGTACTGTTCCTTCATCTAGAGTTTTGACAACACCACGTGATACTAAAATGGCAACAATTATGTCAGAATCTCAATTATTAATTCCTGTTGAAATGGATAAAGAGGAAGATGCTTTAAGATTAGCAGGGGTAGGAGATGAAGAAATTACTGATGGAGTTGTAAAAAAAACAAAGAGAAGATTCAATTGGCTATTACTTAATTTATTTACTGCCTTTCTAGCTACATGGTGCATTAGTTTATTTGGAGCAACCATTGAACAAATGGTGGTGTTAGCTTTCTTAATGCCTATTGTAGCTTCAATGGGTGGAAATGCTGGAATGCAAACACTTGCAGTTACAGTAAGAACTATAGCTACAAATGATTTAACTCAAAATAACTTCTCATCAAATGTAATTAAAGAATTTTCTATTGGTATTCTAAATGGAATTATATTTGCAGCAATAAGTGCTTTTATTGTTCAGATATGGTTTCAGGATAGTATCCTTTCATTAATCATAGCTATATCAATGGTACTAACAATGATCATAGCTGGATTATTTGGTATATTAGTTCCCTTTACCTTAAAAAAAATGAATATAGATCCAGCGATTGCTTCAAGCGTTTTTGTGACAACAATTACAGACGTAATTGGTTTTGTCTCTTTTTTAGGTGTTGGAGCTTATTTTTTATAAAATTATAGGTTATCTATTAATCTCACGTTTTTTAAATAATAAGCAATAAACAATCTTGAATTATTTTTTGTATTTGAAAGTTTTAGATTTTTTATGTTTCTTAGCTCTAAATAATCAATTTTAATTTTATAATTATTTTTTAATTCTCTTTTTTTAAGATTTAAAAAGCTTGGAATATTTTTCTTATTTTTAGTATTTTTTTTAATATTTACCAGTGTTTCATAAATCTTCGCTGCAGTGATTAAATTAGATTTATTTAAAAGAAGATTTCTTGATGAGAGAGCTACGTTATCCTTATCTCGAATTGTTTTGCAAGGAATAACCTTGGTTTTATATATTCGTTCCAAGTGTTTTTTTACCAAATATAACTGTTGAAAATCTTTTTTTCCCATAAATATCTTTTGAGGTTTTATAATTTTAGTTAGTTTATTCATAACATCTAAAACACCTTCAAAATGACCTTTTCTAAATTTAGCACACAAAATTTTATCTTTTTTAAGTAATGTAATTTTTGTTTTTTTGTTATCTTTGTATATGTCTTTAAATTTAGGAAGATAAACAAAATCAACTTTTTTGCTTTTTTTAAGAATTTTTAAGTCTTTATTGATATTTCGCGGATAGGATTTAAAATCTTTTTTGTTATTAAATTGCTTGGGATTAACAAAAATACTTACAATTGTTTTTTTACAAATTTTATTTGATTTATCTATAAGTGATAAATGACCTTTATGGATTCCACCCATAGTAGGAACAAAACCTATGTCATTAAATGGCCTTAATGATTCAATTAATGATGTATTTTTTAATAAAATTTTCATTTGTATAAAAATATTTAATAAGTAAAACATTTAAATGATTAAACAAGCAATTATTCCTTTGGCTGGACTTGGCACTCGTTTACTACCTTTAACAAGTGTTTTTGCAAAAGAGCTTCTACCCATTAATGGAAGACCTGGAATTGAATATATTCTTGATGAATGTATTGAAGCAGGTATTAAAGAGATTATATTTATTATCTCCACTAAAAAAATAATGATAAAAAAATATTTTTATAGTGATCAGTTTTATAAAAATATTATAAAAAAAAAGAAACATCCTAGAATAATTGATGAATATAAAAAGATACTTAAATATAAAAATAAAATTAAGTTTGTATTTCAAAATATTCCAAAGGGCACTGGTGATGCCGTCCTTAAAACTCAAAAATATATTAAAAATAAATATTTTTTAATGTTGTTACCAGATGATTTAATAATTAAAAAAAATTGTTCTAAATCAATGATCAGGACTCACAAAAAATATCAAGCTTCAGTTATGGCATCTATGAAAGTAAAAAAAAACAATGTATCAAGATGGGGAATATATAAAATTAATAAAAAATTAAATAAAAGAGATTACGTTATAGATGGTGTGGTTGAGAAACCAACAATAAAAAAAGCTCCATCTAATAATGCTGTTATTGGAAGATATATATTGCCAAGAACAATTTTTAAAAAAATAAAATCTCTTAAACCTGCTAAAGGTAAAGAAATACATATTACTGACGCAATACAGTTATTAATAAATGATAAAGAAAAATTTGTAGCTCATAATTTTGAAGGTAAGTACCTTGATTGTGGAACAATGAGAGGCTACGTCAATTCATCAAAAGAAATAGGAAAAATATGAAATTGTGTATGATTGGTACTGGTTATGTTGGTTTAGTAAGTGGAGTGTGCTTTTCTGACTTAGGTAATGATGTAATATGTGTTGATAAAGACATAAAAAAAATCAACAATTTAAAAAAAGGGATAATTCCTATTTACGAACCAGGTTTAGAAGAATTAGTTTTAAAAAACTATAAGAATAAAAGATTAAATTTTTCAACAGATTTAAAAGAATCGGTAAAAAAATCAGATATTGTTTTTATATGTGTGGGAACACCAACAAAAAAAAATAGTAATAGTGCAGATTTAAGTCAAGTATATGCTGCTGCAAAAGAAATATCTAAATCTATAAAAAAATATAAAATTATAATTAACAAGTCCACGGTTCCTGTAACAACAGGTGATGAGATTGAAAAAATTATTTCTAAAAAAGTTAATAAAAAGTTTTTTTCAGTAGTATCAAATCCTGAATTTTTAAGAGAAGGTGAGGCTGTAAGAGATTTTATTTATCCAGATAGAGTTGTAGTTGGATCAAATGATAGTAAGTCCCAGAGAATATTAAAAAGTTTATATTCACCATTAATTTCAAAAGGTGCAAAATTTGTCTCTACAAAAAGAAGAGCAGCTGAATTAATTAAATATGCTTCGAATGCTTTTTTAGCAACAAAGATTACCTTTATAAATGAGATAGCAAATTTATGTGAAAAAACCGCCATAGATATTGAGGATATCTCAATAGGAATAGGACTAGATAAAAGAATTGGTAGTAGATTTTTGAGAGCTGGACCTGCATATGGTGGATCATGTTTTCCAAAAGATACTAAAGCTTTAGTTTCTACTGCAGATAAATTCAAAACTAATTTATCAGTCGTAAAAAGCGTTATCAGATCTAATGATTTAAGATCTGATTTATTATCCAAAAGAGTTAGTCTAATTTTGAAAAATAAAATTAAAAATAAAGTTGTGTCTTTTTTAGGTGTAACTTTTAAAGCAAATACTGATGATATGAGAGACTCGTCTAGTTTAAAATTAATTCCATTTTTATCTAAAAAAGGTGCTAAAATTAAATATTATGATCCTACAGGATCAAAAAAAGAATTTAAAAAGTTAAAAAATGTTGAATTTTCTAATTCAACACATGAATCCGTCAAAGGATCAGATATTGTGATTATACATACAGAATGGAATGATTTTAAATCAATTAATTTTAAAAAATTTTCAAAAAATAAAAAACTTATTATTTTCGATATGAGAAATATTTGTTCACCAAATAAAATTAAACAACTAGGTATTAAATATTTTGGTATTGGTAGATAATTTAATTTAACTCAAAAATTGCATCAACTTCAACAGACACACCAAGAGGTAAGCTATTTGTACTTACAGCCGCTCTAGTGTGCATTCCCGCTTCACCAAAAACAGAAAAAATTAAATCAGAAGCACCATTAATTACTTTTGGTTGATCTGTAAAGTTATCAGTTGAATTGACAAAACCTGTTAATTTAACGCACGATTTAATTTTAGAAAGATCACCATTACAAGCTACTTTTGCTTGCGAAATAATACTTAAACCACATCTTTCAGCAGCTTTATAACCATCATCTACAGACAAATCTTTTCCAATTTTTCCTTTTATTAACTCACCATTTTCTGAAATAGAAATTTGTCCTGAGATATAAAGTAAATTCCCAACGATTTTTGTTGCAACATAGGACCCAACAGGCGGTTTTGCTTCTGGAAGATTAATATTTAACTTTTTTATTATATTTTCAAAATTCATTAATTTGAAAAATTTTTAATTTTTTTTTTTAATTTTTTACCAAAATTTGTGATTCCATTTTTAACTTTGCTTGCATTTTTATTTGCACTCTCATTAAAGTTCTTTGTTTTGCAATTTATATATTCCTTTGACAACTTTTTCATATTTTGACATTTTATTTCTTCAGAAAAAGAAAAATTTAAAGATACAAAATATATAGATATAATTAAAAATATTTTTTTCATTTTTATTTTTTTATTTTTTTATTTTTTTTGTTTTTTTATTTTTATCGTATTCTCTTCTTTTCTCAATAAGGATTAATGCTTCTTCCATTGTTACCTCTATAGGGTCTTTTTCCTCAGGAATTGTAGCATTCAGAGATTTATACTTAATATAGGGCCCATATTGACCTTTCATGATTCGTACTGGCTTTTTATCTTCAGGATGTTCTCCTAAATCTTTTATGATTGATGAGGACATTCTTCCAGGTTTTGCTTCAGCTATTAATGTAATAGCTCTATTTAAACCTATAGAAAAAATTTCTTCTACATTTTCTAATCTAGCTGATTTATTTTCACATTTTAAATATGGTCCAAATCTACCTGTATTTAAGGTGATTTCTTTTTGATTTTCTGGGTTGACACCCAATGATTTAGGTAACGAGCATAGAAATTTTGCTTTATCTATGTCAATACTTTCTAATTCAATTCCTTTTGGTATAGATACATTTTTCAATAGTTCATTAACCTCAGGTTTATTTTTCTTAGTTTTTTTTCTTTTTTTAGGTTTTTCTTCCTCAATATTCTCCTCAAGAACTTTCTCATACTGAAGATAAGGACCAAATCTTCCATTTTTTAGAAAAATATCATTTCCATTTTCGTGTTTTCCAAGAAATTTTGGTTCAGCAAGTTGTGATTGAGCAGCCGCTTTAGCTTTTGATAGTGGTCTTGTAAATTTACATTCAGGATAGTTTGAACATCCAATAAAGGCACCTCCCCTAAAACTATTTTTTAAACTAAGGGAACCCGTTTCACATAACTGACATTTTCTAACTATGTTTCCTTCTTTATCAGTGTCAAATATCAATGCTCCCAAACTTTCATTTAAAAGATCTAAAACTTCTCTAGTTCTTTTTTCTTTTACTTCTGAAACATTACTATTAAAGTCTTTCCAAAACATCTCTAGAACTTTTAACCAACTTTCTTTTCCAGAAGTTATTTCATCTAGCTGATCCTCAAGTCCAGCTGTGAAGTTATAATCCACATACTTTGAAAATAGTTTTTCTAAAAAAGCAGAAATTAATTTACCTCTGTCAGTTGGGAAAAATCTTTTATTAACTATTTCTGCATAACCTCTATTTGCTATTGTTGAAATTATACTTGCATAAGTTGAAGGCCTACCAATTCCTAACTCTTCTAATTTTTTAACCAAACTTGCCTCAGAATAACGTGGGGGAGGTTGGGTAAAATGTTGTTCATCAATAAGAGCTTCTATATTAATTGGTCCTTTTGACATCTCAGGTAAAATTTGTTCATCGTCATCTTTGCTTTGATTTGAATAAACTTTTAAAAATCCATCAAATTTCAAAACTGATCCGCTTGATTTGCATATAGTTTTACCGTCTTCAGACTCAATTGTAATTGTATTTCTATCAAATTTTGCTGTTTCCATTTGAGAAGACAGAGCTCTAGACCAAATTAAAGAATATAATTTTTGCTGGTCAGAACTTAAATACTTTTTAATAGAGTCTGGATTTCTATTAATGTCAGTTGGTCTTATTGCTTCATGAGCTTCCTGAGCATTTTTTGCTTTTTTTCCTGAGTAATTATTTGGATTTTCTGGCAAGTATTCATTTCCATATTCTTTTTTAATAAAATTTCTAAAATCAGAGACAGCATCAGCTGATAAATTGGTTCCATCCGTTCTCATATAAGTAATTAATCCAACTGTATCTCCCTCAATTTCTATTCCTTGATAAAGCTTTTGTGCTATTTGCATTGTTCTTGATGCACCAAAACCCAATCTACTAGAAGCAACTTGCTGAAGTGTTGAGGTAGTAAAGGGTCCTGAAGGATTTCTGCTAACAACTTTTGAGGAAATATCAGTTATGTTAAATTTTTTAGTCTTAATATTTGAAATTGCTTTTTCAATTTCCTCTTTATTTTTAAATGAGAATTTTTCAATTTTTTCTCCATCAAGTTGAGAAATACTTGCTGTAATACTGCTATTATTTTTATCCTGAAAATTAATACTTAAAGTCCAAAACTCTTCAGGTTTGAATAATTCAATTTCATGTTCTCTTTCAGTAATCAATTTTAGTGCAACAGATTGAACTCTGCCTGCTGATTTTGAACCAGGTAATTTAGTCCAAAGTATTGGTGATATATTAAATCCCACCAAATAATCTAATGCTCTTCTAGCCATATATGCATCAACTAATAATGGCTCTATCTGTCTTGGATTTTCAATACCATGTGTGACGGCTTTTTTTGTTATTTCATTAAATACCACACGTTCAATTTCTTTATCCTTTAAAAGTTTTTTTTCATCTAAATATTCTTTTACATGCCATGCAATTGCTTCACCCTCACGATCTGGGTCAGTAGCAAGAATTATTTTTGAAGAATCTTTCGCAGCATCAGTAATTTCTTTTAAATATTTTTTTGAAAAGCTATCTACTTCCCATTCCATTTTAAAATTTTGATCAGGATCAACAGATCCATTTTTTGAAGGAAGATCTCTAATATGACCATAGCTAGCTAAAACGGTATAGTTATCACCTAAATATTTATTAATTGTTTTCGCTTTAGCAGGGCTTTCAACTATGACTAGATTCATAAAATAACAAACTACTCAAAAGAGTTTGATAGTCAAATTAATAAATTTTTGTCTTAGTTTCTTCTTTATTTTTCAAGCGTTTAATATTTTCTCTGTGGGTAAAAAATATTAAAATAAACATTATTATGTAAAAAAATGAATTTTCTAAACCCTCAAAAATTAAAATATAAACAAGTATAGAAAGCGATCCTATCAATGAAGATAAAGATGAATATTTAAAAATAAAAAAAATTATTAACCAACAAATACCAAATACTAAACCAAAAATAACATTTAAAGAAAAAAGTATCCCAACATATGTAGCTACACCTTTGCCACCTTTAAATTTTAACCAAACAGGAAACACATGACCTATAAAAGCACATAAAGCTGATATATAAACTGCTTCAGGAAAATTAATTTTTACGTATAGGACAGGTATTACTGCTTTTAATACATCAAGTATTAGCGTCGAATAACCAATTAGTTTATTACCAGTTCTCAGGGCATTTGTAGCACCAATATTACCAGAGCCTATCTCTCTAATATCTTTTTTTAAAAATATTTTAGTTAAAATTAATCCAAAAGGGATTGATCCCATTAGGTATGAGATTATACCTATTATAAAAAGTTCCATTTTTATATTTTAAATAATTCTATACCTTTTACAAATGTATTGGTTACTTTTCCTTGAAGTTTCTTATCTTCAATTGAAGTATTTTTAGATTTAGAGATTAAATTTTCTTTTTTTACAATCCATGGTTTATTGATATCTACTATACAAAAATCCGCATCATTACCAATAGATAGGTTTCCTTTATTTATATTTAATATTTTTGCTGGGTTGGATGTTAATGCTTGAATGATAGTTTCAAGTTTTACAGATCCATTGTGAAATAATTCTAAACTTAAGGATAACAATGTTTCAATACCAGATGCACCAGTTGCAGCTTGTGCAAAAGTTAATCTTTTAGATTCTTCATCTTCAGGTTTGTGGTCAGAAACAATTACATCAATAGTTTTATCTTTTAATCCTTGAACTAAAGCTTCTCGATCTTCTTCTCTTCTAAGTGGAGGTGATAATTTTAAAAATGTTCTAAAATCTCCAATATCATTTTCATTTAATGAAAGATTATTTATTGATACACCGCAAGTAAATTTAACATTTTGTTTACGTTCCTTAATTATATCTACAGATTTTCCTGCTGATAGTTGAGATATATGATATCGACATTTAGTTTTTTCTAAGAGAGTAAGATCTCTTTCAATTATAATTCTTTCAGCAATATCTGGTATGCTTGATAAGCCTAGTTTTGTTGCAATAATACCAGAATTAATCATGCCATTTTTAGCTAAATCGTAATCTTCAGCATGTTGCATTATAAGACATCCCAAATCTTTAGCTGAATTCATAATTCTAGACATAAGCCTAGTATTTTGAATTGTTTTTACTCCGTCAGTAAAAGCAATAATTCCTTTTTTAGCTAGCAATCCGAATTCAGTCATATTCGTGCCATCAGTGTTTTGAGTTAATGAGGCGCAAGGAAAGATATTTATTTTAGACTTATCACGTCCTCTTCTTTTTAAAAAATCTACAATTGACACATTATCTATAATTGGATCTGTATTAGGCATCGTTACAACTGAGGTAACTCCACCAGATAATGCAGCATTACTCAAAGTTCTGAAATTTTCCTTATATTCATATCCTGGCTCGCCAACAAAAACTCTCATATCTACTATACCAGGAAATATATATTTACCCTTTAAGTCAGTAAGCTTTTCTCTAGTTGGTAAATTATTTGTATTAACCTTTTTACCTATAGCCTCTATCTTTCCATCTTCTCCAATTATTAATCCACCATTTTCGTTTATAGAGTTATGAGGATCTATAATATTTGCATTTATAAAGTATTGTTTTTTCATTTATTCACAAAATATTTTTAAACATGCCATTCTTACAGCAACACCTAATTCAACTTGTTCCTTAATTACACTCTTATTTATGTCATCAGCTAATCTTGTATCAATTTCAATTCCTCTATTCATTGGACCGGGATGCATAATTAAAGCATCTGACTTTGCATGATCAAGTTTATCTGGCGTTAACCCATAATATTCATAGTATTCTCTATTCGATGAAAGATATGAACTGGTCATCCTTTCATTTTGTAATCTAAGCATCATCACAATATCACAATCTTTGAGGCCCTTTTTCATATCAGTAAAAGTATTTACACCAAATTTTTCAATTTCTTTTGGCATAAGATTGGATGGTGCAACTATATTAACTTCTGCTCCTAACATTGTAAGAAGATAAATATTTGATCTAGCTACTCTTGAATGGAGTATGTCTCCACATATAGCTATTTTTAATCCCTGAATTTTTTTTTTTCGATTTCTAATTGTTAATGCATCTAATAACGCTTGAGTAGGATGCTCACGTCTACCATCACCAGCGTTTAGAACGACACAATTAACTTTTTGAGATAACAGATTACAAGCACCAGAGTCTTGATGTCTGATCACAATTATATCAGGATGCATTGCATTTAAGGTCATGGCTGTATCAATTAAAGTTTCACCTTTTTTAATGGCTGAGTTACCCATATTCATTGACATGACGTCTGCACCAAGTCTTTTTCCAGCAAGTTCAAATGAGCTTTGTGTTCTAGTTGATGGTTCAAAGAATAAGTTTATTTGTGTTTTGCCTCTTAACACATCAATTTTTTTATTTTTACTCTGGTTTAATTTTATGAAAGCTTCCGACTCATCCAGGATATAATTAATATCATTAACTGATAAATCTTGGATACCTAACAGATGTTTTTGTGAGATTTTAATAGCTTTATTGGTTTTAATTGCCATTAAAATTAACTCTATAGCTATAAAGCCCCTAAATGGCAAGGATTAATTATTTAAATAATCTATAGCTCCTTGAAGAATAAATGCAGCTGCATTTTGATCTATGTTTTTTTCACGCTTAGAAACATTAACATCAAGCTGACTGGATAGATTAAATGCGCCAACGGTTGAAAGTCTTTCATCCCATAAGCAAACATCTACTTCAACATTTTGGTCTATATTTTTAGATACATCACTTACTGATTGAGCAGAAGGACCTAATGAACCATCCATGTTAATTGGATATCCAATGATAATTCCTTTAATATTGTTTTCCTCTATTATTTTTTTTAATTCGTTGATTAGATCATCATTATTGGTTTTATTGATCGTTTTAAAAGGTGTGGCTATTGACTGTTTTTCGTCGCAAATTGATACACCGATTCTTTTTGAACCAAGATCTAAACCAATCAATCTAGAGGTTTCAGACTGTTTTTTTTTGAATTCTTCAATAGTGATCATATTGTATATTTTAAACTTAAGTGATAGTTTGCGACATATTTAAATACCATATGAGCATCGATCTTAAAACAATAAAGCACATATCTAAACTATCAAGAATTTCTGTAGATGAGAAAAAAGCAGAGAAACTTGCAGGAGATTTAAATTCAATTTTCGATTTTATTGAAAAACTTAACGAATTAAAGACTGATAATGTTGAACCATTAACTTCTGTTGCTGAAACAACTCTAAAACTTAGAACAGATGAAGTAAAAAGTAAAAACTTAAGAGATCAAGTAATAAAAAATTCTCCTAAGGAAAATGAAGATTATTTTGTAGTACCAAAGGTAATTGAATAATGTCAGATATAACTAAACAATCATTATCTGAGTTAGTAGAAAATATAAAAAGTAAAAAACTTTCCTCAAGCGAAGTTACTAAAGCATTTGTTGAAAGATCAGAAAAATCAAAAGAATTAAATGCATATATAACTGAAGATTATGCAAATGCTTTAAATAAAGCAAAAAAATTTGATGAAAAACCTAATCTTGATTTGAAATTACCTGGCATTCCAATGGCTGTAAAAGATTTATTTTGTACAAGAGATTTAAGAACTACGGCAGGTAGTAAGATTTTAAATAACTTTGTTCCAACTTACGAATCAACTGTTACACAAAATATTTGGAATGAAGGAGCTATCCTAATGGGTAAATTAAATTGTGATGAATTTGCAATGGGTTCATCTAATGAAACTAGTTTTTTTGGTAATGTACAAAACCCAATTGATAAAAATTTAGTTCCAGGAGGATCCTCTGGTGGATCGTCTTCTGCTGTAGCAGCTCAATTAACACCAATAACTATTGGAACAGATACAGGTGGATCTATAAGACAGCCTGCTTCATTTACTGGAACTGTTGGATTAAAACCTACTTATGGTAGTTGTTCTAGATATGGAATTGTAGCATTTGCATCATCCCTAGATCAAGCTGGTCCAATGGCGCAAAATGTTAAAGATTGTGCATTGTTGCAGGAAGTTATAAGCACTTATGATGAAAAAGACTCTACATCAATAGACTTTAAAAGAAACGAGTACAGTAAAGAATTAACAAAAGATATTAAAGGTAAAAAAATAGGAATACCCAAAGAATATAGAGTAGATGGCATGCCTAAAGAAATAGAAGATCTATGGAAAAAAGGTATTGAATATGCAAAAGATTGTGGTGCTGAGATTATCGATATATCTCTACCTCATACTAATTATGCACTACCAACATATTACATAGTAGCACCAGCAGAGGCTTCATCTAATTTGGCTAGATACGACGGTGTTAAATATGGTTTTAGAGCAGAAGGGGAAAATCTTATTGATATGTATGAAAAAACTAGATCTGAAGGATTTGGTGCTGAAGTTCAAAGAAGAATAATGATTGGAACTTATGTTTTATCTTCAGGATATTATGATGCTTATTATCTTAAAGCACAAAAGGTAAGAAAACTTATTAAAAATGATTTTGATGATGCTTATAAAAAAGTTGATGCAATTCTAACTCCATCCACTCCAAGTTCAGCCTTTAAAATTGGTGAAAAAACAAATGATCCGGTTTCAATGTATTTAAATGATATTTTTACTGTTCCTGTAAATTTAGCAGGTTTACCTGGAATTTCTATACCTGCAGGCCATGATGCTAAAGGATATCCATTAGGATTACAGATAATCGGCAAAGCTTTTGATGAACAAAATATTTTAAACATTGCGTATGCTATGGAAGAAAAAATTAATTTTAAAAACAATATTAATGATTGGTGGATTAAGTGAGTAAGAACAAATCTGAATATCTAATTAATAGACATGATAATCAATATGAAGTTGTCATCGGTTTAGAGGTTCATGCACAAGTTACATCGGAGTCAAAATTATTCTCAACTTCAGCGACCAAATTTGGAGCTGAGCCAAATACCCAAGTAAGTTTAGTTGATGCAGCATTTCCAGGAATGTTGCCGGTAATAAACGAGTATTGCGTAAAACAAGCTATCAAAACAGGAATTGGTTTAAAAGCTAAAATCAATAAGAGATCTGTCTTTGATAGAAAAAATTATTTTTATGCAGACTTACCTCAGGGATATCAAATCTCACAATTCAAAGATCCAATCGTAGGTGAGGGTAAAGTAATACTTGATATGCCAGATGGTCAAAAAGAGGTAGGTATAGAAAGATTACACTTGGAGCAAGATGCAGGTAAAAGCATTCATGATCTAGATCCTAAAAATACTTTTGTAGATTTAAATAGATCAGGTGTGGCTTTAATGGAAATTGTAAGTAAACCTGACCTAAGGTCCCCAGATGAAGTAAATGCATATATTAAAAAATTAAGATCTATAATGAGATATTTAGGCACCTGCGATGGAAACATGCAGGAAGGATCTTTAAGAGCCGATGTAAATGTATCTGTTAGAAAAAAAGGTTCAAAAGAGTTTGGAACCCGATGTGAGATCAAAAATGTTAACTCAATAAAATTCATGCAGATGGCAATTGAATACGAGGCTAATAGACAAGTTGATTTAATTGAAGATGGTCAAACGATTGATCAAGAAACAAGACTTTTTGATACTAAAAAGAATGAAACTAGATCAATGAGATCAAAAGAAGATGCTCATGATTATAGATATTTTCCAGATCCAGACTTATTGCCATTAGAAGTTTCAGATGATTTTATTGAAAACTTAAAATCAGAAATTCCAGAGCTACCAGATGAAAAGAAAAAAAGATTTATAGAAAAATTCAAGTTATCTCCTTATGAGGCAAACATTTTAGTTTCTGATATTGAAACATCAAATTACTTTGAAAATGTAATTAAGAAGTCTGATGTAAAACTTGCAACAAACTGGATAATTGGTGAATTATTTGCAGCATTAAATGAAAAAAATTTAGAAATAACTGAAAGCCCTATAAGCGCAGGCAACTTATCAAAATTAATTAATTTAATTAAAGACGGAACAATTTCTGGAAAAATTGCAAAAACAGTTTTCGAACAAATGATGGAAGGCGACAAAGATCCTCAGAAAATTGTTGAAGAAAAAGGTTTAAAACAAGAGAGTGATCCAAAAGCACTTGAGGCACTGATAGATAAGGTTATTGATGATAACAGAGACAAAGCTACCGAATATAAATCAGGTAAAGTTAAATTATTTGGTTTCTTTGTAGGTCAAGTGATGAAAGTTTCTGGTGGAAAAGCAAATCCTCAACTAGTTAATGAGATTTTAAAGAAAAAACTTTAGAATTTATGGGTTCAGACCTAAATATAACTAAAGAACTCCAAGAGTATATTTTAAGTCATGGATTTAATTTACATCCAGTCCAAAAAGAAATAATTGATTACAACACTTCTCTTGGTGATATCAAAAGAATGCAAATCTCAATTTCACAAAGTCAATTTCTGCATTTAATTATAAAAATTTCAAATATCAAAAAAATTTTAGAGATAGGTACATTTACAGGATTAAGTACATTATCTATGGCTTTGGCATTATCAGATGACGGCAAAATAATTGCTTTAGATAAAAATGAAGAAACTAATAAAGTAGCATTAGATTTTTTTAAAAAAGCTAATCAAGATCATAAAATAAAAACATTAATTAAACCTGCTTTAGAAAGTTTAGATGAAATTAAAAATGAAAAGTTTGATTTAGTTTTTATTGATGCTGATAAAATGAATTATATTGAATACTATGAACGTTCTTTACAATTATTGAACAAAAATGGTCTAATAATCATTGATAATGTTTTATGGTATGGAGAAGTTGTGAATGAAAACAATAATGATAAATTTACTAAAAATATTAAAGAGTTTAATAGTCATATCTCAAAGGATACAAGGGTAGAAAAGTTAATAATTCCTCTTGGTGATGGTATGACTGTTTGTAGAAAATTATAATGTTTGAAGTAGTTGGTTTTTATAAATTTGTCAAAATTTCTTATCTAAAGAAAAATCAAAAAGTTTTATTAGAAACTTTAAAAAAGAAAAATATTAGAGGTACTATAATTATTTCCAAAGAAGGTGTAAATGGAACTATTTCTGGTAAAGCTGCAGACATTAAATTCACAATTAACAATTTAAAAAGAGCTTTAAAATTTAAAGAATTTAACAGCAGCAATAAGTCTAAAAGTTTATTCCAACCATTTCATAAACCTAAAGTGAAAATCAAAAACGAGGTTGTTCCTATGAATTTAATTTTAAACAAAAGAATAAAGAAAAAGGATAGCCATGTAGATCCAATCAAATGGAATAAGCTGATTAAAGAAAAGGATACTGTTCTTATAGATGCGAGAAAACCATTTGAGTATGATGTTGGAACATTTAAGGGAGCAATCAATCCTGATGTTGATAACTTTAGAGATTTCCCAAAATATCTAAAAAAATTAAAAAAAAATCAACCTATAGCTATGTTTTGTACTGGTGGAATCCGTTGTGAAAAGGCATCTGTATATTTGGAGAATAAAGGCTTTAATAACATTTATCAGTTAAATGGTGGAATTTTAAATTATCTTAAAAAAACAAATAAGAAAAAAAGTTTATGGAAAGGTGAATGCTTTGTTTTTGATAATAGAATTAGTTTAAAACATGGTCTAAAAGTTGGTTCTTATTCAATGTGTAGCGGTTGTAGGAAGCCTGTATCTCGTAAGGATAAAAAATCAAAAAAATATGAAGAGGGTGTTTCATGTCCAAATTGTCACGACAATCTAACAGATCATCAAAAATCAAGATTTAGGATGAGACAAAAACAAATTAATCTTGCTAAAGAAGCAGGAAAAAGACATATCTTCCAAAAAGAGTATTAACAAATCTTAAATTAATGAATTTATTAAAAGATGAAGTTTCGTTGTTAGTAAGAAAACTTGCTGTACCAGCAAGTGTAGGAACCTTATTCCAAACACTTTATACAATTGTAGATACTTTTTATGCAGGAAAAATATCGCCAGAAGCCTTATCTGCTTTGAGCAAGTCTTTTCCGATATATTTTTTGATTATTGCGACATCAATTGGAGTTACCGTAGCAGGAACATCATTGATTGGCAGTAGTATCGGAGAAAAAAACGAAAAAAATGTTTTAAGTTATTTTGGAAATGTAATCATTTATTCGATTATAATCTCGATAGTTGTATCTATTTTAGGATTTGCTTTTGGTGAAAAGATATTCTTATTAATGAATTCCTCTCAAGAAGTAACAATTCTTGGACTCGAATATATAAATGTAATTTTTTTAGGTACGATATTATTTATTTTAGTAGTAGCATTAAATTCATTCTTACACGCAGAAGGAGATACTAAAACTTACAGAAATGTTCTAATATTTTCTTTTTTCTTAAACATTATTTTAAATCCAATTTTTATATTTGGTTTTTTATTTATACCACCATTAGGAATAACTGGTATTGGGATAGCAACTTTAATTGCTCAATTTGTATCTTTGTTGGTTATTTTGATAAAAATATTAAACAATCAAAGAATTAAACAAATAACTTTAGACCATTTCAAAGCTAAATTTTTTTTCTTAAAAAATATTTTTTTTCAATCAATGCCAATTACAATTGCCATATTAGGGTATTCTATTGCTGCAACAATTGTTTTTACATATGTTGGGTTATTTGGTGAATATGCTGTTGCTGGGTATGGATCTGCCACAAGAATTGAGCAAGTAGTTTTGTTACCAATATTAGGAATTAATACAGCAATAATTTCTATAATAGCGCAAAATATTGGTGCAAAATATTACGATAGAGTGGAGCAATCCTATTTTACTTCAATAAAATACGGTCTAATTATAATGTTAATCGCTGGTGCAGTTATTTTTATAAGTGCTGACTTTGTTCCTAAATTCTTTTCTTCAAACCCAGAGGTAATTATGCATGGCTCGATGTACCTTAAGATTTCGGCATTTATTTTACCTGCCTATCCAATATTTTTCTTATCAAATGGATTCTTTATGGCTTTAAAAAAATCTGAAAAAGCCATGGTTAATAATATTGCCAGAAATGTTATAGTGCCAGTTTTATCCTTTTACATTGCAAAGTATTTAAATGCAGATTTTAAAACTTTTTTTTATATTTGGGCCATTTTTCAATGGTTGATATCATTGATGTTACTTTTTTATGTCAAATATTATATTAAACATAAATTAGCTAATATTTAATATTTTTTTAAATATGTTTTTTACAAAAAGAAAAGCGATAATTTTAATTATAATTTGTTCGATTTTTTTTATTCTCACATATAACGATGTTAGATCTGAAGAGATTAAAGAAATTTCTGGAAATGCTCAAATTATTGATGGTGATACAATAAAAATAAATTCAAAAAAGATAAGATTATACGGAATTGATGCACCTGAATTCAAGCAAATATGTAAAAAACCATATCTAACAATAATTTTTTTTACTTTTACTAAAGATTATCCATGTGGAAAAATTTCAACTCAAAAATTACAAAATAAAATAAATAACAAAGTAATAACTTGTAAAATTTTGGATGTTGATAGATACAAAAGATTTATTGGAGAATGTTATAAAAGAAATTTAAATCTGAATTCTTGGTTAGTTTCAAACGGTTATGCAGTAGCTTATAGAAAATACTCAAAAAAATATATATCAAACGAAATTAATGCTAAAAATGAAAAAAAAGGCCTTTGGCAAGGTAAATTTGAAATGCCATGGGACTTTAGAAGAAAAAAATAAGTTTATAATCTTGAAGC
Source organism: uncultured Pelagibacteraceae bacterium (assembly GCA_902595595.1). GTDB lineage: Bacteria > Pseudomonadota > Alphaproteobacteria > Pelagibacterales > Pelagibacteraceae > Pelagibacter. Next base: position 12,528 of record CACJQX010000006.1, on the reverse strand, counting down.
ACAGTCTTCAATCCAAGAACAAAGATGTTCAGCAAAAGATCTTCTAACAAACAGATTTACAATATTTTCATCCTTGTGGTGAAGAATTACATCTACATGATTTAAAACTGTCTGAGTTGTTGATCCTTTTTTTTCTTTAAATTCATTAAAATTAAAGGGAGATCCTGCTGAAAAGATTTCATAGACATTTTCGCCTTTAAGTTCTAATTGAACAAATTGATCTGTTACATCGATAACTGCACCTAAATTTGTTTTTGAAATACTATCAAATAACATTTCATATAGATCTGATTTGTTAGTGTCTTTACTTGCCAGATCGTTTGAGATTATCATCCATTCGTCTGGACTAAGCCATATTGCTGTTAATTTATCACTTGTTGTTGAAGTATTTGCTTCTGTAGGCAAGATCATATTAAGGTTTTTACCAACATTTGTTAAAAACTCTCTTTTTTTACCTCTCAAATTAATTTTTATTATTGGAGAGATTTCTTTTACAGAAACACTTTCTTGATTAATTTCATTTTTAATAACTGAATTATAATTAAGCATTTAACCTCTCATTTTTCTCATCGTAAAACACTGGATTCGCAACAGTGACATTAATATTTTTATTTTCCATAGGCACAAAAAGTTTTTTTCCCATCATATCTTTTCCACCTCTAACTACTGCAAGTGCTATTGATTTCTTTAGGTTTGGACTGAAATAACTTGAAGTTACATGTCCAAGCATTTCTACTGGACTTTGATTTAATTCAGAAACTATTTGTGCTCCTTCTTCTAAAACAATATTTGGATCATCAGTTAATAAACCTACTAATTGCTTTCTATCTTCTCTCATTGTATCAGATCTATAAAGAGATCTTTTTCCTATGAAATCGTATTTCTTCTTGCTTACTATCCAATCCATTTGAAGATCGATAGGAGTCATTGTTCCATCTGTATCTTGTCCAACAATAATGAAACCTTTTTCTGCTCTTAATAAGTGCATTGTCTCAGTCCCATAAGGAGTAATGTTAAACTCTTTACCTGCCTCTATACACTTTTCCCATAAATCTTTTCCATAACTTGCTTGAACATTTATTTCGTAACTGTGTTCTCCAGTAAAACTAATTCTCATTATTCTACATTGAATATTGCCAATTTTCGATTCTTTGAATGACATGTGTGGAAAGTTTTCATCTGATAAATCTAAATCAGGAATTATTTTTTTAAGAATTTTTTTACTATTAGGTCCGCATAAACTCGCTGTAGCATAATGATCTGTTACAGAGGTTAAGTAAACATCAAGCTCAGGCCATTCTGTTTGAAGATAGTCTTCAAGTTTACCTAAAACATTTGCTGCTCCACCAGTTGTTGTGGTCATGATGTAATGATTTTCACCTAATCTTGTTGTAACTCCATCATCATAAACCATACCATCTTCATTTAGCATTAACCCATATCTACATTTCCCTATAGCTAATTTTGACCAAGCATTTGTATAAACTCTATTTAAAAATTCAGAAGCATCACTTCCTTGAATATCAATTTTACCAAGAGTAGAGGCATCTAGTATACCAGCACTTTCTCTAGCAGCTTTACTTTCTCTTTGAACTGCTTGATGCATTGTCTCTCCATTAATAGGGTAGTACCAAGCTCTCTTCCATTGACCGACATTTTCAAATTTAGCTTTATTTTCAACATGCCAATCATTCATTGGCGTTCTTCTAAAAATATCAAAAAACTTTCCTACATTTCGACCTACAATAGTTCCAAATGTTAATGGTGTGTAAGGAGGTCTAAATGTAGTGGTCCCTAATTCTCCCATTTTAACGCCTGCTGTATCTGCAATTATGCCTAACGCATGCATATTTCCTAGTTTACCTTGATCAGTTCCCATACCGGTAGTCGTGTATCTTTTAACATGCTCAATAGATTTAAAACCTTCTCTTAATGCTAATTTTATATCTTTAGCCGTTGCATCGTTTTGATAATCTACAAATGGTTTAGTTTTGCCTATAGGTTTATCGGAAGGTAGTAACCAAATATTTCTTTTTGAATTTTCCTGATCAATCTCAACTTTAATACTATCTAAATCTGTTTCATTAATATTAAGAGTATCTTTAAGTTTTTGATTTAGATTTTTAATGATTTCATCAATTTTAAAATCTCCACCACAAGATCCTACACTTATTTGTTCAGATGTATTCTGATTGGGTAAGAAAACTTTTTTTTCTTCATCAAATTTAAGTTTGCTTCCTGATTGTGTATATAAATGCACAGCAGGTGTCCAGCCACCAGCAACTCCTAAGCAATCACACGAAATAGAAATTTTACTTCCAGTAACTGAAGTACCATCATTAGATAGTTTCATTATTGAAATACTATTTAGTCTTTTATAACCAGTTGTATCAACAATTGAGTGTGACCAGTAAATTTTAATACCTGCTTCTTTTACTTTTTTAACAATTTTACTTTCGGATTGTTCTCTAATATCAATTATTGCTTCAACATTGATACCCTTATTGTATAGTGAAATAGCACTTTCGTAGGCACTATCATTATTAGTAAAAAAGACATTTTTACTACCACACGCAACACCATAAAATTCACTGTATTTTTTTATTGCAGATGAAAGCATTATTCCTGGTCTATCATTATTATTAAATATCAAAGGTCTTTCTAATGCACCTGCAGCTAAAATAACTTTCTTAGCTCTAATTTTAAGAAGTCTTTGTCTGATTTTATTTGTTTTATCTTTTGCCTCTAAATGATCAGTTAGATTTTCTCTAGCCAAAAGATAATTATATTGATGATAAGCAGCAACACTTGTTCTAGTTTTTATTTCAAGATTTTTAATATTTTTAAGTTCCTCTATTTCTTTTTTTAACCACTCTGAAGGGGCCTTGTTATCAATTTTGTTAAATTCATTATTTTCATAAATAGTTGATCCACCAAGTTCATTTTTTTCTTCAACTAACAACGTTTTAAAATTATTTTTAGCTGCATTTTTTGCTGCCATAATTCCCGATATACCTGCACCTACAACCAATACATCACAGTGAACATTACGGTGATCATAAATGTCAGGATCAGTTGTTGTTGGTGATTTACCTAAACCCGCGGAGTGTCTTATGAAAAATTCATATTTCTCCCAGAAACTAGCAGGCCACATAAATGTTTTATAATAAAAACCTGCTGGAAAAAAAGGGGAGAGAAAATTGTTTATTCCACCAATATCAAATTCAACACTTGGCCAACAATTTTGACTTGATGCCTCTAAACCCTCGTAAATCTCAACTTCTGTTGCTCTAACATTGGGTTCCGTTCTATTGGTACCAGGGTTTACTTGAACTATAGCATTTGGTTCTTCAGATCCAGACGTCATAATTCCTCTTGGTCTATGATATTTAAAACTTCTTCCAACTAAATGAACATCGTTTGCAAGTAATGCTGATGCTAAAGTATCGCCTTTAAATCCATGGTAAGTTTTGCCATTAAATTTAAAGGAAATTCTATTAGTTTCATCAATATACTCACTCGATTTTACTCTTAAGTTTTTAGTCATTTTATTGAGCAGGTGGTTTTTCACCCATTTTATAAATTGCTTTTATTTCATCGTTAGAAGTGTCTCTAACCATGTTAAACCATTTACGACAACCATGTGCATGATTCCATCTTTCAAATTGAACACCTTTAATATTTTTTCTCATAAATAAATACTCTGCCCACTCATCATCACTTAATTCTGTTGGTTGCTTAGGTCTCTCGATATGAGCTTCACCTCCAGCCTTAAATTCTTGCTGATCTCGTTCTCCACAGTATGGACAGTTTATTAAAAACATTAATGAGCAACCGCTGCAGCCCCATGTTCATCAACAAGGTCTCCGCTTACAAATCTATTTAAATTAAATGCAGCATTAAGTTTGTGAGGTTCATCATTTGCGATAGTATGTGCAAACAAATCTCCAGATCCAGGAGTTGCTTTAAATCCTCCAGTACCCCAACCACAATTAAAATATAATCCTTTAATTGAAGTTTTACTTAAAATTGGACTAGCATCAGGACAAATATCTACTATTCCTCCCCATTGTCTTAACATTCTCATTCTACTGAAAATTGGATATAATTCTAAAATTGCATTTAATGTTCCTTCAACTATTTGATGACTACCTTTTTGAGTATAAGAAACATAATCATCCGTTCCAGCACCAATTACCAGCTCTCCTTTGTCAGATTGACTTACATAAGCATGCACTGCATTAGACATTACAACTGTATCAATAATTGGTTTTACAGGTTCAGAAACTAAAGCCTGTAAAGGTTTACTTTCAAGGGGAAGTCTTAGACCAGCCATATTAGCTATTACACTAGAATGACCAGCTGCAACTACACCAACCTTTTTAGTTTTTATAAATCCTTTTGTTGTTTCTATTCCTTCAACACTATCTCCATTTCTTTTTATTCCTTTAACTTCACAATTTTGAATAATATCAACACCCATTGCATCAGCTCCTCTAGCATATCCCCAAGCAACCGCATCGTGTCTTGCTGTACCAGCTCTATGCTGAAGGGTTCCTCCTAAAACAGGGTATCTAATATCTGGTGATGTATTTATAATTGGACAAAATTTTTTAACTTCTTCTGTGCTCAAGTAGACTGCGTCAATTCCATTTAGTCTATTAGCATGTGTTCGTCTTTTTAAATCTCTAACATCTTGCAAATTATGTGCAAGGTTCATTACACCTCTTTGACTAAACATTACATTATAGTTTAGTTCTTGAGATAAACCTTCCCATATTTTTAATGCATGATCATACAATCCTGCACTGGCGTCCCATAAATAATTTGATCTAATAATTGTAGTATTCCGTCCAGTATTTCCTCCACCAATCCAACCTTTCTCAACTACAGCAATATTATTCATATTGTGTTTTTTTGCTAAATAGTAGGCTGTTGCTAATCCGTGGCCACCACCACCAACAATAACTGCATCGTACTCTTTTTTAGGAGCAGGATCTTTCCACGCTCTTTGCCAATTTTCATGATATGAAAGAGCATTTTTAATTAACGAAAATACTGAGTACTTATTTCTCATAATAATTGAATAATTACTTTATATATATTGAATTTTCAATACAATCGCTTAATACACAATGTCATACGGAAGAGTGGGTGAGAGGCTGAAACCAGTCGTTTGCTAAATGACCGTGCGAGGAAACTTGTACCGAGGGTTCGAATCCCTCCTCTTCCGCCACTAAAATAGAGGCTGATCTTTAAAAAAGTTTTTCATAGGTACAGGTCGTTGTTCCAAAATATATCTATAGACATTATAATTTTCCATTACACGCTGTACGTAATTTCTTGTTTCTCTAAATTTTATTAACTCAACCCAATCAACATAATCAACTTGTTTTTTTTGTGGATCTTTATTTATTTTTTTCCAATATTTAACTCTATTGGGTCCTGCATTATACGCAGCGACTGCAAAAGGGTAAGCACCATCATATTGTAGAATTAAACCTGCAATATAATGTGAGCCTAAATTAATATTATATTCTGGATCAGTGGTTAATCTTGATTTTGAATAAGGAAGTTTGGCTTGTTTTGAAACTAATTTTGCTGTGTAGGGCATCAATTGCATTAATCCTTTTGCACCAGCATGACTATTAGCTTCTAAATCAAATTCACTTTCTTGTCTAATTATAGATAAGATCAAAGCACTTTCTGGAATTTTTCTTTTATTAATATATTTAGGAGTGCTAATTATTGGGTAATTGTATTTATTATGAAATCTTTTTTGATAAGACGCAATTTTTGAAACCTGAATAGCAAAGTCATATCTATTTATACTTGTAGCTAATTCTGCAGCCAAAACCTCACTACCTTTTGCTATATTATCATTAGCTAAATGTCTTAAAATATGTTTTGTATATTTATCTTTCTTCAATTCATCTAGAAGATAAGAAATTTTCACAAGCTCTTTATTAAAAAATTGAATTCTATATTTTGGATCAATTTCCATATCTTTTTCTAACTCAAATTTTCCATTTGGATTTAATTTTAAAAAAGCTAGCTGACCATAGTAAGTAGTAAGATATTTTGTGGCTTCTCTGTACCAATTATTTGATTGCTCTCTTTCACCTATTTTTTCATATGCTCTTCCAAGCCAATAGGCACCTCTAGACAAGCTTATTGGATAACTAACATTTTCATAAAAATTTTTAAAATGATCTTTAGCTGTTAATGGATCATTTAAAAAACTTAAAGCTATCCATCCACTCATCCATTCTGCAGCAGCATATTCAGACCCTTCAGTCATTCCATGATTGCTTGAAATTTTATATGAAATTTCATATTTCTTTTTATAAAGCAACGCTCTTGAGATAATTTCTCTTTCTTTCCACCATTTGTCAGGCCTAACTAAATACTCTTTATCATTTCTTATTTTCAATAAGATTTCTGTTGAAGAATCTACACGTCCTTTTTTTCTTCTCCATTTCAATCGATCGTAGTTTAACCCAGCATCATTCTTAAATTTTTGAGGAACATTTGCTATGGCTTGGTCAACTCCATAACCTTTACTCATTAAAAGATGTCTTGCATTATATAAAAGTTCGTAATCTTTTGGCAGATACCTTATTAATCTTCTTAAATCCCAATGATCACCGTTCCAAGCTAAATAATCAGCTCGTTTAATATAGTCATCTGCATTTAAATATTTTTTATATTTTTTTCTGAAATATTTTAATTCATTTTTGGATAAATCTGCTGTGACCCAACCTTCTTTAATCAGTCTTGTTCCTTTATTTTTCTCTCCAATTAAAATATGACTTTCTCCAAGTATCATTTTTCCATAACCACTTAATGGATCATTTTCTCCAAACCATTTTATTATTTTTTTAGGTGAGACACTTTCTGTGGATAGTTTATGCTCAGCAAGATATTTAACTCTGCTTATTCTAGGGTAATCTGAATTTTTATTTAAAAAAACTTGATAATCGTAAAAGGACGCCTGGTTACCTGATGTTAAAAGATGTCTCCATTGTATAAAATTATAAATAGAGTTGTCTTTTGCTTTTTTTGCTATTTTAAGAGCAGACGACCATTTACTTTTCTGCATTTCTGAAATAGCTTTTTTAGCCAACCCAAAGTCTTTTTTGCTATAATATCTTGAAATCTTAATATTCTTAGCTGTGTTAGTGCCAGCTATAGTTGGTTTTTTTTTTGGTATTTTAAAACTTAATTTTTTTTCTTTTAAAACCAACTCTTTTTTAACAATCACTTCTTCGATTTTAATTTCTTTGGTTTTAGTGGGCTTCTTTAATGGCTTGACGATATTTATAGATATTTTCTTTTGAATTTCTTCTTTACTTAAAACAGGTTTTTTTAAAGGTACAACTGAATTAATTTCAGCAAAGAGATTATTTGAAAATATTAATATTGATATGGTGAAACCTAAAAATAATATTTTTTTGAGCATAATCTTTTAGTATATGAATCTTTAAACTATGTTATAAGTATTTATGTTCAAAGGATCAAATGTTGCTTTAATTACACCATTTAAAAATAATGGTCTAGATGAGGAAGCATATATAAAATTAATCCATTTCCACATCGATAATGGTACGAATGGACTTGTGCCGGCTGGTACAACAGGTGAATCCCCTACATTAAGTCATGATGAACATCAAAGAGTAATAGATTTATGTATAAAAGAAAGTAATGGAAAAATTCCGGTTATTGCTGGCACGGGTTCCAACTCAACTGAGGAGGCTATTTCTTTAACCACACATGCAGAAAAAGCAGGAGCTAACGGTGCTTTGATTGTTACACCTTATTATAATAAACCAACTCAAGAAGGCCTGTATCAACATTATAAAGCAATTAATGATAAGTGTGGCATTCCAATTATAATTTATAATATTCCTGGTAGATCTGTAATTGATATGTCAGTGGATACAATGGCCAGACTCTATGAATTAAAAAATATAGTTGGTGTTAAAGATGCAACGGGTGATTTAAATAGAGTTAATCAGACACTTGAAAAAATGGGCAAAGATTTTATTCAATTAACAGGTAATGATGATAATGCTTTTGAATTTAATAAACGTGGTGGGGTAGGTACTATTAGTGTAACAGCTAATATTGCACCTAAACTTTGTTCAGATTTTCAAAAATTCTCCAAATCAGACACCGATAACGAAATGAAAGAAGCAGAAAGATTAGATAAAATATTACAACCAGTTCATCACTCAATGTTTGTTGAGAGCAATCCTAGTCCTGTAAAATATGCTGCAAAACTTTTAGGACTTTGTGATGACAACGTAAGACTACCACTTGTAAAAGTAACAGACGCAACAAAAGAAATTGTAAAAAAAGCTCTTCAGTCTGCTAAGTTAATTTAATGAACAAAAAAACCAATCCTGGTTTGAAAATCATTTGTTTAAATAGAAAAGCTAGTTTCAACTATTTTTTCGAAGATCTTTTTGAAGCTGGAATTGTTTTAAAGGGATCAGAGATTAAATCAGTAAGAGAGGGCAAGGTTAATATTGCTGAGTCTTATGCTGTTGAAAAGGGAGGTGAAATTGTTTTAATTAATTCACATATATCTCCATACAAGCAAGCCAGTTACTCTAATCACAAACCAACAGACGATAGAAAATTACTTCTTAATAAAAAAGAAATAAATAAATTGATAGGTAAAATGCAAAGAGATGGTTTCACATTAGTTCCTACAAAAATGTACTTTAAAAAAGGAAAAGCTAAAATAGAACTAGCTGTTGCAAAAGGGAAAAAGCAATATGATAAAAGAGCAACTAAAAAAAGTAGAGATTGGAACCGTGAAAAGGCAAGATATATTAGAAAATCAAGCTAAAATTGTTTTTTTAGGAATAGGTTCTAATTTAGGTATAAGAAAAAGAAATATAGAAAAAGCGAAATTTTTATTAGCAGAACATAACTTAGATGTTCTTTCTGTATCTAGTTATTATGAAACCCCTTCCTGGCCTGACCCACGGAAACCTAAGTTCTTAAATATAATTATAAAATTAAAATGTTATTACAACCCTCAAGAACTATTAAAAATATGTAAATCTATAGAAAATCAATTAGGTAGAAAAAAAGCAAAAAAAAATGCACCTCGTACATGTGACTTAGATATAATCGATTTTAATAGTTTGGTATCAAGAAAAAATTCTAAGATTAATTTACCTCATAAAATGATGCACAAAAGAAACTTTGTATTATTTCCATTATTTGAGATTCAAAAGAATTGGACTCATCCTGATAAACAAATTGATGTTAAAACCTTGATTTCTCTGCTTCCTGATAGAGACATTAGATCTATTAAACAAATTTGATTTAATGGTATAATATCAATTATGCTTAATTCAAATGAACTTATAAATAAAGTTAAGGATTATAATAAATTTCTTAATCCTGAAAAATTGGATAAAGCATATAATTTTGCTGTTAAAGCACATAAGAGTCAAAAAAGAGCTTCGGGTGATCCTTATTCTGTTCACCCAATTGAGGTTGCAAATATTTTAACTGAATTAAAATTAGATAGCGCTACAATTACAACTGGTCTATTGCATGACACTATAGAAGATACTTTTGCAACTTATGAAACTATCAAACAAGAATTTGGTGATGAGGTTGCTGATTTAGTTGATGGTGTAACAAAAATTTCAGCATTTGAAAATTCAGCTGGAGCTAATTCTAAAGTTGAAAATTTCAGAAAATTAATTTTAGCAACATCAAAAGACATCAGAGTTCTGTTAGTGAAAATTGCCGATCGACTACATAATATGAGAACCATTAAAGCAATTACAAAAGAAGACAAAAGAAAAAGAATAGCTCAAGAAACTATGGAAATTTATGCCCCATTAGCTGATAGAATGGGAATGCATAGAATAAGAGATGAACTTGAGGATTTATCTTTTGAAATTTTAAATAACGATGCAAGAAAATTAATAAAAAAAAGACTTGATGAAATAAAATTGGATAGAAAAGATTTATTTGAAGAACAATCTTTTGAGTTAAGTGAAATATTGAATGATAATGAGATTAATGCAGAGATTCATGGTAGAGAAAAAACACCTTTTTCAATTTGGAGAAAAGTCCAAAAAAAAAGAGTCTCCCTTCAACAAATAACAGACATTATTGGATTTAGGATAATTTTAAACAACGTAGACGATTGTTACAAAACCCTTGGGATTTTTCATAAAAAATGGAATTGTATACCGGGAAAATTTAAAGATTATATTTCATCTCCAAAAATCAATGGTTATAAATCTATTCATACTTCTGTAATTGGTTCAAATAAAAAACCAATAGAAATTCAAATTAGAACACATGAAATGCACGAATTTGCAGAAAGAGGCGTTGCATCTCATTGGCAGTATAAATCTTCTGAAAAATTTAATTCTTTAAGTTGGAAGGAGTATGATTGGTTAAAAGATCTTGTTGAGATTATAGAAAAAAATGAAAACCCTGAAGACTCGTATGAGTATACAAAACTACAAATGTTTCAAGAAAACGTATTTTGTTTCACACCAAAAGGTTCAGTAATTAAATTACCTAAAGACGCAACAGCCATAGATTTTGCATATGCTGTTCATACTAAAATTGGTAATTCAGCAGTTGGTTGTGAAATTAATGGAAACAAAAGTGAATTACAAACTATTTTAAGAAATGGTGATCGAGTAAATATTATAACATCTAAAAATAATTCACCGTCGCTTCACTGGATACCAACAACTAAAACAGGTAAAGCTAGAGCAGCAATAAGAAGATATTGGCATGATAAAGGAGAGCAAAAAGAGGAAAAAACAAAAAAATATAATACCACTCTATGGATGTCATTACCTGATAAGCCAGGTCAATTAGGAGATATAAGCTCACTCATTGGAAGTCACAAATTAAATATATCGAGCTTAGAAATGGTTGGTAAAAATCCCAATTATATTAATTTTAAATTTAAATTAATTATTAGAAACCTTAAGAATTTTACTAATTTTATTGCAGAGCTAAAACAAAAGAGTATAAAATTTAAGATAATTAGACACGAAGAAAAAAGAAATGCTTTCACACAAAAAATCCTTAAATATTTTAAAAAAAACTAATGCATTATTAGAAGGTCACTTTGTTCTATCCTCAGGTCTACATTCGTCAAAATATATACAGTGTGCAAAACTTTTAAGCTTTCCTAATTTAGCTGATAAAATTTGTAAATCTTTAGCAAATAAAATTAAAAAAAAATTTAAAAAAATTGATTTAATACTAGCTCCTGCAATGGGAGGAGTAATTATTGGATATGAAATAGGAAAATTGCTAAAAAAAGAAACAATTTTTTGCGAAAGGGTTAATGGTAAATTTACTCTCAGAAGAGGTTTTAATATTAAAAAAAGAGCAAGGGTATTAATTATAGAAGATGTAATCACTACAGGAAAATCAAGTTTAGAGTGTGTGAAATTGATTAAAAAATCAAAAGCAAAATTAATTGGATTTGCATCTATAATTGATCGATCGACGAAACAATCTTTAAAAATTAAAACTAGAATTACATCTCATTTAAAAATTGATGTTCCAACTTACACAGCAAATAAATTACCACCAGAACTTAAATCTATACCAATAACAACCCCAGGAAGCAGATTTATTAAGTGAAGAGGTTAGGTGTAAATATAGATCATATTGCAACTTTACGAAACGCTCGTGGAGAGAAACATCCAGATCCACTATACGCAGCTAAAAAAGTTATTAGTTATGGAGCTGATTCAATAACAATTCATTTAAGAGAAGATAGAAGACATATAAATGATATTGATGCAAAAAAAATTTGTGCTTTAAAAAATGTGCTTGTAAACCTTGAGATTTCTATGAACAAAGAAATCGTTAATAAAGCACTTAAGATAAAACCAAATTTTATTTGTTTAGTTCCAGAAAATAGAAAAGAAATCACTACTGAGGGAGGTTTAAATATTAAAAATAATCTTAATAAATTAGAGAAAATAATTAAAAAATTTAAAATAGCAAAGATAAGAACAAGTTTATTCATTAACCCTTCTCCAAATGACATTAGACTTGCTAAAAAATTAAATGCTGATTGTATAGAAATACATACTGGAAAACTAGCAAACCTAGTTAAATCTAAAAAAAATTATTCTAGTGAATTAAACAGAATAAAAAAAAGTGCAAAATTAGCATCAAGTTTAAATATAGAAGTTCATGCTGGTCATGGTTTGGATTATAAAACCACAAAAATATTAACAAAAATAATAGAAATTGAGGAGTATAATATTGGACATTTTATAATTGGAGAGTCCATATTTGATGGATTCTCAAAAGTAATTAAAAACTTTAAAAAAATTATAAAAAAATAAATGAAAATTCTTGGTATTGGTGTTGATATTGTTGAAAATAAAAGAATTCAAAAATCGATTAAAAATCCTTTATTTAAAAAAAGAATTTACTCATCTAAAGAATTGAAACAATCTAATGTTGTAAACAATAAAATAGCTTATTTTTCAAAGAGATTTGCTG